>JBQTHU010000117.1:0-105517 GCA_052389535.1 Betaproteobacteria bacterium | reverse complement strand
TGTGCTCGACCAAGTGGCGTGGACGACAGGCGAAGACGGAATCCTCGCGCTAGATGTGAATGGTTCCGGCACCATCGACAACGGCAGCGAGATTTTCTCGCCGTGGTTCCCCGACGGCCATCCTTCCAGCTTTGCGGCGCTGGCATCGCTCGACGCTAACGGCGACGGCGTGATGGATGCCGCGGACGCGGACTTCTCCCGCTTGCTGGTCTGGCAGGACCTCAACCACAACGGTATCAGTGAAGCAGACGAACTCAGCTTGCTGGCAGACCACGGCATCGTCAGCATTAGTCTTAGTGCCACTGCTGCTTCGGGCGAAGTCAACGGTCAGGAACTCATCTCGCAGGGGACGTTCCAGTATGTCGACGGCACCAGCGGCACGATGGTGGAGGTCGGATTCGAAGCGGAAATCGGCTCGGCCGATCAGACGATGGGGGGAACCACCGGAGACGACATACTCGTAGGCGGCGTGGGCAACGATATGTTGGTCGGCGGTGCGGGCGCCGACGTGCTGACTGGCGGCGCGGGCAGCGATACGTTCGCGTTTCTGGGCAGCGATGGTGTCGAGTCGGACACCATCACCGACTTCGCCGTTGGCGATGCATCGGCGGGCGGAGACGTGCTCGATATCAGCGATTTGCTGACCGACTCGGGCTACGCGGGTGATGCGGCGACGCTGCAGAACTTCGTTTCAGTGGTGGAGTCGGGCGGCAACACGCTCGTGAGCGTGGATGCCGACGGCGCCGGTCCAGCTACCGCGCAACAAATCGTGACGCTGCAAGGTGTGACGAACACGACACTGCAAGATCTGCTCAACAACAATCAGATCGTCGCGTAAGAGAGATACAGGCGATCATCAGGGAGTTTCGGGTCACGGGGAGCCACAAGCTCGACCGGCCTAGAGAGAAAACCCGCCGGCAACCCCGGCGGGTTTTTTCCCTGCGGCAGAGCGGGGAACGCAACTTAAGGAGCGACGGCCATGACCGCAGCTTTGGCTCCACGCGTAGGCGAGCGCTACCTCTATCCGACCGAAGTCATCGGGCGGATGAAGTTAGCGTTCGCGTATGTCGAGACGAGCGAGGAAGGCGCGCGCGAGAAAATACAGGAGTGGATGAGCCAGCTCGCGTTCGTCGCGGCGGACGGGCGCACCGAGGAGTGCGACGCCGATCTCGACCGGCTGGACCAGTTACAGGACGCGGCGCTCTACGTGCACTTTGGCGACGAGGTGGGTGACGACGCCACGCTCCTCAGCATGTTTGTCGTGCCGACGCAGCCGATCTTCGTCGATCCGCTGACCGGGGAAGACAGAGAGAAAGCGGCGCCGCTCATCGAGCGCTGCGCCGCCGCGCTGGGTTACGAGGTGGTGGAAGTCTAGTTCTGTTGCTGCTGCTGCGTCCTGCGGTCCCCCTCGCGCCGGTCGGACGCGCGCCTGCGCTCCGGGCCCTTGTACCAGGGGTCGGCGAACACCCGGCGCTCGTGTCTGGTTCTGCGTTCGTGGCTGGATCGCGGCTGCTGTTCCATGAAAGCCCCCTCTTGTGTTTATCGGCGACGAAAATATATCGCACGCCCGGGGCTTCCACAATATGTGGGTCCGGCCTGTACCCTTTTTCAGCGCCGCCGCGGGGGCGGGGCCGGCAGGAAGTTCGCCGTGAGGTCGCCGGCAATCGCCTTGCCGACGCCGTAGCCCAGGATCTTCGCGCAGCGCTCGAGCAGCGACTGCACCGATTCCTCGTGCTCGGCCGACTCATATTCGAAGATCATCGGCTCGCCGGGAATGACGACCGCGCACAGATAGCTCTTGTCGCAGCCAGGGTTGTCGCCGAAGCACACGTGCACCGCGCGGTCTTTGACCCTCCCGAGCTGCTCGATGCGCTCGACGAGGAGCGGGTCGCGCGCGCGGCGGTTGCGCCTTTCCATCTCGTGGATCACCTCTTCCACGCGCTCGCATCCGACTGCCTCGTCGGCGTCGATGTAGGCGAACTCGCTCGCGATGCGCATGATGACCACGAGCGGGCTCAGGCAGGTGTTGCCGGTGATGGGCCCGAGCCGATGTGCAACCGGTTGGCGCGCCGCCCCAGCGTGCGTCGAGTTACCCCCCTGCAGCGCCGTGCGCTGGCTCGAACGCCCGCCGCTGGCGGCGCGCCGGTCGTTTCCCCGCCTGCGTTCCGGACCGCGGTACGACGGATCGGCCCGCCGCCTGCGCTCCAGTCCGCGCCTTTTTTCCTCTCCCGTGAGAGCGAGAGCCTGCATCTTTGTCCTCACTGTTCCAGTTTTTCACTGCTACGCGGCTCTTACACTACGCGTTTTTCGCGCGCAGCAGGAGGAAGAACTTCACATACTTCGCGCCGCTGCGCGCGGGCGAAGCGACGAGCGGAAGAGGCGGAATGATAAACGGTTTTCGGGGCGGCGCCCGGTGTATTCTATTGCGCCAAAAGCGTGAATATTTCTCACTTGCGAAGCGCGGGCGAGCGTAAATGAAACAGAAGAGGAAGGACAAGCGCAGAGGGAACCGGGTGAGGGCGGCGCTGCCCGTGGCGGTCGAGGGACTGCCCGCGCTGTCGCGGGACGTGAGCGCCTCCGGCATCTTCCTCGAGACCGAGGCCGGCTATGCGCTCGGCAGCCCGGTCAGCATGGCGCTCGACCTCGTTACGCCGTGGGGCAAGGTGATGTTCCGCTGCCAGGGGCGGATCGTGCGGGTCGAGCACCGCGAGGACAAGGTGGGCGTCGCCGTGCGCTTTACGGATGGCGATGCTGATTCCGCTTGAGCGATGCACTCGTCATCGTCATCCCGGCGCAGGCTGGGATCCAGAAAAGCGCCTGGATTCCGGCGCATTGTCCGGAATGACGAGCTCGGAATGAAGCGCGTTGGAATGAGCCGCCGTTGAAGGTTCTTTTCGTACACCAGAATTTTCCCGGGCAGTTCAAGCACCTCGCGCCGGCCCTCGCGGCGAAGGGACATGCGGTGAAGGCGATGGCGATCGACGGGCCGGGACTGCCGGAGATCGAGCTGCACCGCTACAGGCCCACGCGGGGCACCAGCCGCGAGATCCATCCGTGGGCCGCGGAATTCGAGACCAAGGTGATACGCGGGGAGGCGTGCGCGGCGGAGGCGCTGAAACTCAAGGAGCAGGGCTTTGCGCCCGATGCGATCGTCGCCAATCCGGGCTGGGGCGAGAGCCTCTTTCTGAAGGACGTGTGGCCGCAGGCGCGGCTGCTCGCGCTGCTCGAGTTCTACTATGCGGCGCGCGGCCTCGACTACGACTTCGACCCCGAGTTCTACCGCGAGGATACGGCGCGGGTGGCGCGGCTGCGCGCGAAGAACGCCCACATCCTGCTCGCGCTCGAAGCGATGGACTGGGGCGTGTGCCCGACGCAGTTCCAGATGAGCACGCTGCCGCGCACGTATCACGATCGCATCAGCGTGATCTTCGACGGCATCGACACCGCCACGGTGCGGCCGGATGCCGATGCGGCGGTTACGCTGGACGGGCAGACGCTCCGCGCGGGCGACGAGGTGCTGACCTTCGTCAACCGCAATCTCGAGCCCTACCGCGGCTATCACGTGTTCATGCGGGCGCTGCCGGAGATCCTGCGCCGGCGGCCGAACGCGCGCGTGCTGATCGTGGGCGGCGACGAGGTGTCGTACGGCGGGGCGGCGCCCGCAGGGAAGACGTGGAAGCAGATCTTCCTGGATGAGGTGAGGGACCGGCTGGACCTCGGGCGGGTGTTCTTCCTCGGGCGGATTCCCTACGCGAGCTTCCTCACGGTGCTGCAGGTCTCGCGCTGCCACGTCTATCTCACCTATCCTTTCGTGCTCGGGTGGAGCTGCATCGAGGCGATGAGCGCGGGCTGTCTCGTGGTGGGGAGCGGCACGCCGCCGGTCGCGGAAGTGATCGAGCACGGGAAGAACGGACTGCTGGTGGATTTTTTCGACGCCGCGGCGCTGGCAGAGACAGTGGTGGACGCGCTCGCGCGGCCGGCGCATTTCGCGCCGCTGCGATCCGCTGCGCGTGAGGGCGCGATCGCGCGCTACGACCTGAGGACGATCTGCCTGCCGCGGCAGATTCAGCTCATCGAGCAGCTCGTCGACTCCGGCGCGGGGCGGTAGAGACAGGCCCGGCGGTTTCGCGCCACGCTAACTCTGGTCTTCCACGCTGTCGAGCAGTTTTAGCGCCGACTGCAGGTCCGCATCTCCTATCGTCCGTCGATCGCTTCAAGGTGCGTGAGCAGTTCGCCGAACTTCGGATGGTGGCTCATCCGCTTCAGTTGCACAGGCCTCGTGGCTGACCCTCGCGCTGAGCTTCGCCAGGCGCTCTTCTTCACCCGTCATACGCCTTCTCGTTATCCGCAATGATGACGAACGACAGCGCGCATGCCAAGTCGCTGCATCGCTACAGGAGGTTTGTACTATCGGTGAGAAGCGCGCATGGCTCGACGGATTTTTTCGTTCACTCGTGCGCTTCGCGTCGATATCGTTTGCCTGCGCGTGATCGTCATCCGAGCGACGCCCTTCGCTCGTCATTGCGACCGACACTCGTCATTCCGGCGACGTAACGCTCGTCATCCCAGCGACGTAACGCTCGTCATCCCAGCGAAGGCTGGGATCCAGAAAGGCGCCTGGATTCCGGAGCATTGTCCGGAATGACGAATGCGCGCACGTTGAGGCACATCGCTGCTGCTGCTATACTCTGCACCCTTTTTCGCTGCGTCACACGTCGGGGTGTAGCTCAGCCTGGTAGAGTACTGCGTTCGGGACGCAGGAGTCGGAGGTTCGAATCCTCTCACCCCGACCATCCACATCAAAGAGTTACGCCGCCACGCTTGCATTGCTGTCACCTGCGACGTGACCAATTCGTGACAAACCATCCAAAACGGATACTGCTTGCCTGACGTTTTCCGGCGCTAGGTGTGCATACCGTTCCGTCGTCTCTATGCTTGAGTGTCCGAGCAGCGCCTTAACGAAATAGAGGCTCACGCCCTCCATTACCAACCACGATGCGCACGTATGCCGCAGATCGTGGATTCGGAACCCCTGAATACCGGCGACATCTCGGGCGCGCTCGAAGCTCGTTTGCACGGATTGGATGCGCTCTCCATCCTTGTGGCAGAACAACCAAGGCGAATCTGGGCAATGCTCGGCTCTAAACCGCAGCCGATTTAGCACCGCCTGCCGCGCCTGCTCGTTCATCGGCACATAACGACGCCGCTTCCCCTTGGTATCTTTCCCCTCTAGTTTAAGGAGCTTTTGTCGTAGGTCTATCCGCTCTACCGCCATGCCTAGCATTTCCTGTTCACGCATACCGGTATGAACCGCTAGCCTGATGAAGTCCGCGAGGTGTGGGGCTTTCTTGGATGCCCTCGCCGAATTCAGCAACGCCGCATATTCCTCTTTCGATAGATAGCGCAATCTGCCTTCCGGTTCAGGAAGCGATATGCCAAGGGTCGGATTCGGAATATCCCATTCCCATTCCACCCGTGCGTAATTGATCGCTGCGGACAGCAGGTCGAGCTCGCGGTTAATCGTTGACGGGCTCACCTGCCTGCTACGCCGTTCTGTCTCCGCTTTGCGCTTGGGGAGAAGCGCTCCCTTAGCTTTTCGAAAGTCGATGTAGCCGCGTACGTCGCTCCTCTTAAGATCGTTCAACACTCTGCCGCTGAAAAATTCGCCGAGATGTGTCGCGCTATACTCGTCGCGCCATGCACTCCGCTTACTGTCCTTTGTAGCCTCCAGGTAAGCGTCCATCATGTCCTCATAAGCATAGGACGGCTGTTCGCCCCAGTGCTTTGCGCGATGAGCTTCTACTTTCCACTTTGCCTCAATCGCCTCCGCCTCTGCGCGGCTAATCGTGCCGGTAGACTCTCGCTGCCTCCGTCCGTCCGGATACTTGCGCCATGCCCACCAATACGGCGAATCTTTACGTTTAAACGGCATTGCTCCTCCTTCTCCCTTTGCACATCGACAACGGTTTGATTGACGAACTCATGCACGGCTGACACGGGCACCTTAACGAGCCTTCCAAGTTTGATAAGCGGCAACTCACCACGCGCGACCATACGCGCCACCGTGCGAACGGATACACCTAACGCGGAAGCAACTTCCTTAAGCGACCACAGCAGCATCGCTTTCATCCCCTGCATCGAGTGAATAGACCAGCGCCGGATCTGTTCGCAAGTGATAGCTATACGGCTCCAATCGCGCAGGAACACCCGGGCGAGCGAGAGCCTTTACCACCGCCGCCGCGTCGCCCCCGTGCACTTGCATCATCACGTGAAAAAGCTTGCCGTACTGATTACGCACAACCTCCACCGCTTTTTTGAGTGAAGTCCTGGCGGCTTTACGTATGGTTTTGAGCTTGCATTGCTCCGCCGACAAGAAACGCAAACAGGGATACGCGCCAGCTAGGTATGCTGCCGGTCTCGTGAGCATATCCAGCGGCAGCTTGCGGTCTTTGTTGTGCCACTCGACCTCAACTCGGGTCCACGGACTTTCCGGGTCTCCCTGCTGCTTGCCCTTTTCATAGAAGCGCGCGACCTTACCGTAAGCACGGTCTCCGATGTAGACCGTGCGTCCCTTCTTGCCACCCCACCAATCACCCGCCGTCTTGGTTTCGGGCTTCCGACCGCCAGCATTGAAGCCGCCCGCGTCATACCATGCTTTGGCTCGTTCTATCGTAACGGTCTTTCCTTCGAAATCATCATGCGCCAGATCAACCCGGGTTAGCTTCGCGCCGTGGCATTCGCACCATGCCCGCAACTGTGACCAGTCCGAGACACGCGCGCATCCTTGCCCGTTGAGGCTCACGTAGACGGTATTTCGTTGGTTCTTGCCGCCCCAAGCGATCAGCCCACCTTCCTCGATGATTGCGCTGTGCTTGTAGCCGTAAAGGCCCGTCGCCCTGGGCGTAATCTTGTCGAAGCCGAACAGCCGCGCGAGTTCGCGCATGACCCAATGATGGGTCTTGAACTGTGATGGTCTGACGGTGAACGCACACCAGTCGATGAGTGCGCAATAAGGATTTGCCGCGGCGAGCGGCACCGGGTAAGCGACGATTACGCCGCGCCCTCCCCGACTCTCTACGCGATAGATTTCCGACTCATAGTCCTTGTCGATCTGCGACGGACTTTCATCGGATGCAAGGGATTCTTCCCCCTGTTCCCTTTCGTCCCGTATTACTAAACGGGACTCCGGCGCCGGCGCGGCGGGCGCGCCGCTACGCGGCTGCGCTCCCGCCGCGCTCTCGTCCTGCCCGCTTACTGACCCAGAAAACACACGCCCTCCTAAGTAGATTCCTTACGTCTACTATAGAAGGGCTGCCGTAGATTGTCAACGTCTACTTAGCGGCAAATTGCATCCGGTCACGAATGGCCTCCTCGCCGCGTATCGCCTTCCATATGCTGCTCAGCCCCTTGGCGATTGCATATCCGAGCGATTTCTTGGACAAGTGCGTTTCTGGATCACAGACATCGCGAAACCTCACCCCAGTGATTCTCTCGTAGTTCTTTATGGTGGCTTGGTTGTGCATGATGAAAGCGACCTTCCACCCCATCTGCGTTCCTACTAGGAGCGCACCCCACGCATTTTCGAGAACCGCTGCGTTACCCTGATACTCCTTAACTGACTTCTCGAACTTCGGTTTTAGCGCAAGCCACTGCTCATCCGTAATAAGCTCTTTCTTCATCCTTGACCTCGCGCAGTAGACTTATGGAGTATACCACGCTATCCGTTATCCACCGCTCACGAAACCCCGCGCCTCTTGTCTCTTACGCCTCATAGGACGTGGCCAAGAGGCGCGGCGCGAGCCGTGGATAACGGCGTTAACGTCAGCGTGACCATTTTGTGACAAGTCAGAATCAATTTAAGGCTTTCGCAGTCATTTTCTGACCTATTGCGTGAGCGGATAGGACAGTAAGCTCCTGATTTGTGTAGACGTGTATCGGACGCTTAGGATTCGGGACGCAGGAGTCGGAGGTTCGAATCCTCTCACCCCGACCACTTCCCTTCCCGCGGATCCATTCCGATCACATAGGCAACACGTTTACCCTTTCCTCTGGATGCCGGCCCCCGGCCTGATACATGCCGGGGCAGGCTTCGCCGGTATGACGAGCGTTTTCATTCGCGAGCGACGCGCCGTGCGCACGCCGGCGTGAACCATGCACTCGACGGGAGGCCGCGCTTTGCGGCACACTAGCCCGGTTTCGTAACGGGCCGCCGCACGGTTGTCGAAGATTCTCGTTCTGGTACTGGTCATCGCGCTGGTCTGGTGGATCGTCAGGGTCTACCGCAAGCGCGTTGACCGGCGCGATACGCCACCGCAGGTGACGGGCGAAGACATGGTGCGCTGCAGCCACTGTGGCGTGCACCTCCCGCGCAGCGAGAGCCTCACCACGCGCGGCGATTTCTACTGCAGCGCCGACCACCAGCGCCAGCATTTGAAGTCGGACTGATCGATGTCCGTCGCCAACGCCGATCAAGCAGCGCCGTGGGCGTTCGAAGCGGTCGATCCCGCGGTGCAGTCGAAGCCATTCCGGCGGTCGATGCAGGCGTTCAACGGTTACCGCCTGTTTGTCGCGGTATTCCTGCTCGCCATCGTCGCCATCTGGGGCAATTCGCTGCAGTTCGCCTCGCGCAATGTGACGCTGTTCGGGGTCACCGCCGCGCTCTACGTCGTTTTCAGCGTCCTGTGCTTCGGGCTGGTGCGGCTCCGGTGGCGGTTCAACCTGCAGATCACCATACAGGCGTTCGCCGACATCCTGTTCATCGTGGTGCTCATGCACGCGAGCGGCGGGATTTCGAGCGGGCTCGGCCTGCTGCTCCTCGCCACGCTCGCGGCGGTGGGGCTGATCAGCCGCGGGCGGCTGGCGCTGTTCCACGCCGCGCTCGCCAGCATCGCGGTGCTGCTGGAGCACACCTATTCCGTGCTGCGCTTCGAGGAGAACGTCGCGCTCTACGTGCAGGCCGGGCTGATGTCGGTCGGCTACTTCGCGACGGCGTGGCTTGCGCACGCGCTCGCGCAGTATGCCGCGGCGAGCGAGCGTCTGGCAGCCCAGCGCGAGGTGGACCTCGCCAATCTCGCCCAGGTGAACCAGCTCGTGATCCAGGACATGCAGGACGGGGTGCTGGTGGTCGATGCCGGCGGCGCGATCCGGCAGATCAACGCGCGCGCCGAACGGCTGCTCGGGCCGCTCAGCCAGGAATACGGCATGCAGCTCTGGGACTACGCGCCGGCGCTCGCTGCGACCTACGAGCGCTGGCGCGGCGGCAGCGGCGCGGTCGACGCCAACTCCGGGCCGATCCTGAACAATGCCGTCAACGCGCGCTTCGTGCCGATCGGGCGCACGCGCCAGGTGGGCGCGGTGATCTTCCTGGAGGACCTGTCGCGCGTGCAGGCGCAGGCGCGCCAGATGAAGCTCGCGGCGCTCGGCCGCCTCGCCGCCAATATCGCCCACGAGGTGCGAAACCCACTCGGCTCGATCAGCCACGCGGCGGAACTCATGCAGGAGGAGCCGGCTGTCACCGACACCACCAGGCGGCTGCTCAGCATCATTCACGACAACAGCCGGCGCCTCGACCGCATGGTGAACGACGTGCTGCAGCTCGATTACGGCAGCCGGGCGCAGCGCGAATGCTTCTGGGTGGCGGACTTCGTGCAGACCTTCGTCGAGCAGTTCTGCGAGATCGAGAAGATTCGCCCCGAGTTCTTCGCGATCGAGCTGAAGGCCAATCCGCGCGTGCTGTTCGACCGCAGCCATCTCGACCAGGTGATGTGGAACCTGTGCCGCAACGCCCTGCGCTACTGCCGGCGCCAGGAGGCGAGCATACGCATCGCGGTGGATCTCGACGGCCTTACTGTAAAATTGGACGTGATCGACGATGGGCCGGGCGTCGCGCCGGAACTGCGCAGTCAGCTCTTCGAGCCGTTCTGCACCGCTTCACCCGGTGGCAGCGGGCTCGGCCTCTACATCGCGCGCGAAGTGTGCGAAGCGAACGGTGCGACCCTCGAATACGTCGAGACCGAGAGCGGCGCGCAGTTCACCGTGAATTGCAGAACCGGGGAAGAGGTAGGACGTCTCTAGCATGAAGAACCAAGTACTGGTCGTAGACGACGAAGCCGACATCAGAGAGCTGCTGAGCATGACCTTGAGCCGCATGGGGCTCGAGACGCATTGCGCGGCCAGCACCGGCGAGGCCTTCGCGCTCCTCGAAGCGAACAGTTACGACCTTTGCCTCACCGACATGCGGCTCCCCGACGGCGACGGACTGGGCGTGCTCGATCACGTGGCGAAGCACTACCCGAGCGTGCCGGTCGCCGTCATCACCGCGCACGGCAGCACCGAGAACGCGGTGGCGGCGCTCAAGGCCGGCGCATTCGATTACCTCGCGAAACCGGTTTCGCTCAACCAGCTCCGGACGCTGGTGCGCTCGGCGCTCAAGCTCCCGCAGCCGGGACAGGGCAAGCGTATCAACGACAACCCGGAGCTGCCGCCCAACTACCCGCGGCTGATCGGCGAATCGGCGCTCATGCAGTCCACGCGGCAGATGATCGATCGCCTGGCGCGCACGCAGGCGCCGATCCACGTGACCGGCGAGTCGGGCAGCGGCAAGGAGCTGGCGGCGCGGCTGATCCATCTCAAGGGCTCGCGCCAGGAAGGCGCGTTCATCGCGGTCAACTGCGGCGCGATCCCGGAGAACCTGATGGAGTCGGAGTTTTTCGGCTACCGCAAAGGGGCGTTCACCGGCGCTGCGGCCGACCGCGACGGATTTTTCCAGGCGGCGAACGGCGGCACGCTCTTTCTTGATGAGGTCGCGGACCTGCCGCTGCAGATGCAGGTCAAGCTGCTGCGCGCGATCCAGGAGAAGAAGGTGCGCAAGGTAGGCGCCACCAACGAGGAGCAGGTGGACGTGCGCATCATCAGCGCCACCCACCGCAGCCTCGGCGAAGAGGTGAAGAGCGGCGCTTTCCGGCAGGACCTCTATTACCGCCTGAACGTGATCGAGCTGCGCATGCCGAGCCTGCGCGAGATGCGCGAGGACATTCCGGCGCTCGCCGACGCGATCGTGCGCCGGCAGGCGGGCGAGAAGGAGCCGCCCCGGCTCACGGCCGCGGCGCTGCAGGAGCTGCAGACCTACGATTTCCCCGGCAACGTGCGCGAGCTGGAGAACGTGCTCGAGCGCGCGCTGGCTCTCACCACCGGCGCCGAGATCGACCGCGGCGACCTGCAGCTCGTCTCGACGGAGGCGGGGAGGGCGGTGGCGCCCGACGTCTCGGGGCTGCCGCTGCAGGAGCGCCTCGATCTCGTGGAGAAGAACGCCATCCTCGATGCGCTCGCGCAGACGCATTACAACCGCACGGCGGCGGCGAAGCTCCTCGGCATCACGTTCCGGGCGCTGCGCTACCGCATGGAACGGCTCGGCATCAACGATGAGCTCGAGTCGAAAGGCTGATCCGCCGCCGGCACCGCGCGCATTCCATCTCAATGAAGAAGGGCTGGTCGAGGGCGTCCGCTACGTCCCCTCGCCCAACTGCGATGCGCGGCCCCCGGACGCCGCGATCGAGCTGATCGTCGTCCACGCGATCAGCCTGCCGCCCGGCGCATTCGGCGGACCGGGCATCGTCGAGCTTTTCACCAACCGCCTCGATTCCGGCGCGCACCCTTATTACGCGAGCCTCGCCGGAGTGCGGGTCTCCGCGCACTTTCTCCTCCGGCGCGACGGCGAGCCGATCCAGTTCGTGCCCTGCGCCCGGCGCGCCTGGCACGCCGGGGCCTCGAGCTGGCGCGGGCGCAGCCGCTGCAACGACTACTCGATCGGCATCGAGCTGGAAGGGTGCGACGAGGCGCCGTTCGAGATTCCTCAATATGACGCTCTGGCGGCGCTCACCCGCGTGCTCAAGGGGCGCTATCCCATCGCCGACATCGTCGGCCATCGCGATGTCGCGCCGGGGCGCAAGACCGACCCCGGGCCGCACTTCGACTGGCCGCGCTTTCGCGCGCTCGTGGCGCGGACGCCACAGCAATAAATCACGCGTTTTCCGGGCGTTGGCGCGCCCCGCTGCACACCGTTTGAGCACGCCAAAAAATAGTTCCGAAAGCTATTGACGTTACCAAAATGTGGCTACTAGAATTGGTTACGAGGCAGGTTTTGACCACAATATCTTGTGGTTTAAAGGGACGGGGTAGCACCCCTGCGGTTCCAATAAGAGCTAGAAATTCAAGGAGTCACATTTATGCAGCTCGCCACCGGCACGATCCATTCCGCTTCCGCTCACGGTATCGCCATTCCCGAGGGCAGCCCGGCCCCGGAGTCGCGCTACGCGCAGTACAAGGTGATCCGGCGCAATGGCAGCGTGGTGGTGTTCGAGCCCTCCAAGATCGCGATCGCGATGACCAAGGCGTTCATCGCGGTGAACGGCGGGCAGGGCGCGGCCTCAGCGCGCGTGCGCGAGCAGGTCGCCACGCTGACCGAGGCGGTGGTGAACGCGCTCATGCGCCGCCAGCCCTCCGGCGGCACCTTTCACATCGAGGACATCCAGGACCAGGTGGAGCTTGCCCTCATGCGCGCCGGCGAGCACAACGTCGCCCGCGCCTACGTGCTCTACCGCGACGAGCGGTCCAAGGAGCGCGCGAAGCAGCGGGAAGCCCAGAGCCAGGCGGCGCGGCCCGCCCAGCACGCGCTCAACGTGATGGAAGGCGGGACCGCCAGGCCGCTCGATCTGCCGAAAATCACGGCGCTGGTGGAAAGCGCCTGCCAGGGCCTCGGGCGCGAGGCGAGCCCCGAGCCGGTCCTCCAGGCGATGCAGCGCGACCTCTACGAAGGCGTGCCCATGGACGAGGTGCGCAAGTCGCTGGTGCTGGCGGCGCGCGCGCTGATCGAGCAGGACCCGAGCTACAGCTACGTCACCGCGCGGCTGCTGCTGCACTCGCTGCGGCTGGAGACCTTGGGCGAGGAAGTGACCCACGCCGGGATGGCGACGCGCTACGCCCGCTACCTGCCCGAGTTCGTGCAGAAAGGCATCGCGGCGGAGCTGCTCGACGAGCGCCTGGCGCAGTACGACTTGCGGGCGCTGGGGGCGGCGCTCGACGCCAACCGCGACCTCAAGTTCACCTATCTCGGGCTGCAGATCCTCTACGACCGCTATTTCCTGCACATCGGCGGCCGGCGCATCGAGCTGCCCCAGATCTTCTTCATGCGGGTGGCGATGGGGCTCGCGCTGAACGAGCCGGCGGGGAGCCGCGAGGCGCGCGCGATCGAGTTCTACAACGTGCTCTCGTCTTTCGATTTCATTAGCTCGACGCCGACGCTCTTTAATTCCGGGACGCGCCGCTCGCAGCTCGCGAGCTGCTATCTCACGACCGTGTCCGACGACCTCGACGGCATCTACGAGGCGATCAAGGAAAACGCCATGCTGCAGAAGTACGCGGGCGGCATCGGCAACGACTGGACGCCGGTGCGCGCGCTCGGCGCCTATATCAAGGGCACCAACGGCAAGAGCCAGGGCGTGGTGCCGTTCCTCAAGGTGGTGAACGACACGGCGGTCGCGGTCAACCAGGGCGGCAAGCGCAAGGGTGCGGTGTGCTCGTATCTCGAGACCTGGCACCTCGACATCGAGGAATTCCTGGAGCTCAGGAAGAACACCGGCGACGACCGCCGCCGCACCCACGACATGAACACCGCCAACTGGGTGCCGGACCTCTTCATGAAGCGCGTGATGGAGAACGGCGAGTGGACGCTGTTCTCGCCTTCCGACGTGCCGGATCTGCACGACAGGTTCGGCATGGCGTTCGAGCGCGCCTACACCGAGTACGAGGCGAGGGCGGCGCGCGGCGAGTTGAAGCTCTACAAGAAGCTTCCCGCCATGCAGCTGTGGCGCAAGATGCTCTCGATGCTGTTCGAGACCGGGCATCCGTGGCACCCGTCCAAGGACCCGTCCAATCTCCGGAGCCCGCAGCAGCTCGTGGGCGTGGTGCACAGCTCGAACCTCTGCACCGAGATCACGCTCAATACCGGGCCGGACGAGATCGCGGTGTGCAACCTGGGTTCGGTCAACATGCCGGCGCACCTCGATCTCTCGACCGGGCGCATGGACATGGAGAAGCTCAAGCGCACGGTCGGCACGGCGATGCGCATGCTCGACAACGTGATCGACCTCAACTTCTACAACGTCAACAAGGCGCGCAACTCCAACTTCAAGCACCGGCCGGTGGGGCTCGGCATCATGGGCTTCCAGGACTGCCTGCACATGCTGCGCGTCCCGTACGGCTCGCCGGCGGCGGTGGAATTCGCCGACCGCTCGATGGAATCGATCGCCTACACCGCGTTCTGGGCTTCGACCGATCTCGCGGAAGAGCGCGGGCCGTACTCGACGTTCAAGGGCTCGCTGTGGGACCGCGGCGTCCTGCCGTTCGACACGCTGAAGCTGCTCGAGGAAGAGCGCGGCGGCTACGTCGAGTGCGACATGTCGATGAGCCTTGACTGGGGGGCGTTGCGCAAGCGCATCCAGCAGGTCGGCATGCGCAACTCGAACTGCCTCGCGATCGCGCCCACGGCGACCATCGCCAACATCACCGGGCTCTCGCAGTGCATCGAGCCGACCTATCAGAACCTGTACGTGAAATCGAACCTGTCGGGCGAATTCACGGTGGTGAACGAGTTCCTCGTGCACGACCTGAAGAAGCTCAACCTGTGGGACGAGGTGATGATCGCGGACCTCAAGTATTTCGACGGCTCGCTCGCGCAGATCGACCGCATCCCGCCGGACATCCGCAGTCTCTACGCCACCGCGTTCGAGATCGAGCCGAAGTGGCTGGTCGAGTGCGCGGCGCGGCGCCAGAAATGGGTGGACCAGTCGCAGTCGCTCAACATCTACATGGCGGGCGCCTCGGGCAAGCGGCTCGACGAGACCTACAAGCTCGCGTGGCTGCGCGGATTGAAGACCACGTATTACCTGCGCACGCTGGGCGCGACCTCGGCTGAAAAGTCCACCGGCAAGGCGGGGCAGTTGAATGCCGTGCCGGCGACGGGCGGCATGACGGCCGCGGCGACGGCGGAGCCGAAGTTCTGCTCGATCGACGATCCGGAATGCGAAGCCTGCCAGTAGCGCAGGAACCAGTTTGGGGAAGAGGCGATCAGGGAAGAGGCAATCAAGGAGATGAGCAACATGCTGCAATTTGAGGAACACACAAGAACGGGCGCCGGCGCGAAGGTTGCGCCGCAGCCTGCCGTCGACGCCGGCGTGCCGATCGAAGCGCGCCGCGTCAATGTCGCGGACAAGCGCATCATCAACGGCCACACCGACGTCAACCAGCTCGTGCCCTTCAAGTACAAATGGGCGTGGGAGAAGTATCTCTCCGCCTGCGCGAACCACTGGATGCCGCAGGAAATCCAGATGAGCCGCGACATCGAGCTGTGGAAGAACCCGAACGGGCTGACCGACGACGAGCGCCGCGTCGTCAAGCGCAATCTCGGCTTTTTCGTGACCGCGGATTCGCTGGCGGCGAACAACATCGTGCTCGGCACCTATCGCCACATCACGGCGCCCGAGTGCCGGCAGTACCTGCTGCGGCAGGCGTTCGAGGAGGCGATCCACACCCACGCCTACCAGTACATCGTCGAGAGCCTGGGGCTCGACGAAGGCGAAGTGTTCAACGCCTATCACGAGATCCCGTCGATCCGCGACAAGGACGAGTTCCTGATCCCGTTCATCGACACGCTGACCGATCCCTCGTTCAAGACCGGCACGCTGGAGGCGGACCAGAATCTGCTCAAGAGCCTGATCGTCTTCGCCTGCATCATGGAGGGGCTGTTCTTCTACGTCGGCTTCACCCAGATCCTCGCGCTCGGGCGGCAGAACAAGATGACCGGTGCCGCCGAGCAGTACCAGTACATCCTGCGCGACGAGTCCATGCACTGCAATTTCGGGATCGACGTCATCAACACCATCAAGCTCGAGAACCCGCACCTGTGGACGCCGGAATTCCGCGACGAGATCCGCGTGCTGATGGTGAAGGCGGTGGAACTGGAGTACCGCTATGCCGAGGACACCATGCCGCGCGGCGTGCTGGGCCTCAACGCGGCGATGTTCAAGGAGTACCTGCGCTACATCGCCAACCGCCGCTGCCAGCAGATCGGGCTGGAAACGCTGTTCGAGGGCGCAACGAACCCGTTCCCGTGGATGGCGGAGATGATCGACCTCAAGAAAGAAAAGAATTTTTTCGAGACGCGGGTTACCGAGTATCAGACGGGAGGGGCACTCAACTGGGATTGAGCCGGTTCACAGGGCAATAACTCAACAACAGGGAGAGAGCGCTTTGGGATCACGCGTGAGATTTCGTCGTTACCGCACCCGGAAGTTTCACTTCCACACTGTCACCGAGCTGCGCGCGGAGGACAATTACACGCTGTGGCTGCGCTTCGACGATGGCCTGGAGGGGCACGTTTATCTCGGCGAACTCGTGGCGACGACCTCTTACGGGGTGCTGTCGGACGCCGAGATGTTCGGCCGCGTCGCGATCGATCCGGTGTCGAATGCGGTGACGTGGGGAGGGGGGCTCAACATCGATCCCGAGGTGCTGTACCGGGATCTCGCGAGCAAGGCTCAGGCGGCCTTGCACTAGGAACCGCCGCATCGCCCGAGGTGCGGTAACCCGTCGCACCCGGGCGAGCGGCAGCGGTGGGCGGTCTAGCGCCGCCACGTCGCGCGTGGTTCGCTGCACGGGTCGCAGCGAGTGTGGCAATGTCCTTGAAGGAGCTTGATATGGCAAAGAAGAAAGCTGCGAAGAAGAAGGCTTCCAGGAAAAAGAAAAAAGTCGTAGCGAGAAAGGCGGCGAGAAAGACCGCCGCGCGCCGGAGCGCTGCGCGCAAGAGTGCCGCGCGCAAGAGTGCCGGGCGCCGGACCGGGGCGAAAAAAAGGCCGGCTAAAAAGCCGGCCAATAAAAAAGCAGCCAAGAAAAAGCCTGCTGTCAGAAGGGCGGCACCCAAGCCGGCGGCGAAGCCCGCGGTAGCGGAAACTCCGGCACCTGCTCCGGAAGCGCCCCGACCGGTCGTGATCCCGGGCGCCTGGCCGTTCCCGATGGGAAATCAGTCGTAACGCCTGCGACGCCTGCGGTCATCCTGCCTCGGGGTGAGGCGGGTGTGGCCGTGGGCGTTGGATTTAACCGGCTGTCAGCAGACCGCTAAAGATACAAAAACTCCCCCCCTCCCGCAAGCAAAGTTTGGGTCGCCGCGGGCCGCGGCCGGACCCCCAGGAAAATACCCTTATCCAATCATGACGTTGGCCTTGTTCCGGATCGCGGAGGGCCGTTCCGGAAACCGACTGCCTATTTTTTGAGCAGCGTGCAGCACCAAACGCGCGTTGCGCCATACTAATCGGTATGGCGCGCGTTTTTCTATGCGTGCGAAAAATTTCTCGAGCACGGGACAGCCATGGAGCGCAAACGCGTCAATGCGAGCAACATACGTGCGGTCGGCTACGACGCGCGTGAGAGAGTGCTCGAAGTCGAATTCAGAAGTGGCACGCTGGTGCAGTATTCCGGGATCTCGGAACAAATCTACCGGGGCTTCATGAATGCGCCGTCGCCGGACAGTTTTTTTCGCGACCGCATCGAGGAGGATTTTCCGGCTAAACGCCTGCGCTAGCGAGAAAGCCACAGCGACGAGAACGCGTTCACCGTCCTGTCGATCTCGGCATCCCCGATGTGGCGATGCGTCACGAAGCGCAGGGAATAGGTCTCGCACGGCGCCACCAGCACGCCGTGCTGCTTGAAATCGGCCGACCACTGCGCGGCGCGCCGCCCGCTCTTCTTCACTTCCACGCGAACCAGGTTCGACTCGACGCCGCGCGGGTCCACCAGGCTCGCGTCGATGCGATGCAATCCTTCGGCGAGCCGCTTCGCCGTGCGGTGGTCTTCCGCCAGCCGGTCCACCATGGTTTCGAGGGCGACGATGCCGGCCGCCGCAATCGGTCCTGCCTGGCGCATGTTGCCGCCCACCATGCGGCGGAAGGCGCGCGCGCGCTCGATAAAGTCGGCGCTGCCGCACAGCACCGAGCCGACCGGCGCCGAGAGCCCCTTCGAGACGCAGAAACAGACCGAATCCGCGTGCTGCGCGAGCTGGCGCGCCTCGGTCTTGAGCGCCGTCGCGGCGTTGAAAATGCGGGCCCCGTCGAGGTGCACCGGCACACCCCGCTCGTGCGCGAGGCCGTAGACCCGGCGCATGTACTCCAGCGGCAGCACCGCGCCGCCGGAGCGGTTGTGCGTGTTCTCCATCCACACCAGCGCGGTGCCCATCTGGTTGCGCAGCGTCGGTCGCAGGGCTTCACCCAGCGCGTCGAAGTCCATCGCGCCGCGCTCGCCCGGTATGCCGCGGTAGAAGAGGCCCGCGACACCCGAGATGCCGCCGAGCTCGGCGTTCAGGGTGTGCGATCCCTGCTCGAGCAGCACTTCGCCGCCGCGCTGCGCGTGGGTCAGCATGGCGACCAGGTTGGTCATGGTGCCGCTCGGCATGAAGGCGCCGGCCTCCTTGCCCATGCGCTCGGCGGCCAGTTTTTCCAGCCGGATCACCGTTTCGTCGCCGTCGCGGGAATCGTCGCCGAAGGTCGCCTCGCGCATCGATTCCAGCATTGCCTCGGTGGGCCGGGTGACGGTGTCGCTTCTCAGATCGATCATTTTTCCCTGCCGGTGTATGCAAGCCCGCGATCTTACTGCGGTGCGAGCAGGAAATCGACGAGCTCCCGAAATCCCGCCCCGCAGCGCGCCCGCGTGACATACGCCGGCGCGCGTTCGATCCGCGCGCCGAAGTCGCGCACGTTGGCGACCCCGACCGCATGCGGAAAAAAGGCGAACATCGGCGCGTCATTGGGTGAATCGCCGATGAAGACGTAGCGGGCGCGCTCGCGCTCGAGGTCCTCTCCGAAGCAGTCCAGCATCATGCGCCGGGTGGTCGCGAGCTTGTCGTAGGCGCCGAACCACCCGTTGACGTGGATCGAGCTGACCTTGGCCGTGAGCCCGCGGCTGCGCATCATCGCGGCGATCCGCTCCACGGCGCCGGGCGGCAGGCGTGCGACGTCCTCGCAGTAATCGATCGCGAGGTCGGTTTCGCGGTAATGCTGGTCGGCGGCGATCGCCGCGCCGGGCACGGCCGCGAGAATTTCGGCGGCGATCTCGCGCAGCCGGGCGCGATGGCGCGCACGCGTGGCATCGTCGTCCACGAAGCTGCGCCGCATGACCCGGCGCGCATGATCGTAGCGAAAGTAGAACGCCCCGTTTTCGCCGACCATCCCGTCCACCGGCCACATGCGCGCGATGTGGTCGCACCATCCGGCGGGGCGGCCGGTGATGGGGATGACGCGCAAGCCCGTGGCCTGCAGGCGCTCCATGGCGGCGTACGCTGCCGCGGTCAATCGCCCTTCCGTGGTGAGCGTGTCGTCGATGTCGAACAGCACGCCGCGGATCGCCCGCCGTATGGCGTCGGGAAATTCCTGCAGCGGCCGCATGCTTTCAGCGGCGGGCTCGCGCGGCGCGCCCGGCGCAGCCGGCGTCTCATCGGGCGGCCGGGGATCGGGAACGAAGCCGAAGCGCTGCGGCACGTCACGCGCGCGGATCGGCGCGACGATCGCGTTCGTTTCGCGCACGCGCAGCCACAGCGGCACTTCCTCGTGGCGCTGCAGCGCGTCGAGCAGGCTCTCGAGGACGGCCTCGTCGAGCGCGCCGCCGTTGGCGTCGATCAGGTATGGAAAGGTGTCGTCGACGTCGCGATCGTGCACGAGCCCGATGCCGTGCTCGGTTTCAAGGAGCAGCGCGCCCGCTTCGTCCATCCATGCGCCGCGGATCGCCGTTGCCGGCGCGCCGGTGTGGCACTCGAGCGCGATCGGCGCGCCGGGTTGGTTGACCACGCGGTAGACGAACGGCGTGTATTCGAGCGTCACATAGACGCGCTGCGGGCCGTTCTGGAAAAACCACCGCCCTTCGGCGTCGCGCTCGTAATTGCGGCCGATGAACGCGCACACCGCCGGATTGCTCACGCGCTCGCCCCGGATGCGCCACTGGCCGCGGCGGTCGAGCGACAACCACCCATGGACGGCAGGTACGTCGGGCCACTTGGCCATCCCGCGCAGTACAAGGTCATCCATCTATGAGTCAGGCATTGCCTGCGTTGAACACGCCGCGTACCGCTACGCGGTGCCGGGGGTTGCCGGCCTACTCGTCTTCGGCGTGTGCGGTCTTGGCGTGCTGCGTGGCGAGGTCTTTCTGGACGTTGGGCGGCACCGGCTCGTAATGGGAGAGCTCGATCGAGAAGGAGCCCTGTCCCGCCGTGACCGACTTCAGGCGCGCCTGGTAGTTGTTCAGCTCCGCGAGCGGCGCCTGTCCCTTGATGGAGAGCGTGCCGGCCTGCGCGGAATCGGTGCCGTTGATCTGGCCGCGCTTCGAGGAGATGTCGCCGGCGATGTCGCCCATGTTCCCTTCCGGCGCGGTGATGTCGATGTTGACGATGGGTTCCAGGACGATGGGCTTCGCCTTGCTGATCGCGTCCATGAACGCGCGCTTGCCCGCGGAGATGAAGGCGACCTCCTTCGAATCGACCGGATGGTGCTTGCCGTCGTAGACGATGACGCGCACGTCGTGGACCGGAAAGCCCGCAATCGGGCCCGAGTCGAGCACCTGCCGCACGCCCTTTTCGACCGCCGGGATGAACTGAGTGGGGATGGTGCCGCCCTTGACCTGGTCCACGAACTCGAAACCCGAGCCGCGCTTGAGCGGCTCGACGCGCAGATACACCTCTCCGAACTGTCCCGCGCCCCCGGTCTGCTTCTTGTGCCGGTGATGGCCCTCGGCCCTGGCGGTGATCGTCTCGCGGTACGGGATGCGCGGCGGCTTGGTCGTCAGCTCCACGTGGTACTGGTTCGCCATGCGGTCGATGATGTAGCGCATGTGCAGATCGCCGAGCCCGCTGATCACCGTTTCGTTGGAAATAGTGTGGTGCTCGACCTTGAACGTCGGGTCTTCCGCGCAGAGCTTGTGCAGCGCCTCGGAAATGCGCTGCTCGTCGCCGCGGCGCTTCGGCTCGATCGCGAGGCTGTGCATCGGCGTGGGGAATTCGAGCGGCACCATGTGGATGTGGTCCTCGTCGTGCGAGTCGTGCAGCACGGCGTCGAAGTGGATCTCGTCCACTTTCGCGACCGCGCCGATGTCGCCCGGCACCAGCGCGTCGGTCTCGAGGAATTCCTTGCCCTGCAGCAGGAACAGGTGGCCGACCTTGAACGGCTTGCGGCCGTCGCCCACGAAGAGCTGCGTGTCTTTGGTGATCGTGCCCTGGTGCACGCGAAAGACGCCGACCTTGCCCACGAACGGATCGATGACCACCTTGAAGACGTGCGCCAGCGCGTGCTTGGCGGGATCCGGCTCGGCCGTGATCGGCTGCGCGCCCGCGCCTTCGCCTTTCAGCAGCTGTGGCGGGTTGCCTTCCGTGGGATTCGGCATCAGCTTGACGAACACATCGAGCAGTTCCGCGATGCCCGCGCCGTTGCGCGCCGAGACGAAGCACACCGGAATGAGATGGCCCTCGCGCAGGGCCTTCTCGAAGGGGGCGTGGAGCTCGCCGGGCTCGATCTCGCCCTGCTCGAGATACTTTTCCATCAACGCCTCATCGACTTCGACGACCTGGTCGACGAGCGCCTGGTGCGCGGCCTCCACCGAGGAGAAATCCGCGTCGCCGGCCGGGTTGAAGAAGCAGTCCACCACACGCTTGCCGCCGTCGGCCGGGAGATTGATCGGCAGGCATTCCTTGCCGAAGGCGGCCTGGATCTTTCCCAGCAGGCCGGAAAGATCCACGTTGTCGGCGTCGATCTTGTTGACGATGATCATGCGGCACAGGTTGCGCTTCGCAGACCACTGCATCATGCGCTGGGTGATCATCTCGATGCCGTTCTGCGCGTTCACCACGATCGCCGCCGTATCCACCGCAGGCAGCACGCCGATGGCGCGGCCGATGAAGTCGGGCAGCCCCGGCGCATCGACCATATGGATGCGCGTGTCGCCATGGTGGAGGTGCACCAGCGAGGCGTTGAGCGAGTGCTGGTAGGTCTTCTCCAGCGGATCGAAGTCGCAGACGGCGGAGCCTTTTTCCACCATGCCCATCGCCCCGATGACGCCGGCTTTGTGCAAGAGCGCCTCGGCAAGCGTGGTCTTGCCGGCGCCGCCGTGGCCTACGAGGGCAATGGTGCGGATCGCTTCCGGGGAATATTTCGGCATCGTGCCTCCTCCACCGCGGGTCCCGTCTCGAAATCACAGGGTGCAAGACGCCCAACAGAGGGGCATCGGGTTCGGTCGAGTATAAACGCCGCCCCGCGCTGTTTTCAAGCAAGGCCCGGTTAACCCCGAAAGGCCGCGATGCGCGTTGAAAGCAGGGATACGAGGAGCGGTTGCGATTGGAATCGACACTGAGCGCGCGGGATATCGCTCAAGCGCCGGAGCCTGCGGGTTGCCGCTCCGCCGGGCGTCGCGCATACTGCGTAGCCGCCATGCCGACTCCCGCGGAACGCAGCGATGAAACGCTGATGCTCGATTACCGCGCCGGCGATGTGGCTGCCTTCGACGAACTGTACCGGCGCCACAAAGGCGGCCTCTATCGCTACCTGCTGCGGCAGTGCCGTGACCCGGCGGTGACCGCCGAACTGTTTCAGGATATCTGGATGAATCTCGTTCGCGCTCGCGCCGGCTACGAGCCGACCGCCAGGTTCGCGACTTATCTCTATCGTATGGCGCACAACCGGCTGGTGGACCATTACCGCAGGCACGCCCATGGCGCGAATCTCTCGCTCCAGGACGACGAGATCGAGGAGCCGGCGCTCGGGCGGCACGAGCAGCCGGACGTGCGCTACGAGAGGAAAGCGCTCGCCACGCACCTGCTGCGGCTGGTCGAAAGTCTCCCGGCGGCGCAGCGCGAGGCGTTTCTCCTGCAGCACGAGAGCGACATGAGCCTCGAGGAAATCGCGGCGGTCACCGGTGTCAATCGGGAGACGGTGAAGAGCAGGCTGCGTTACGCGCTCGCCAAACTGCGGGCGGGTTTGAGTGAATGGCGATGACCGAGCGACCCCGAAACGCCGATTCCGGCGACATCCCTTACGACCAGGGGCTCGCTCGTGCGTACCGCGATGCCGCGCGCGAGGCGCCGCCGCAGGAACTCGACGCGGCGATTCGCGCGGCGGCGAGGCGGGAAGCGCAGGCGCGCCCGCGCTCCCTCGACGAGGATGAGCGTTCGCCGGACCAGGCCCGGGCGGGCCCGGCTTCCCGCCGGCACTGGCAGGTTCCGCTCGCGCTCGCCGCGGTGCTGGTGCTGAGCGTGAGCATCGTTACCCTGCACCGCGAAGAAACGCAGCTGCCCCCGCCTGCACCGCCGCGCAGCGAGCCGCCGGCCATGCCGGACTTGCGGGACGCACCGGCGGCGCCTGTGCAGCCGCGCCCGCAGGTCCCCGCCCGGAAGCCGGCGCCCGAAGCCTCGCGGGAGGCGATGCGGGTCCCGGAGCAGTCGCCGCGCGCCGAGGTCGAGGCGCGAGGGGATGCCGCTCTGGGCGCGGCTGCGAGCAAGGCGGAAGAAGCGGGCAGCGAGGCGCGGCAGCTGTTCCGCGGGCCGCGGGCCGCCCAGGCGCCCCAGCGTGCGGCCGAGCAGACGGCGCCGGCCACTGCGCTTGCCGCCGACGAGCCGCCCGCGAAATGGGGTGAACGGATCATGGCTTTGCGCCGGGACGGGAAGGCGGACGAGGCGGATGCGCTGCTGGCGGAATTTCGCAAGCGCCACCCCGAACACCAAGTCCCCGAGGCTTGGCTGCGCTGATGGTGGTGGACCACAGCGGGCCGTTCGATCCCAAGCCGCAGCCGCCGCGCGAGCCGGAACCGGGGGAGTGCTGCCAGAGCGGCTGCGAGCCCTGCGTCTACGACCGTTACTGGGACGCGCTGGACCGCTACGAGCACGCCCTACGTGAGTGGTTACTCCGCCATCCGGGCGACGCCGAAGCGCAGCGCAGCCCCTAGGATAAGTCATTGTTCGGACGAATTGTTTAGAGCGTCCCCCGAACTCTCAGTCCTATTTGACTGTCTCTCGATCGGATGCCGCTTTCCGGCAGTTTGACTCTGCCCGGGCAAATCAGGACAATGCCGGTCTGCTGCGCTGCAGCATAGCCGGTTTTTTCACAAGCGGACGAAATTTTTTCGCGGTTGCGCGCAGCCTGAGCGGCGTCTAGAATCGGCCCCGGTTCCATTTCCGGCCCAGCGGGAAACAGCAGTTCCTGGGCCTCTTCGTGGCAGGTATCAGTTTCAGCTACCGCAGCCGGGTAGCGGCAGTACATGCGAAGCCGGTAATACTACGAAGAAAGGAGACTCGGCATGTCCGTCAGATCCACACTCGCCCTGTTCCAGGTGCGCCATGGCACCGCGCTGCGGCGCTGGACTCGCGCCGGTACGTCGGCCGTAGTGCTCGCGGCCGGTGTGGGTGCCTTGTCCTGGGCGGTATGGGAGCGGCACGGCAACGTGTTCGAGAATGAGACCGTCGCCCAGGCGCTCCCCGCCTTTCTGAGGCCTGCCACCGCAGCGGCTGAACCGGCTCCCCCGCCCGCCGTGGAGGCGCCCCGCGCGGACCCGAACGAGGGGCGCTACCGCGCAATCGCGCAGTTCCTGGCCCAGCGCTACCGGGTGTCGCAGGACGCGACGTTCGACCTCGTCAGTTTCGCCCACGCCGCCGGATACCAGATGGGCCTGGACCCGCTGCTGATCATCGCCGTCATTGCGGTGGAGTCGCGCTTCAATCCCATCGCCGAAAGCGTCGCCGGCGCGAAAGGCCTGATGCAGGTGATACCGAAATACCACCCCGAGAAGCTGCAGCCGCACGGCGGCGAGCAGGCGGTGTTCGATCCGCAGACGAACATCTTCGTCGGGGCACAGATCCTCAAGGAATACCTGACCCGTACCGGCAGTCTCACCACCGCGCTGCAGATGTATGCGGGGGCCGCCAGCGACCTGGAAGACGCCTATTCGCTGAAGGTGATGAGCGAGAAACAGCGCCTGCAGCAGGTCGTGAACCGCATCAAAGGCGGCAGCGTGCGCGTGGCTCAGTCCTCGCCCGTCGCGACCGAGCGTCCGCAGTCCAGGTAACAGCCGCCTGATTCCTCCGACGGCGTAGCGGCCGCCGGGCAGCTCTTGCGCGAACTGCCGGCGCAGGGCCCGGGTCCTATAATAGGCGCGGCGACATCCCCGAGGAGTGCGACATGGCGGAACAGGATCTTCCGAAGGACTTGTTCGAGTTCATGCAGAAGATGTGGAACCCCCTGTCGTTCCCGTTTCCCGGCGTGATGGCGCCCACGATCGATCCCAAGGAAATCGAGAAGAAGATCGCCGAGCTGCGCACGGTGGAGTCCTGGCTCAGGATGAATCTCGGGATCATCGACATGACGGTCAAGACGCTGGAGCTGCAGAAGGCGGCGTTCGAATCGCTCGCGAGTGGCGGGCAGGCCAAGAAAGGATAGGTCTCGCGCGCCGGTTTCAATTACGGGGAGATTGACGTTTCGGCGAAGGAGGGCGGATGGATACCGTACGCAAGTGCGATTACTTCAGCATGGAAACGGCGCACAAGGTCGGCGAGGGGGCGCGGCTGCTCGGCGCGCTGCGCGATGAGGGTGTGAATCTGCTCGCGTTCACGGGCTTCCCGAGCGGACGGCGCGCGCAGGTCGATTTCATACCGGCCGACACCGCGCAGTTCCGCCAGGCGGCGAAGAAGCTCAAGCTCAAGCTCGGGCCGCGCAAGACCGTGTTCCTCGCCCACGGCGACGACCGGCCGGGCGCCATCGCCGAGATCTGCGAAAAACTCGCGGCGGCCGGCATCAACATGATCGCGATGGACGCCGTCGCGATAGACAACGGCCGCTACGGCGCGATGTTCTGGGTCGAGCCCCGCAGCGTGAACAAGGCAGCGAAGGTGCTCGGCGCGGCCTAGACGCGCAGCCGCGTCTTGAATCGTTCAGCGGCCTTCACGAGCTGAGCGCAGATGCCGGGCTCCCACGCCGAGTGCCCGGCGTCCGGAACGACGACGTATTCCGCTTCGGGCCACGCCCGGTGCACCTCGTCGGCGGTGACGATGGGACACACGGCATCGTAGCGCCCCTGCACGATGACGGCAGGGATCGGCCGCACCCGCCCGATGTGCTCGAGCAGCGCGTTCCCGGGTAGAAAAATGTCGTGACTGAAGTAGTGCGCCTCGATGCGGGCGAGGCCGAGCGCCACCACGTCGCCTGCGAAGTAGGCCACGGTCTCCGGGCTCGGCAGCAGCGTGGAGCAGGCGCCTTCGTAGATGCTCCACGCCTTCGCCGCGGCCATGTGCACGCGCGCGTCCGGATCGACGAGGCGCCGGTAGTAGGCCGAGAGCAGGTCGTGGCGTTCCGCTTCGGGAATCACGCCGGCAAATTCTCGCCATGCTTCCGGGAACAGCGCGCGCAGGCCGTACAGAAACCAGTCGATCTCGCTTTTCCGGCACAGGAAGATGCCGCGCAGGATGAACCCGGTGCAGCGCTCCGGGTGCGCTTCGCCGTACGCGATTGCGAGCGTGCTTCCCCACGAGCCGCCGAAGATGAGCCAGCGCTCGATGCCCAGGTGCCGGCGCAACGCCTCGATGTCGGCCACCAGATGGGGCGTGGTGTTGTCACGCAGCTCGCCTAGCGGCGTCGAGCGTCCCGCCCCGCGCTGATCGAATATGACGATGCGGTAATGGGCGGGATCGAAGAAGCGCCGGTGGGCGGGCGCCGCGCCTGCACCCGGCCCGCCGTGCAGGAACAGCACCGGCACGCCGCGCGGATTGCCGCACTGCTCCCAGTACATCTGGTGCAGCCCGTCGAGTCGCAGCATGCCGCTGCTGTACGGTTCCAGTTCGGGATATAGCTCGGAGCGGACGGCGAAGGGCAGGTCGGCCATGGTGCGGACGGCAAGAACAGCCGTCAACATAACACACCCGGGCCGGCACCGGCGCCCGCGCGAGCTAGTCGCGGTCGCGGCGCTCGCGGTTGTCGCGTCCCGGCGCACCCCCCGCACGCGGCGCAGGCGCGTTCTGCGGGCCGCGCGCTTCCGGCCGTTGGGGCTGTGCACGCGGCTGTTGCGCCTGGGATGGGCGCGGCGTCTCAGCGCGTGGTGAGCGCGCCTCGGCGCGCGGCTCCGGACGCTGCGGCTGCGCACGTTGCTGCGGTTGCTGTTGCGACCCTGCCTGCGGAGGGCGGGATGGACGCTGCATTTCCGCGCGTGGTTCGGGCCGCTGGGAGCGCGACGGCTCGGCACGCGGGCCGGGCGTCGATTGCGAGCGCGGTTCCATGCGCTGCCGGCTCTCCGGCGCAGCAGGCCGCTGCTCGCGCTGCGCTTCGCCGCGGCCTTGTGCGCGGTTCTGCGGCTCGTTGCGCGGTCCTGCCCGATTCGGTTGCGGTTCGCGCTCCGAACGTTTTTGCGGCGGCTGCTCGCGAGCCGGGCCCTTGTCGGCCTCCACGCGCGGGCGTTCCTGCGCGGCCGGCGGTTTCGCCGGCGGCGCCGGGCCCCGCTCGCGCTGCACGTTCGCCTGCTCCGGTTGCTGCGGGCGCGGCGCGCCCGGCGTGCCGGCGGATTCGCGACTCGGCGCCGCGCGCGGGCCGTCTTCTCGTGCCGCCGCTGCCGGACCACGGCGCTCTTCACTCTGCGGGGCGGGTGCCGGCCGGCCACGCGGCTCCGCCTCGACAGCGCGGCCCTGCGCGCGACGGCGCGGGGCGTCGTCGTCGGCGCGCTGTCGTTCGATCACGCGGACGCGCGGCTCCGGCGCCGTGCGCGGGGCTTCACGCTGGAGGGTGCTCGAATCGGTTGCAGTCGCGCTTTCCACGACCGGGCGTGGGCGCGGCGTGCGCGTTGCAAACACTTCGCGTCGCACCGCGGCCTCCGGCGGGCGCGTTTCCGCGCGTCGCGCCGCGAAGCTGCTTTGCACGGGCTCGGCCGGTGCCGACTTGACCACCAGCGGCGCGCGCGCGACCTCAGCCGAAGGCAGCTCGAGCAGATGACGCGGCACCGGCCGTGCCGAGACGAACGCTTCGCGCGGCACGACAGTCACCGCCTGCGGCCGTGCGCGGTGCCGATAGTTGATGCGCGTCACATCGTTGTAAACGGTGATGTTCTGCACGTGCGTCACGTTCACGTTGCGCACGTAGGTCGGGCTGGTGCGGTACCACGGGAAATAAGGCTCGCGCCAGCCGAGCGGAAACCAGCCCACCGCCGGCCCGGAGCCGATCGAAACGGACCAATTCGAGCCGCCGACGAACGCGACGAGCGCGGGCGCGTACACCGGCCGGACGACGCGCGGACCAGGCGCCCACGCCCAGTGGCTGTCGAGCCAGACCCAGCGGCCATAGTGAAACGGCGCGAAACCCCACGGCGCATCGTCCACCCAGGTCCAGCCCCACGGCTCGATCCATACCCAGTGGCCGTGCCGGTAGGGCGCCCAGCCGACGGGCACACGGGGCACCCACACCGCTCCGTATTCGGGCATCGTGCGCCACGTGCCGTGCGCATCGAGGTCTTCGTAACCGGTCATGTGCGGCGACACGTAGCGCGTGGCGGCGATCTGATCCTCCCGCCGGTCGAGTTCGGCGCTCCAGTTATCGAAAGGATCCGCGTGCGCGGCGACGATTTCGGACGGCACGCCGTCCGGGCCGCGGAACGTGACCCGCTGACCGGCACGCACCGACAGCGGGCCGCTCGGCGCGAGTACGTGCGCGCGGCCGTGATGCACGATGACGCTGGTCGCATCTCCCGCTGCATCGCTGCTGATGCGGTAGCTGCCTGCCTGCTCGAGCAGCACGGCGCCGTTCGGTGTGCTCACCTCGATGTCGTCGTCGCTCACGTCGCGCACCCGCACGTTGACGGCGCCCTGCGCGAGCCGCAATTGCAAAGTATCATCGTCCAGCGTCAGCACATCGACGTTGGTGCGCGGCGCGAGCCGCACCGCGGTCGAACCGACGTGAAATTCCGCATAACCGTCGCGGTCGGTCCACAGCCGATCGCCGGTGGTGAGCGGCCGGTTGAGCACCGCGATCGACCACGCGTCCGGGGCCTGTGCCGGCGCAAGCGACACCGTGCCGTGGACATAATTCAGCCGGCCCGCCCGCGCGGGAGGATCGGCGTAGGCGAACGACGCGCACAGCGCCAGTAGCAGCGCCCAACCCCACTTCAATGTAGAAGTCATATCGTTTTCTCTTCGACAGCCCCTGCAACGCGCTCTGCAGGCGGACAGTGTATTAGGCATTGCGGACAACGGGTTTGTTTCGGCGCGGCGCACTCGATTTACAATGTTTTACAATTCCATAAAACCCGTAACCGCCGCCAGGCGAAAGATCCCATGGACGAACAGCTGCGCAAAGCGGCACTCGAGTATCATCGTTCTCCGCTGCCGGGCAAGATCGCCGTTTCCGCAACCAAGGGGCTGATCCAGCAGCGCGATCTGTCGCTCGCGTACACGCCGGGTGTTGCCGCCGTGTGCGAAGCGATCGCGGCCGATCCCGCGGAAGCGCGCAACCTTACCGCCCGCGGCAACCTGGTCGCGGTCATCACCAACGGCACGGCGGTGCTCGGACTGGGCGCGATCGGGCCGCTTGCGGCAAAGCCGGTCATGGAAGGCAAGGCGGTGCTGTTCAAGAAGTTCGCCGGCATCGACGTATTCGACATCGAGATCAGCGAGCGCGATCCCGACAAGCTGGTGGACATCATCGCGAGCCTCGAGCCGACCTTCGGCGGCATCAACCTGGAAGACATCAAGGCGCCGGAATGCTTCATCGTCGAACGGAAACTCCGCGCGCGATGCAGGATACCGGTGTTCCACGACGATCAGCACGGCACCGCCATCATCGTCGGCGCGGCGGTCCTGAACGGACTCAAGGTCGTGGGCAAGAATCTGCGCGACGTGAAGCTCGTCGTATCCGGCGCGGGCGCGGCGGCGCTCGCCTGCATCGGGCTGCTGGTCAAGATGGGGTTGCGCAAGGAGCACGTCACCGTTACCGACATCAAGGGCGTGGTCTACAAGGGCCGCAAGGAGGAGATGGACCCGGACAAGGAGTGCTACGCGATCGAGACCCGGGCGCGCACGCTCGACGAGGTGATCGCCGGTGCCGATGTGTTCCTGGGGCTGTCGGCGGGTGGCGTGCTGAAGCCCGAGATGGTGAAGACGATGGCCGACCGGCCGCTCATCCTCGCGCTCGCCAATCCGGACCCTGAAATACGTCCCGACGTCGCCCAGGCGGCGAGGCCCGATGCGATCATCGCAACCGGCCGTTCCGACTATCCGAACCAGGTGAACAACGTGTTGTGTTTTCCGTTCATCTTCCGCGGCGCGCTCGACGTGGGCGCCACCACCATCACCGACGAGATGGAGATCGCCGCGGTCAATGCCATCGCGGAACTCGCGCAGGCCGAGCAGTCCGACATCGTGGCGATGGCCTACGGCGAGCAGAACCTGTCCTTCGGTCCCGAGTACCTCATTCCCAGGCCGTTCGATCCGCGCCTGATCGGAAAAGTCGCGCCGGCGGTGGCGCAGGCGGCGATGGCGAGCGGCGTGGCAACGCGGCCGATCGCGGACTTCGACGCCTATCGCGAGCGGCTCAATCAGTTCGTCTATCACTCCGGTCTCATCATGAAACCGGTGTTCGACGCCGCAAAGCAGGCGCCGAAGCGCGTGGTGTATGCCGACGGCGAGGAGGAGCGCATTCTGCGCGCGGCGCAGGTAGTGGTGGACGAAGGCCTCGCGCATCCGATATTGATCGGCCGGCCCGAGGTGATCGAAATGCGGGTGCAGCGTCTGGGCCTGCGGCTGAGGAAGGACAAGGACTACGAACTCGTCGATCCGGGCAACGATCCGCGCTATCGCGAGTACTGGACCGAGTACCTGCGCCTTACCGAACGCAAGGGCGTGACGCCCGAGATCGCCAAGCTCGACATGCGGCGCCTGCCGACCCTGATCGGCGCGATGCTGATACACATGGGGGCTGCGGACGCGATGCTGACCGGCGTGCTGGGACGCTATCTCGGGCACCTGCAGTTCATCGACCAGGTGATAGGCAAGCGCCCGGGCGCCAATCACTACGCGGCGATGAACCTGCTGCTGCTGCCGCGCCGCACAGTGTTCATCTGCGACACGTACGTCAACCTCGACCCCACCGCCGAGCAGGTTGCGGAGACGACCCTGCTTGCCGCGGAGGAAATCCGGCGCTTCGGCATCTCGCCGAAGGTCGCGTTGCTGTCCCATTCGAGCTTCGGCGCAGCCGACACGCCGTCGGCCCGCAAGATGCGTGCGGCGCTCGCGATCATCGAAGAACTCGCGCCCGGGCTGGAGATCGAAGGCGAAATGCAGGGTGATGCCGCGCTCTCGGAGGAAATCCGCATGCGGGTGTTTCCGTCCTCGCGCTTGAAGGGCGAGGCCAACCTGCTCGTCATGCCGACGCTCGATGCGGCTAACATCGCCTTCAACCTGCTCAAGACCGCGGCCGGCGACGGACTCACCGTCGGGCCGATCCTGCTCGGCGCAGCGCGCCCCGTGCATATCATGACTCCCAGCGCGACGGTGCGGCGCATCGTCAACATGACGGCACTCACGGTGGTGGACGCGATCAGCCAGCGCGGCGAACAGAAACGGCTGCTGTAAAGGAAACTCATGGCGAAGAACGTGCGTATCGAACGCGACACGATGGGCGACATCGAGGTGCCTGCCGACCGGCTGTGGGGGGCGCAGACGCAGCGCAGCCTGCACCATTTCGTGTTTCCCGGCGAGACCATGCCGCTCGAGGTGGTGCACGCCCAGATCCTGGTCAAGAAGGCCTCCGCGCTGGTCAACATGGCGCTCGGCGCGCTCGATCGCAGCAAAGGCGAGGCGATCGTCAAGGCGGCGGACGAGGCGCTTGGCGGCGCGCTCGACGGCGAATTTCCGCTCGTCACGTGGCAGACCGGCTCGGGCACGCAGACCAACATGAACGTGAACGAGGTGCTCGCGAACCGCGCCTCGGAGCTGATGGGCGGCGAGCGCGGCGAAGCGCGTCTGGTGCACCCGAACGACGACGTCAACAAGGGGCAGTCCTCGAACGATACGTTCCCGACCGCCATGCACGTCGCGGCGGTGATCGCGCTCGAGCGCAAACTCACGCCCGCTGTCCGGCGCCTGCGTGACACGCTCAACCGGAAGTCGCGCGATTACATGCGCATCGTCAAGATCGGGCGCACCCACCTCCAGGACGCGACGCCGCTCACGCTGGGCCAGGAATTTTCGGGCTACGTCGCGCAGCTCGACCACGGGCTCAATCACGTCGCGGGCGCGCTTCCGCATCTCTACGAACTCGCGCTCGGCGGCACGGCGGTCGGCACCGGCCTCAACGCGCATCCCGAATTCGCCGTGAAGGTCGCCGCTGAACTCGCGAAGCTGACCGGGCTGCCGTTCGTCACCGCACCCAACAAGTTCGAAGCGCTCGCGACGTGCGACGGCGTCGTGCACGCGCACGGCGCATTGAAGACGCTGGCGGCCTCGCTCATGAAGATCGCCAACGATATCCGCTGGCTTGCGAGCGGGCCGCGCTGCGGCATCGGCGAGATCAGCATCCCGGAGAACGAGCCGGGCAGCTCGATCATGCCGGGCAAGGTCAATCCCACGCAGTCCGAGTCGATGACCATGGTCTGCTGCCAGGTGTTCGGGAACGACGTTGCAATCAACTTGGGCGGGGCGTCCGGCAACTTCGAGTTGAACGTGTTCCGGCCGCTCGTGATCCGCAACTTCCTGCACAGCGCGCACCTGCTCGCCAGCGCGTGCGCCAATTTCGACGAGCACTGCGCGGCCGGCATCGAGCCCGACACCGAGCGCATACACAAGCTGATGCAGGAATCCCTCATGCTGGTCACGGCGCTCAATCCGCACATCGGTTACGAAAAGGCCGCGGCGATCGCCAAGAACGCGCACAAGAAGGGGATCACCCTCAAGCAGTCGGCGCTGGAGCTGGGACACCTGACGGCCGAGCAGTTCGATCAGTGGGTCCGGCCGGAAGACATGGTCGGCAGGATCTGAGCGCCATCGTGGACCCGCGCATCGCTGTCGTTACCGGCGCCAATCGCGGCATCGGGCTGGAGATCTGCCGTCAGCTCGTGCGCAAGGGGCTGAAAGTGATACTGACCAGCCGCAGCGCCGCCAAGGGCCGGTCCGCGATCAAGGCGCTGGGCGAGGGCGGAACCGAAGTCCAGTACCACTTGCTCGACGTGACGAGCCCGGTCAGCATCAAGGCGCTCGCGGCGCACGTGGCGGAACGCTACGGACGGATCGACGTGCTGGTCAACAATGCCGGCGTCATGCTCGACCCGCGCGGGTCGCGGGTGCTGGACGCGAAGGTGAAGACCTTCCGCGACACGCTGGAGACCAACCTGCTCGGGCCGTTGCAGCTGATGCAGGCGTTCGTGCCGTTGATGAAGAGGAGCGGCTACGGGCGCATCGTGAATCTGTCGAGCGGCCAGGGACAGCTCGCCGACATGGGGGAGGGGACGCCGGCCTATCGCGTGTCGAAGACGGCGCTCAACGCGCTCACCCGCACCCTTGCTGCGGAACTGAAGGGCAGCGGCATTCTGGTAAACGCGATGTGCCCGGGCTGGGTCAGAACCGACATGGGCGGTCCCGACGCCCCGCGCACCGTCGAGCAGGCGGCCGATACCGCGGTGTGGCTCGCTACGCTGCCCGATGAGGGGCCCACAGGCGGTTTCTTCCGCGACCGCCTACCGATCGCGTGGTGAGGGCGCAGAAAAAAATCCCCGCCGCAGGGCGGGGATTTTTAGGAGATGTCGCTGCTAAATGCCGAGGATTTTTTCGGCTTTGGCAAGCGCCTCCAACGATTCGCCGTGCTTGCCTTCCTTGTGCAGTTTCTCGCCGTCGGCGCGGTGTTTCTTCACGTCTGACATCTGCTGCTCGGTCAGCTTCGGATTCTTGGCGAGCGCGGCATCGATAGACTTCATGTGTTTCGGGCAGGTGCCGGCGAATGCGGTGCTGCTGGCAATGGCAAAAGCGCAAGCTACGATGAGACTGCTGATCTTCATGTAGTACTCCTCTCTTGAAAGGTTCAACCGGGCTGCGGCCCGCTAGTGTATGCCGTGCGAACGCCCCACACAACCACGGGTGCAATCCCTGTGCCGTGCCGTCCGGCGACAGCGCAGGTACAATTGCGGCAAGGCATATTCCTGATTCACTTGGCTACAACGCCACTAACACCCTCGGTCCGCCGGATATTCCACCCTTCGCGCGAGACCATCGTGCAGCGCCTGGCACGCCCGGCGCCGCCGCCCGACCCGGACGACCTGCATGTCATGGCGCTGGCCGAGGGCACCCGCGTCACCGACGCCGCCGTGCTGGTGCCGCTGGTATGCCGGGGGTCGCACCCCAGCGTCCTCTTCACCCAACGCACGGCACACCTGGCGGACCATGCCGGCCAGATCAGTTTCCCCGGGGGGCGGGTGGAGCCCGGGGACGCCTCGCGGGATGACACCGCGCTGCGCGAGACCGGGGAGGAGATCGGCCTCGAGCGCGCCCGCGTGCGGGTGCTCGGTCGTCTGCCCGACTACGAGATTCCATCGGGATTCCGCATCACGCCGGTGGTCGGGTGGATCGAGCCGTCCTTCGATCTCACGCTCGATCCGTTCGAGGTGGAAGCCGTATTCGAGGCGCCGCTCGCGTACTTTCTCGATGCCGCCCACTACCAGCGGCGGCAGTACCACTTCCGCGGGCGCCACCGCCATTACATGGCGATCCCCTACGAGGGGCGCTACATCTGGGGCGCGACCGCCGGCATACTCTACAGCCTCTGCCGCATGCTGCAGGATTGATGCCTTACCTCTTCGAGTTCGCCGCAATAGCGTCGCTCGGCGTCGTCGCCTGGTTCTGGTACGACAGCCTCGCGCGCCGGGAGGCCGCGGTGGACGCCGCGCGGCGCGCCTGCATCGCGGAGAACGTGCAACTGCTCGACGACACGGTGGCGCTCGCGGGACTGCGCCTGCAGCGCAACGAAAACGGCAGGATCGCGCTGCGGCGGGTCTACCGCTTCGAGTTCAGCGATACCGGCAACAACCGGCTCGCGGGCAGCGTGACGCTCGTAGGCGCCATGGTGCAGGCGCTCTATCTCGAGCCGCATGGCGGCATCGCGGTGGACAGGCGCATGCTCAACTGATGGCGTGGTGTGGTAGCCGCGCAGGCGTTGTGGCACCATGAGTTTCTCTACTGCGGGGAGGGCAGTTGGACAACAATAACAGCGGGCGCCCCATGCCAGCGAAGTCCGGACGCGGAGCGGCCGCGCCGTGAGCCGGGCGCCGACCATCGGGCTCATCATGACCGGAGGCGGAGCGCGAGCCGCCTATCAGGTCGGCGTGCTCCAGGCGCTCTCCGAAGTCCTGCCGCGCACCGCGAACAGCCCCTTTCCCATCATCTGCGGCACTTCAGCGGGTGCGATCAACGCCGCGGTGCTCGCCGCCAACGCCGGGGACTTCCGTCGTGCCGTGCGGCAGCTCATGACCGTATGGAAGAACTTTCACGTCCATCACGTGTATCGCGCGGACCCGCTCGGCGCGGCGCACAACAGCCTGCGCTGGATCTTTACCGCGCTGACGGGCGGCGCGTTCGCGCGGAGCCCCGTCTCGCTGCTCGACAATACGCCGCTGGCCGGGCTGCTCGAGCGCTATCTCGACTTCTCCGCCATCCCGCACTGTATCGAGCGCGGCGACCTGACGGCGTTCAGCGTCACCTGCTCCGGATACACGTCGGGACAATCGGTCACGTTCTTCCAGGGCCGGTCCGAGCTGCAGCCGTGGAAGCGGGCGCGGCGCATCGGTTTCGCCATGCCGATCGCGCTCGAGCATCTGCTCGCCTCGAGCGCGCTTCCATTCATCTTTCCGCCGGTGCACATCAATCGCGAGTACTTCGGCGACGGCTCCATGCGGCAAATCGCGCCGGTGAGCCCGGCGCTGCATCTCGGGGCCAACCGGCTGCTCGTGATAGGCGTGGGGCGCCAGCTCGGGGGGCGCGAGGTGGAGCGGGCTAAGATCGAGACGCATCCGTCGCTTGCGCAGATAGCCGGCCACGCGCTGAACAGCATCTTTCTCGATAGTCTGGAGACCGACCTCGAGCGCCTGCAGCGCATCAACCGGACGGTCGAGCTGATTCCGCCCCAGGTGCTGGAGAGCACCGCCTATCCGTTGCAGCACGTGGAGTTTCGGCTGCTTTCGCCGAGCGTGGAGCTCGAGCGCATCGCGGTACGTTACGCGCACGAGCTGCCGCGCACCATCCGGATCCTGCTCGCCCGCGTCGGCGCGATGCGTCAGAGCGGCTCCAATCTGCTGTCGTACCTCCTGTTCGAGAAGTCGTACTGCCGCGCCCTGATCCAGCTCGGCTACCAGGACACGATGGCGCGCAAGGACGATCTGCTGACCTTTCTGGGCTGCTCCTGAGCGCGGCTGATTGCGGAACTTCCCCCGGGGGCACGAGTCACGCGGCTTGCCTTGCGAAGGTTGCCAGGCCGGGGCGCACTCGGTATAAAGAAGGCTCACCGACCGTCTCGACATGAGCCGCGCATTCGTTAAGGAAAGCGACGAGGAGCTTGCTGCCGGCGAGTTGCCCGAACGCCCGCTCAGCGCGCACGCCAACTACGTGACGCCGGCAGGCCTGGAGCAGCTGCACGCGCGCGTGCGGGAGCTGCAGGAGATGCGCGAGCGCCTCAACGCGCAGGCCGCCAGCGATCCCATGGGCACGCAGCTGGTGCGGGAAGTCGAGCGCGACCTGCGCTACTTCAAGGCGCAGCTCGAGCGGGCCATCGTGGTCGATCCGGCCGGACAGCCCGACGAAGAAGTGCACTTCGGCGCCGCGGTAGCGATCGTGGACGCGCACGGCAAGGCGCATCGCTTCAGCATCGTCGGCGACGATGAGGCCGACGTGGCGGCCGGCAGGATCAGCTGGGGCTCGCCGCTCGCGAAAGCGATGATGGGCGCACGGGTCGGCGATGTCGTGGTGTGGCGCCGGCCGGCCGGTGAGACCGAGGTCGAGATCACCGGCATTTCGTATCCCAGGAATTCGTGACGTTCCTGTCCCTCATCGCCGCGCTGCTCCTCGAGCAGCTGCGCCCCCTTCGTCCGGGCAACGCCGTGCACCTGCTCTACGTGCGCTATGTCGTACACCTCGAAACCCGGTTCAACGGCGGCAGGGGCGAGCACGGCATCATCGCGTGGGTGCTCGCGGTGGTGCCGCTGGTGGCCGCGGCGGCCGTCATCCAGTTCCTGCTCTACCGAGCGAGCCCGCTCCTCGCGTGGGGCTGGAACGTCGCAGTGTTGTACTGCACCGTGGGGTTCCGCCAGTTCAGCCATCCCTATACGCAGATCCTGCAGGCGCTGCAGGAAGGCCGCCTCGACGAGGCGCGAGCCTGCCTCGCGGCGTGGCGCGGCGAGCTGGCGGCGGATGCGAGCGGCAGCGAGATATCGCGCGTCGCAATCGAGCAGGGCTTGTTGAGCGCTCACCGACACGTGTTCGGCCCGATCGCGAGCTTCATCGTGCTGGGATCGGCCGGCGCCGTGCTTTATAGGACGTGTGCGATGCTCTCCGATCGGTGGGGCGGCCGCATCGATCCCGCATTCGGCGATTTCGGCAGATTCGCGGAGCGCTTCTTCTTCTGGCTGGACTGGCTGCCTTCGCGCGCCACGGCCGCGAGCTTCGCCGTCGTAGGCAATTTCGAGGACGCGGTCTATTGCTGGCTCACCCAGGGCCGGTCGTGGGCGATGCATTCGCAGGCGATCATCCTGTCGAGCGGCGCCGGCGCGATCGGCGTGCGACTCCGGGCGGGCGGCCTGCCGGACGCCGGCGAATTGCGCCCCGAGGTGGGCACCGGCGAGGAGGCGGACGTCGATTACATGAGAAGCGCCGTCGGCTTGATCTGGCGGGCGCTGGTGCTGTGGATGTTCCTCGTGCTGCTGGTCACGGTGGCTTACGCGTTGGGACGTTGAACCCCCCGCGCGGCTGCAACTCGCGCTCGCGCAGCAGCACGCGGTAGGCAGCCAGGCGCCGCGCCGCCACGCTGCCCTCGTCGCAGGCGGCCTGGATCGCACAGCCGGGCTCGGCCAGATGACGACAGTCGCGGAAACGGCAATGGCCGATATGCGGCTGAAATTCGACGAAGCCGCGCGCGAGATCTACCGCCGCCACATGGTGCAAACCAAAGGCCTGCATGCCCGGCGAGTCGATGATGTGGCTGCGGTCGTCGAGATGGTAGAACCGGGCGTGCGTGGTCGTGTGCCGGCCGGAACCGAGCGCGCGGGATATCTCATCGGTGCGCGCCGAAGCAGACGGCACGAGGCGGTTCACGATCGTGGATTTCCCCACGCCGGACTGGCCGACCAGCACGCTCACCTGTCCCTCCAGCAGGGCATGCAGCGGCGATATGTCGCGTTTCGCGCTGAACGGCACCACGCGATAGCCGAGCGCCTCGTAAAGGCTCAGCCGGTCCCGCGCCGCGCCATGTTCGGGCAGGTCCGACTTGTTGAGCGCGATGGCGGCGGCCATGCGGCCGTGCCCGGCTGCGACGAGACAGCGGTCGATGAGCGTCTCATGCGGAAGCGGCAGTACGGCCGCCACGACGAGGACCTGCGTGACGTTGGCGGCGATCAGCTTTTCGCGGTAGGCGTCGCTGCGATAGAGCAGCGATGCGCGCGGGCGCATGTCCTGGATGATGCCCAGACCGGCGCCGCTGCGCTGGACGACGACGCGGTCGCCGCACGCAAGGTCGGTGCGTTTGCCTCGGGTCACGCAATCCAGCGCCTCGCCCCCGGGCACTTCCACGCGGTAGCGCCTTCCGTAACTTGCGACGACGAGGCCGTCGAGCGACACGCTTTCTGCCGAGCGGGCCGTCGGCATTACCGATGACGAGGCGCTGCATCTGCGGCGCGCACGCTGAACCGCGCGGCCCGTCGCGGGCCGCTAGAGCGCGAACAGGGCGTCAACCTTGGCGGCGCAGATGAAATCATTTTCCGACAGGCCGCCGATGGCGTGGGTCGTGTACTGAACGCGGCAGTGCTTGAAGCCCACCGTCAGGTCGGGATGATGGTCTTCGCGATGGGACAGCCACGCAACGGCGTTCACGAACGCCATGGTCTGGTAGTAATCGCGAAAGGCATAGGTCTTTTCGATCGTGTCGTGCCCATGGTGCCAGCCGTCGAGCTGCTTCATCAGGTTGGCGACTTCATGCCCGGTGAGAGGGGAAACGCCGCCCTCGCACGGGCGACATCGCTTGTGGGCCAGATCCATCATCTCCATCGTGCGCCTCCTTCGAAGGCTAAGGGCGCGCCGCCGCCGCCTTGAGACGTGCGATGCGCGCGATCGCAGGCGGATGCGAATCGTAGAAAGCCGAGTGCGCCGGGTCGGGTGTGAGCGTGGATGCGTTGTCGCGGTAGAGCTTGATCAGCGCCGAGACGAGGTCGCCGGCGGCGGCGTATTGCGTCGCATAACGGTCGGCCTCGAACTCGTGCCTGCGGGAGTACATCGCCCCCAGCGGCTGGAGCAGGAAGGTAAAGCTCGGGATCACGAGGAAGAACAGCACCAGCGCGACGGCGGTGGATTGCGCCTGCACGTTGAGCCCGTGAAAGAACCACGCCTGCTGCGCGAGATAACCCAGCAGCCACAGGAATCCGAGGCTGGCCACGAAAATCCACGCCATGCGCTTCACCACGTGACGGAGCTTGAAGTGCCCCAGCTCGTGAGCCAGCACCGCCTCGACCTCGGGCGGGTTCAGCCGTGAGAGCAGCGTGTCGAAAAACACGATGCGCTTGGACTTGCCGAAACCCGTGAAATAGGCGTTGCCGTGGCTGCTGCGGCGTGAGCCGTCCATGACCGTCAGGCCCTTTACGCGAAAGCCGCAGCGCTGCAGCAGGCGTTCCACGCGCTCGCGCAGCTCCGCGTCCTGCATCGGCGAGAAGCGGTTGAACAGCGGCGCAATGAAAGTGGGATAGATCGCCAGCATGAACAGATTGAATGCCACCCACACCAGCCACGCGTAGAGCCACCAGTACGCGCCCATGTCTTCCATCAGCCACAGCACGCACGCGGCGAGCGGCATGCCGAACGCGGCTGCGAGCAGCACGGACTTCGCAAGATCGATGAAGAACAGGCGCAGCGTCATGCGGTTGAAGCCGAAGCGCTGCTCGATGCGAAACGTGCGATACAGGTTGAAGGGCACCTCGAGCGCCGTCATGAGTGCGGTCACGAGCATGACCAGCAGCAGGCCGCGAACGATGCCATCGGCAAGCCAGGCCGCGGACAATTCGTAGAGCGCCTGCAGCCCGCCGCCGAACGTGAGCGCCACGACGACCAGCGCCTCGACGATAACGCTCGCCATTCCAAGACGCGTTTTCGCGCAGGTATAGTCTGCCGCGCGCTGATGGGCCTCGAGGCCGATCTCTCCGGCAAACGCGTCGGGGACCCGCGCGCGATGGACGCGCACGTGGGCGATGTGGCGCCAGCCGAGCCACAGGCGCAGGCCGGTGGCGAGCGCCAGCGCGGCAAGGAATACGAGGCCGAAGGGGGTCATCGAGGGATCAAACGAGGCCGCAAAAACTGTGACACAATAAGGGCCTCCACAATTCCAACAATATTATGGCACAGGACCCGAACAGCCTGATCTGGATCGACATGGAGATGAGCGGGCTCAACCCCGAAGTCGATCGGGTCCTGGAAATAGCCATCGTGATCACCGACCCGAACCTCAACACCGTTGCCGAAGCGCCCGTGCTGGTATTGCATCAGCCGGACGCGCTGCTCGCCGCGATGGACGAATGGAACCGCTCCATGCACGGCAAGTCGGGATTGATCGACCGGGTGCGCGCTTCAGCGCTGACCGAGTCGGCCGCCGAGGAGCAGATGATCGCGTTCCTGCAACGCCACGTGCCGCCCGCGACCTCTCCGATGTGCGGCAATTCGGTGCACCAGGACCGCCGCTTTCTGGTGCGCCACCTGCCGCGCCTCGAGGCGTATTTCCACTATCGCAACCTCGACGTGAGCACGCTCAAGGAACTCGCGCGCCGCTGGAAGCCGGAGATCATGGCGGGCCTCACCAAGCACGGCAAGCACGAGGCGCTCGCCGACATCTACGAGTCGATAGAAGAGCTGAAGTACTACCGCGAGCATTTTCTGCGCGCCTGACGCCTCCCGGCGGCTAGCCGAGCTTGATGTCGCCGTCGAACTTCACGTCGAGGGCGAGCTTGCCGATGGTGAGCGTCATCGTTGCCGGGAAAGACTCGTTCCCCGAGAGCTTTCCGTCCTCGATCGCCTTGCGCACCGCCTTCTCAATGGCAAGCTGCGAGTTGACCCCGACGGTCTTGAGAAACTTGCGGATGCTCATGTTGAGCGCTTCGTCGTTCATGCTTCCTCCTTTAGAGTGCCTGACATAATTAATGCGCCGCGCTACCCGCGGTGCGTCTTGAAATGGTTGATGAGGCCGTTGGTCGAGGCGTCGTGCGAGGCGACCGGCGCATCGCCTTCGAGTTCGGGCAGCACGCGCGCCGCGAGCTGTTTGCCGAGTTCCACGCCCCACTGGTCGAAGGCGTTGATGTCCCAGATGACGCTCTGCACGAAGGTCTTGTGCTCGTAGAAGGCGATGAGCGCGCCGAGCGCATGCGGCGTGAGCCGCGGCAGCAGGATCGAGGTGGTGGGCCGGTTGCCCTGGAATACGCGGTGCGGCAGCAATTGCGCGATCTTTTCCGCGGGCATCCCCTGCCTCAGCATTTCGTCGCGCGCCTGCTCCGCGGTTTTTCCCAGCGCGAGCGCCTCGGTCTGCGCGAAGAAATTCGCAAGCAGCAGGGAATGATGGCCGGGGATGCCGTGGTCGGCGCGGCAGCAGGCGATGAAATCGGCGGGAATCAGCTGCGTTCCCTGGTGCAGCAGCTGATAGAACGCGTGCTGTCCGTTGGTGCCCGCCGCTCCGAATATGACCGGCGCGGTCGCGTAATCGACTTCCTCGCCGCCGTGGCGCACGCGCTTGCCGTTGCTTTCCATCTCGAGCTGCTGCAGGTAGTCCGGCAGCCGCTGCAGGCGCTCGTCATAGGGCAGGACCGCGTGCGCGCGGGCGGCGAAAAAGTCGATGTACCAGACGCCGAGCAATCCCGCCAGCACGGGTGCGTTGCGGGCGAGCGGCGCGTGGCGGAAATGCTCGTCCATCTCACGCGCGCCGTCGCGCAGCGCGTTGAAGTTCTCCATGCCCGTTGCCAGTGCGATGGACAGGCCGATCGCCGACCACAGCGAGTAGCGGCCTCCGACCCAGTCCCGGAACTCGAACAGCGCATCGGGGGCGATACCGAAGGCCTGTGCCGCCGCCGGATTGGCCGTGACCGCGACGAAATGCCGGCCGGCACCTGCCGCACCGACCCTGTCCGCGAGCCACGCATGCCCGGATCGTGCGTTGGCGAGCGTCTCCTGAGTGGTGAAGGTCTTGGACGCAACGATGAAGAGCGTGGTCTCCGGGTCGAGTCCGTCGAGTGCGGCGGCAAGGTGCGCACCGTCCACGTTGGATACGAAATGCACGCGCGGGCGCGGACGTCGGTACGAGGCGAGCGCCTCGGTCACGAACAGCGGTCCGAGGTCCGAGCCGCCGATGCCGATATTGATCACGTCGGTAAACGGACGTCCGTTGCAACCCGTCCGCTTTCCGCTCGAGATCTCCTCGCAGAATTGCTGGACTCGGTGGAGCGTGCGCTCGACGTCCCCGACGACGTTGCGGCCGTCCACCATCACCGGCTCGCTCGCGCGCAACGCGGTGTGCAGGGCCGCGCGGCCCTCGGTCGTGTTGACGCGCGCCCCGCCGAACAGGCGCTCCACGGATGCCGGCAGCCCGCGCTCTTCGGCAAGCGCGAGCAGCTCGCGCAGCGTGTCGTCGTCAATGCGGTGCTTGGAAAAATCGAACAGGATGCCTGCGCATTCCAGCGAATACTTCTCGAAGCGGCGCGGATCGCCGCTCAGCAGCTCACGCAAATGCATTCGGGCAGCGTGCGGCTGGCGCTGTTGCAGCGCCTGCCATGCCCGCAGGTGGCGGGGGGATTCGGTCATGAGGGTTGCGTCGTGGCTTCCCGGGGCAAGAGCGGCCGCGGATAGCGCATTCTAGCTTTCCCGACGGTCCTGCCGAAATCTACAATGGGCGAGTATCCAGTACTCAGAGAACCGGGACAGCCTGGAAAGTTCGTCATGTCGAAAAGACGCAGTACATCACGCCGCGTTCCCTTGTGGAGAAGCGACGCCAGCCGCAACCGGGTATGCCGCCGTGGCTGATATCATCATTGCGCTCGGCGCGGCGGCGCGCGACCTGCGGGCGCCGCGCATCCTTGCCGTCCTCCTTCTGCCCATGCTCGGCGCCATTTGCCTCTGGTTCGTACTGTCGCTTGTTTTCTGGGATACGTGGTCCGCCTGGCTCAGCGGTCTCGCGTCCGGCACCGCTGCGGGACGCTGGCTGGAGGGCGTGGGCGCTGGCTGGGTGCTCCAGGCCCTGACCGCGCTCGGGGTCATCGCGCTGGTCATTCCGGCGACGCTGGTCACCGCACTCGTGATCAACGAGATTTTCGCCATGCCCGTCATCGTTTCCCACGTGGGCACGAAGTACTTCCCCCACCTCCAGCAACGAGCGGGCGGGACGTTGCCCGGCAGCATGGTCAATGCAGCCGTCGGGATCGCGATATTCTGCCTGCTCTGGCTGGTGAGCCTGCCGCTGTGGCTCACCGGAATCGGCGCCATCGTGCTGCCGGCGCTGATATCGGCTTACCTCAACCAGCGCCTGCTGCGTTATGACGCGCTTTCCGAGCACGCGAGCCGCGAGGAGTATGTGCTGATCGTCTCCCGCGCCCGCGGCAAGCTGTACCTGCTCGGGCTGCTGCTGGCGCTGCTGTACTATGTGCCGCTGGTGAACCTGATCGCGCCGGCCGCGAGCGGGCTTGCCTTCACGCACCTGGGCCTGGCGGAGCTGGCGCGCCTGAGGCGGGCGGCGTAGCAATCCGCGTCAGTGCATCCGCTCGAAGACCGCGGCAATGCCCTGACCGCCGCCGATGCACATCGTCACCAGCCCGTAGCGCCCGCCGGTGCGCTGCAGCTCGTAGAGCGCTTTCACGGTGAGCACCGCACCGGTCGCGCCGATCGGATGTCCCAACCCGACCGCGCCGCCGTTGGGATTGGTCTTTTTCGCGTCGAAACTCAGATCGCATGAAACGGCAAGCGCCTGCACGGCGAAGGCCTCGTTCGATTCGATGACATCCATGTCTTCGACCTTGAGTCCCGCTTTGGCGAGCGCTTTCTGGCATGCGGGCACCGGGCCGATGCCCATGATTTTCGGATCGACGCCGGCGAGGCCGTAGGATACCAGCCGCGCCATCGGCTTCAAGCCCGCCTTTTCGGCGGCGCTCTTTTCCATGAGCACCACCGCCGCGGCGCCGTCGTTGATGCCCGAGGCGTTGCCTGCGGTCACCGTGCCCTCCTTCTGGAACGCTGCGCGCAGCTTCGCCATCCCTTCGAGGCTCGCATCCGCGCGCGGGTGCTCGTCGCGATCGAACACCGTCGTTCCCCTGCGCGTTTTCAGCTCGATCGGCAGGATCTGGTCTTTGAAGTAGCCTTTCTCGATGGCGTTGATGGCGCGCCGGTGGCTTTCCACCGCGAACTCATCCTGCTGCTCGCGCGTGATCTTCCACTTCTCGGCGATGTTTTCGGCGGTGATGCCCATGTGCACGGTGTCGAACGGGTCGGTGAGCGCGCCGACCATCATGTCGATCACGCCGCCATCGTTCATGCGCTGGCCCCAGCGCAGCGCTGGCAGGACATAGGCGCCCCGGCTCATCGACTCGGCGCCGCCACCCATCGAAACGTCGGCATCTCCGAGCTGGACCGCCTGCGCGGCGCTGACAATCGCCTGCAATCCGCTCCCGCACAAGCGATTGACGGTGAGCGCCGTGGTGTCCTGCGACAGTCCGCCCTTGATGCAGGCGACGCGCGAGAAGTACATGTCGCGCGCCTCGGTGTGGATCACATTGCCGAAAACCAGCTGATTCACCTGCCGGGGGTCGATGCGCGCGCGCTTCACCGCGTCGCGCACGACCTGCGCGGCCAGTTCCGTGGGCGCCACGTCCCTGAGCGCGCCGCCGTAGTCGCCGATGGCGGTGCGCACCCCGCTCAATACCACGACCTCACGACCATTGTTCATAGGGTGTCTCCTTCACGGGCTGATGGAATGACAAAACGGCAGGCGCCGATGGCGAAAACCGATAGGGCGGATCAGTTTACGCCCCGCGCCGCGCCGTTGTCGAGATCAGTGCTTCGCCGTGCGCTGGTACAGCCGGTAGCGTTCGTCCTTGTCGCCGGGACGGGCGCCTTCCCAGATCTTCCGCCAGTTGCCCGCGGGCGGCGTTTCGGACCGCGGATGACCCTGCACCAGCATGAGGCTGCAGTTGCGCTGCGTCCCCGGCGCGTCCAAGCGATCAGTGATGATCCCGGCGTAGTAATGCAGCATAGCGCGCTGTGATTCACCCAGCTCGCGGCTGGCGATGCAGTCGTACTTCGCCGGCAACGCTTTCTGCAGCGACGCGACCATCGTCCGGTAGCTTTTTCCGGTATCGATCCATCCCACGAACAGGACGGCGAGCAGCGCCCAGAGCGTCGTCACGCCTGCTGCCCACACGTAGACCGGGCGCTCCGGGGTGCGGCGCAGGCCGAGCACGAAGGCGAACCAGACGAGCGTGTACGCGGCACCCAGCGCGAAGGGCAGCACCTTCAATCCCGGATCGTAACCCGGCTGCATGCGATGCAGATGCGCATGCAGGCGCGCGGGCACGCCGAGTTCGAGGCCGCTCCAGTAAAACCATGCGACGAGCACGCCGAACGTGCATCCCATCACGCTGAACCAGTACCAGGCGTTGGCCGCGCCGCGTCGCAGGCTGTCCGCCATTGGCGTCGCGAGCAGCGTGAGCGGCACCAGCAGCGGCAGCGCGTGCAGCTCGCGCACTTCCGGCGCGAGACTCAACATCGCGAGCATGACCAGAAAACTGAGTACCGGCAGGGCGACGCCCGGCTGGCCGTAGCCCGCGATGCGGGCTCGCCACAGCGTCCACAAGGCGATCGGCCATACCGGCCAGGCGTACCAGGGCAGAATACGCAGATAGTACGTAAAGCCGTGCTCGAGGTCGCCGTAGAGACGCCCGAAGTTGTGCGTCCAGAACCATTGCTCGAACAGCGCCGGCGAATGCTGATGGAGCAGCACCGGCCATACGGCGCACCACGGGGCTGCAACCAGAACCGCCACGCCGGCGGCCGCAGCATAGCGGCGCGTGCGCCAGGGCGGGGCGAGCGGCAGCAGGACCGCGACCGCAGCCAGTATGCCGGCCTCCAGCGGCCCCTGTGTCATGAAAACGAGTCCCGCGCCGATTCCGAGCCACGCACCGCCCATGACCGGTCGGCGCAGGACGAGCGCAAATCCATAATGCGCGACGGCGAATCCGCAGAGGGCGGCCACGTCGGTGATGAGCTGATGGCTGCGCAACACCAGGCCGAAGCAGCCGAGCAGCAGCAGCGCGGCGATCGTGCCGGAACGCGGGCCGTTGAGTTCCCGTCCCGCCAGCGCACAAAAGACGAAGGTCACCGCCATGTAAAAGCCGGTTGCGAGGCGCGCTGCATCGTGCAGCGGCAGGAGCGGGGAGAACAGCTGCGCGGCCGCCGCGGCGGTGAGGTGAAAGAGCGGCGGCTCGTTGAGGAATACTTCGCCCGCGAGGTGCGGCACGATCCACGACCCGCCCTTCAGGATTTCGTACACCACGCCAAAGGTGTAAGCCTCGTCCGGCTTCCACGGGTCGTGGCCGACGAGGCCGGGCAGTATCCAGGCCAGGCACAGGACGGCAAGCAGAACGTGGCGGCTGGAGATCATGACCGGATCGGCGCCTGGATCACATTGATTTTCTTGTGCGCGAGACGCTCAATTATCGCATTCCGGCCGGGACTGGGGACCGCACCGGCAAGCGATCCGTGCGGAATAGGGTGACGACTCTGCACTTTGCCGAATCACACTTTTATGAGCATGCTGCGTCCTGACCGACCGATGCTGCGGTGCATGAGACGGTTTTCCTTGCGCCGCCTCCTGACGTTCTGAGACCATATGACACCGAGGTGATCCCCTCGCGTCGATCCACACATCGGAAGGCAACCATGAAAAACACCCGCAGGAAATTCTTGAAGGGCGCCGCCGTCGCGACGACCGGAACGGCGATTGCCGGCTTTCCGATGGTCGCCCGGGCGCAGCAGACGTTCAACTGGAAGATGACGAGCGCGTACGGCAAGGGCGCACCGTTCTACATGGAGGGACCCGGGAGTGCGACCGATCTCGCGAAGCGCATAGAGGCCATGTCCAACGGGCGCATGAAAATCACCGTCTACGGCGCAGGCGAGCTGATCCCGGCGCTGGAGGGGTTCGACGCCGTGCGGTCCGGCACGGTCGAGATGAACCATGCCAACAGCTATTTCTGGACCGGCAAGACTTTCGCTGCACAGTACTTCACCGCGGTGCCCTTCGGTCTCAACTTCCAGGGCATGAACGGCTGGCTTTACGATGGCGGCGGCATCCCGTTGTGGCACGAAGTCTACAAGCCGTTCAACATGGTGGCCTTTCCGTGCGGCAACACCGGCGTGCAGATGACGGGCTGGTTCAAGAAGGAAATCAATTCGGTGAAGGATTTCAACGGCCTCAAGATGCGCATCCCGGGACTGGCGGGCAAGGTCTACGCATCGCTCGGCGTGGACGTGAAACTGCTGCCGGGTGGTGAAATCTTTCCGGCGCTCGAGCGCGGTGTGATCGATGCGGCGGAATTCGTCGGGCCGTACCAGGACCGGCGGATGGGACTGCAAAAAGCAGCCAAGTACTACTACACGACCGGCTGGCACGAGACCGCCACCGTCTCCGAGCTGATCGTCAACAGGGCGGCATGGGACAAGCTGCCGAAGGACCTGCAGGCGATCGTCGAGAATGCGTGCGCCGCCTGCAACGTCATCAGCGAAGCGTGGTGTCAGCGCACCAATGCCGAAGCGATGGAGGACCTCGTCAAGAAGCAGGGTGTGATCGCGCGACCGCTGCCCGACGACGTGATCAAGGCGCTGCGGGCTGCGACCAAGAAGGTGCTCGACGAAGCGATCGCCAAGGACCCGGTCACGAAGAAGGTCCACGATTCGTACTTCGCGTTCAAGGCCAAGTACGACGCCTGGGCCGGCTACAGCGAAGCCGTCTATCACGGCAAGATCCGCGGTGCCTGAGGAGGGCCAGCAGGAACCGCAGCGCGGCCTGCGCGGCGGCATCGAGCGTCTCGTCGATGTGATCGGCGAATGGACCTCATGGGTTGCGCTGGTCATCGTCGTCGTCATGGCGACGAACGTGATTCTGCGCTATCTCTTCAGCGTCGGAACGGTATGGGCGCAGGAACTGGAGTGGCACCTGCTCGTGCCACTCATTCTCTTCGGCATGTCGTATGCGATGCGCCACGGCGAGCACGTCCGGGTAGACATTGTCTACGGCAAGTTTAGTGATCGCACCAAGCACATCGTCGATTTCATTTCGGCGCTGCTGTGTGCCGCACTTTCGGTGCTCGTCATCTGGTTTTCGTTGCATTACGTACAGCAGGCGTACGTAATCGACGAAGGCTCGCCCGACCCGGGCGGCATTCCTCATCGCTATCTCATCAAGTCGCTGATCCCCATCGGCTTCGCATTGCTGCTGGCGCAGAGCGTCGCCTCTGCACTGGGCAGTCTTGAAAAATTCCGGCGGAGCGGAAAGTGAGCGGCACCGAGATCCTCGCGGTGCTCATGCTGGTCGCGTTCTTCGGGCTGCTGATGGCGGGCGTGCCGGTCGCGCTCACTCTGGCAACCACCGGTTTCGTGTTTGGCGTGATGGGTTTCGGCACCGGGCTCTTCAATCTGCTTCCCGCGCGTATCTATGGCGTCGTAGCGAACTACCAGTGGCTCGCGATTCCGCTTTTCGTCTTCATGGGCGTCATGCTGGAGAAATCGCGTTTGGCGGAGGATCTGCTCGACGTCGTCGGCCATCTTGCCGGGGGGCTGCGCGGCGGGATGGCGCTCGGCATCATCGGTGTCGGCGTGCTGATGGGCGCGACGACCGGCATCGTCGGCGCGACCGTCATCACGCTCGGGCTGCTCACACTGCCGACGCTCTTGCGGCGCGGCTACGAGCCGGGTGTCGCGTGCGGCGCCATTTGCGCGTCAGGAACGCTCGGACAGATCATTCCGCCGAGCCTGATCCTCATTCTGCTTTCGGACATCCTGCAGCTTTCCGTCGGCACGCTATTCGCCGCCGCGGTGATGCCGGGTCTGCTGCTCGCGGCGATCTATTGCATCTACATCGTCATACTGGGCATGGTGCGCCCGCAGATGGTGCCGCCCGTGCCGAAGGAGGAGCGGGACGCCATGCCGCGCGGCGAGCTGTGGCTCCAGTTCTTCAAGGTGGTGCTGCCGCCGCTCGCGCTTGTGCTGTCGGTACTGGGTTCCATCATCGCCGGCGTCGCGGCGCCGACCGAGGCCGCTTCCATGGGCGCGCTCGGGTCCATACTCGTCACCGCGAGCGCCATGCGCATGTCGCTGCGCGTGCTCATCGAAACCATGCAGGCGACGACGAAGATTACCGCGATGGTGATGTTCATCCTCATCTGTGCGCAGGTCTTCTCGCTGGCGTTTCGCGGGCTCCACGGCGAAGACCTCATCAGCGCGCTGTTCGAGTTCCTCCCGGGCGGGGTCAACGCCGATATCTGGTTCCTGATCCTGCTCATCTTCGTGCTGGGGTTTTTCATCGAGTGGATAGAAATCAGCTATATCGCCGTACCGCTGTTCCTGCCGGTGTTCGTTTCGCAAAACGTCGATCTGGTATGGCTGGGGATGCTGATCTGCGTCATCCTGCAGACGTCGTTCCTGACACCGCCCTTCGGCTGGGCGCTCTTCTTCCTACGTGGCGTTGCGCCGCCGCAGGTGACCACACGCCACATGTATGTAGGCATCATTCCGTTCGTGGCGATGCAGATTCTCACGGTCGTTCTGGTCTTTTTCTTTCCGCAGATTGCGCTTTGGCTGCCCAAAGTCATCGGCTGGTGACGCGGTTCATTCGGTGAGCGATGCGGTTGGGTAGTCGTGGGCGCGCCCTTGATTCGCCGCCCCACGCCGCGAAGCCGTCGCACCTCGCGTAGAATCGAAATTTCCTCGCCCGATAGAACCACATGACTCATGCCATAAGAGGAACGCGCGGCATCGCCGTGGCGCCTCATTCCGCCGCTGCGCAATCCGCGCTCAGCATACTGCGCGAAGGCGGCAACGCGCTGGAGGCGGCCATCGCTGCGGCTGCCACCGTAGCCGTCGTCTATCCGCACATGAACGGGCTTGGCGGAGACTCGTTCTGGCTGGTGCACGTGCCGGGACGCAAGCCCCGCGGCATCGAAGCGTGCGGCGCTGCCGGCGCCGGCGTCACGCCCGAGTGGTATGCGGAACGCGGGATCAAGGATGGCATTCCGTTCCGCGGCGGAGTCGCGTCGAATACCGTGGCCGGCACGGTCTCCGGTTGGGATATGGCGTTCAAGCTGTCGCGCAAATGGAGCGGCCGCCTGCCACTCAAGCGCCTGCTGGCCGATGCGATCCACTATGCGGAGCACGGCATCGCCGTTACTCGCAGCCAAGCCGTCGCAACCGAGACCCGGCGGGAAGAACTCACGCCTCATCCGGGTTTCGCGGCAGCGTTTCTGCCCGGAGGAAAAGTGCCGGCGGACGGCGCGCTGTTCACGCAACCGCGCCTCGCCGAGACGCTGCGCCGGCTCGCACGCGGCGGGCTCGCCGGTTTCTACCGCGGGCGCCTCGCGAAATCGATGGCGCGCGATCTCGCGCGAGCGGGCAGCCCACTTACGATCGACGACCTCGCAGATCACCGGGCGCTCGCAGTCGCGCCGCTCGAGCTGCGCCATTCGCTCGCCACGATCTACAACATGCCGCCGCCCACCCAGGGCATCGTCTCGCTCCTCATTCTGGGCATGCTCGATGTGCTGCGCGTCGAGGGAACCGGCGCTGCGAGCCCGGAATTCGTGCACCTCAGCGTCGAGGCAACGAAACGGGCGTTCGCAATCCGCGACCGCCATGTCACTGATCCCGAGTACATGACGGTCGATGCGCAGAACCTGCTTGTGCCCGAACGCATCCGCCAGCTCGCATCCAAGGTCGATCTGAAAAAAGCCGCGCCATGGGACGGCGGTCAGGCGCCCTCGGATACCGTCTGGTTGGGCGTGGTCGATGATGCGGGGCGCGCGGTAAGCGTCATCCAGAGCGTCTATCACGAGTTCGGTTCGGGCGTCGTGCTCGAAGAGAGCGGCATCATGTGGCAGAACCGGGGCTGCAGTTTCTCGCTTGATCCGCAAGCCCTCAATTTCGTGCAGCCCGGGCGCAAGCCATTTCACACGCTCAACACGGCGCTCGCGCTCTGCAACGACGGACGCACGATGATCTACGGCACGATGGGCGGCGACGGCCAGCCGCAGACGCAGAGCGCGGTGTTCACCCGGATCGCCCATTTCGGGCTGAATCCACAGGCCGCCGTGAGCGCGCCGCGCTGGCTGCTCGGTCGAACCTGGGGTCAGACCAGCGACACGCTGAAGGTGGAGGCGCGCTTTCCCGGGGCGGTGCTCATGGCGCTGGGGAAGCTCGGCCACGAGATAGAAGTCCTGCAGGATTACGATGAGCTGATGGGGCACGCCGGCGCGATCGTGCGCCATCCGAACGGCGTACTGGAAGGCGGCGCCGACCCGCGCAGCGACGGGGTCGTCGCCGCCTACTAAAGAAGTACTTTGGGGGAATCCGTTCCCGCTTTTACTTGGGGATTTCGTTCCCGTTTTTCAGGCCGTCGCCTTGGGCGTCGCCTTGCGTGCGTATTTCTGGCGGAATTTCTCGACGCGACCCGCCGTATCGACGATCTTCTGCTTGCCGGTATAGAACGGGTGGCACGCAGAGCACACTTCGACGTGCAGCTGATCGCGGCTCAGCGTGGAGCGCGTAGCCCACGAGTTCCCGCAACTGCATGTGATCGTTACTTCACTGTATTCAGGATGAATTTTCGCCTTCATTGCGGTTGCCTTGCCGGATCGCGGCCGGGTCGGCCGTCGGGAAAGCGGCGGATTATGGGCGAATTCGACTAGCGAAGCAAGGGTCGCTGCCCGGGCGCCCAGTTCTCGAGCAGCGCGCAGCAGGCCTCTATCGTCTGGCGGCCGGCCGCCTCGCTTGCCCGCTCGAAGTGCGAGTTGCCGCCCGAGACCTGCAGCGATACGAACAGGATTTCACCGGGACGGCCCTCGATCGTGAGGCCGCCGGCGTCCGCGCCTATGCCGTGCAGCTTGTGCTTGCCGGGGCGCAACTCGACGCGGAAGTAGGTGCCCGGGAGCGTCGAACCGATGAGCCGGCCATCGATGTACAAAACGGATTCTTCGTCGTAATGGTTGTCGGTGCGATAGATGTAAAGCGCCGCGGTTCCGGGATGGGCGTTGAATTCCTTGGCCTGCGCATCGCGCTCGACCGAAGCCTGCGGCGTGGAGGCGCATGCCGCGATGAGCAGGCAAAACACCGCCGATAGCGCGGCTCGCGTTATCCGCATCGCGCGATCCCGTTCATCGCGACGTCAGCGCGAACCGACCAGCTCGTGCCGCAGGACGGCGTGCCGGCCGTAGTTCGGATCCACCAGGCGAAAATACGACCGCGCCGGGCCGATGAACGGCCGCATTACGGTCTGCTCCACGAAGCGAATTTCACCGGGTCGCGCGTCGACGCTTATCGCGCCCGCGTCCCCCGCAAAACCCGTGATGCGGTGAATGCCCGGCTCGAGCTCGAACCGCATGTACATGCCGGGATAAGTCGTGCCCTGCATGTCGCCGTTCACCATGATGGTGGCGCCGTCATCCCAGAAATCGGGATGATTGCGGAACAGATAAATGACGCCCTTGTCGGACAACGGCTCAAAGCGTTTGGCCTGGAGGTCCGCGGGGCTGGGCGGCAGCGGCGTGCAGGCTGCGGCGCCCAACATCGCGGCCAGGGCGGCAAAGCGCAGTAGAAACAGCAGCCGGAGTCTCAGGAGAGCCTCCCTTGAAACGCGTCTAAGCGGGCACGCGCGCTCCTAGCCGCGCCTCATGGAATCGAAGAAATCGGCGTTGTTCTTCGTCACCCGCACCTTGTCGATGAGAAACTCGGCCGCTTCCAGCTCGTCCATGGGGTAGAGCAGTTTGCGCAGGACCCAGATCTTCTGAAGAATATCCTGCTTGATCAAAAGTTCCTCCCGCCGCGTCCCGGAGCGGTTGACGTTGATCGCGGGATAGATGCGCTTCTCGTGCATGCGCCGGTCGAGGTGAATCTCCATGTTGCCGGTGCCCTTGAATTCCTCGTAGATCACGTCGTCCATGCGGCTGCCGGTGTCGATGAGCGCGGTGGCGATGATGGTGAGCGAGCCGCCTTCCTCGATGTTCCGGGCGGCGCCGAAAAAGCGTTTCGGGCGCTGCAGGGCGTTCGCGTCCACGCCGCCGGTCAGCACCTTGCCGGAAGCCGGCACGACGGTGTTGTAGGCGCGCGCGAGCCGGGTGATGGAATCGAGCAGGATCACCACGTCTTTCTTGTGCTCGACCAGCCGCTTCGCCTTTTCGATCACCATCTCGGCGACCTGCACGTGGCGGCTCGCCGGCTCGTCGAAGGTCGAGGACACGACTTCGCCCTTGACCGAGCGCTGCATCTCGGTCACTTCCTCCGGCCGCTCGTCGATGAGCAGCACGATCACCATCACTTCCGGGTGATTGGTGGTGATGGAGTGGGCTATGTGCTGCAGCATGACGGTCTTGCCCGCCTTGGGCGGCGAGACGATGAGGCCGCGCTGCCCCTTGCCGATCGGGGCGATGATGTCGATGATGCGGCCGGTGATGTTTTCCTCGGCCTTGATATCGCGCTCGAGCTTGAGATGATCCGTCGGAAAGAGCGGCGTGAGATTCTCGAAGAGGATCTTGTGTTTGGAGTTCTCCGGCGGCTCGGCGTTGACCTTGTCCACCTTCACCAGCGCGAAGTATCGTTCGCCGTCCTTCGGCGTGCGGATCTCGCCCTCTATCGTGTCACCCGTATGGAGGTTGAAGCGCCTTATCTGGCTGGGCGAGACGTAGATGTCATCCGTGCCGGCGAGATAGGAGGTGTCCGGAGAGCGGAGGAAGCCGAATCCGTCCGGTAATACTTCCAGCGTGCCTCCCCCGTATATGCTTTCCCCCTTTTTTGCCTGGTGCTTGAGCAGCGCGAAGATCAGCTCCTGCTTGCGCATGCGGTTGGCGCCGTCGACTTCGTTCTTGACGGCCATGTCGACGAGCTCGCCGACGTGTAGATTCTTGAGATCGGATAGGTGCATATACGGGAGCGCTACATTGAGAGGGGGACGAAAACCGCGGGGACTGCACCCGCACCTGCACCGCCCGTTTTTCTACTGTCTGGGGCGGCCTTCTTCTGCAGGCGCCGGGGAAAAAGCGTATAGGGTTTAAATATGACTGTCAATAAATGCGGTCAACTGGGATTTGGAAAGCGCGCCGACCTTGGTCGCTTCCACGGAACCGTTCTTGAAAAGCATCAGGGTCGGGATGCCGCGTATGCCGTACTTCGGCGGCGTGGACTGGTTCTCGTCGATGTTGAGCTTCGCGACTTTGAGCCTTCCGGAATACTCCTTCGCCACCTCGTCCAGTATCGGCGCGATCATCTTGCACGGGCCGCACCATTCGGCCCAATAGTCCACGAGCACCGGGGTTGGCGAATGCAGTACTTCAGGCTCGAAGGTGTCGTCGGTGACGTAATGGATGTGCTCGCTCATGACAGGCCCTGAAACGATTGGGAAGGGAAGCGCCACGCGAAGGGTGGCAGTCGGAAAGCCTTCTAATGCTAGCGAAATCTGGCTGCGTTGGGAAGGAAGCCGTTCCGGCTCGTGGAAGATGCCGGCATCGCTCTGTTAAAATAAGCCCTTTTCAGTCCTTTCAAGGCCCTATTTTCAAAGGAATACTATGACTTACGTTGTCACCGAGACCTGCATCAAATGCAAGTATACCGATTGCGTTGATGTATGCCCGGTCGATTGCTTCCGCGAGGGCCCGAACATGCTGGTGATAGACCCGGACGAGTGCATCGACTGCACCTTGTGCGTGGCGGAGTGCCCGGTGGAGGCGATATTCGCGGAGGACGACGTGCCGGACGACCAGCGCCACTGGACCGGGATCAATGCCGAACTCGCCAAGGCTTGGAAGCCGATCATCGAGAAGAAGGAGGCGCCGGCGGACGCGGATGAGTGGGCAAAAATCAAGAAGAAGGAACATCTGCTGGAGAAGTGACTGAGTACGCACGCGGCGTCCGCGTCCCGGCGACGCTGCGGTACTGCAAAACGTCGGTTGCAGCTCAGGCGGCGGGAGTCGCCGCGAGCGCAGCCAAAACTTCCGGGTTGTTTTTCTTCTGTGCGAGCGCCGCCGCGGTCAGGCCTTTCGCCGATTTCAGGTTGGGATCCGCGCCCGCCGCCATCAGCGCCTTCACCACCTTGGCGTGCCCATCCGACACGGCGTTGTGCAGGGCAGTCAATCCTTCGCTGTCGGTTTCGTTCGGGCGCGCACCTTTCGACAGCAGATAGGCCACGATGCGGTCATGCCCCCACATCGTCGCCTGCATGACCGGCGTCAGCCCCATGTTGCTTTTCGCGTTGACATCGGCGCCGCGTTCGACCAGCAGCTTCGTCATCTCCGGAAAGCCTTTGAATGCCGCCCAGTGCAATGGCGTGAAGCCCTGCATATCATGCACATTGATGTCCGCTTTGGCGTCGATCAGCACGGCGGCCACTGAAGTCCTGTTCAAGGAAGCCGCTCTCAACAGGGGCGTGGATCCGCTCGAGTCTTTCTCGTTCGCCTTTACGCCAGCCTTCAGAAAAATCTTGACTGCACGCTCATTGCCCACCTCGATGGCACGCCCAAAGCCCTTGATGTTGAACTCGATCTGCTCGGCCTGCAGCGAGCGGCGCGCGACGTCGCTGGCCCACGGATCTTCGTCTTCCTGCGCCTTCGGCGCCGTCAGCTCCAGAATCCGGCCGTGTACCCGCGACAGTGTGAGGATGTCGTTCAGCACGTCGGGGGGGAATCCCTGCCGTCCGCCGCGCTTGTCCACCATCAGCTCTGCAAAATAATCCTCGAGCTCCTGCAGGCCCCATAAGTCCATGATCCGGTTGAAAATCCGGACATACCTGGCCTCCAGGGCCGCAGGATAGAACTGCTCCTTGCCTTCAAAATATCGAGCAATCTTCTCGTGCATGGGCATGGCAGGCGACCTCGCTCGCGCAGGTTCTTATAGGTTAATTATCATTGTGGTTACAGGAGATTGTAACGGTTTGGCGCGGCCCTGTGCTGACAAAAAGTCCACAACCGCCGCAAAAAAGCCGGCAAGCAAGGGGCTGGACCGGGCTCCCCCAAACCTGAAAGTTGCCGGCTACCACGGCGCGATGGGAACCTCGCCCTTGATGGTCGTTCGATGCATGACGCGCGCCTGGCTGGAATCGACTTCCGTGCGGTAGTGCATGCAGCAGCGGTTGTCCCAGAGCACGATGTCGCCTGCGCGCCAGCGGTGCGTCCAGGCGTACTTGGGCTGCGTGGCATGCGCCCACAGGCGATCGAGTACGGCCTCGCTCTCCGCATTGTCCATGCCGACGATGTAATTGGAAGGCCACACGCGCCGCCGGCCGAGGTAGAGCGCGCGCTTTCTGGAGTCCGGGTGTACGCGCACCAGAGGATGGGTGGGACCTTCGACTTCCTCGGGCTGGGTCGGCAGCCGCACGCCCGGGCGCAGCACGCCGGCGCTGTTGCGGCTGGAGTCGTGCACTTGTGATTTGCCTTCTACGACGCGCTTGAGATCATCGGGCAACTCGTCGCAGGCCAGATACTGGTTGTTGAAGGAAGTGTCCCCGCCGCCGTTCACCGGGATGATGAGCGCGTAGAGCATGCTCCCCGCAGGCGGGACCGCGACGTACGAGTTGTCGGTGTGCCACACCACTTCGTAGCTGCCAAGGCTGCCGTTGTCTTTGACCGGGTTTCCGCTCTCATCCAGATTCGAAATGATGCTGACGCTCGGATGCTCCGAGATCATGAATCGGTTGTCGACCTTCTTTCCGGCGCCGAGATGATATTTCCGTGATGCGGAGTCGTGCGGCGGGCCGAATATGCCGGCGGCGTCGATGAGCTGGTGATCGTTGATGTCCTGCTCCCGGAACAGCAGCACCAGATGATCCGACCATGCCTTGCGCAGCGCCGCGCGCACCTCCTCCGGCACCGGCAGGGAAAAATCGACGCCCTTGATCTCTGCGCCGAGCGCCGCATCTGCGGGGATGACGCGAAATGAGGCCAGCGTGTTGACCGTATTCGCTTTGGTCAGAGAAGCCGCCTCACTGCGGCCTGCGGTCTGCATGCCGGATCTCCTTGCGTATGTCGAAACCCATTCTGTCCCCCGCCAGCCGCCCGGTCAAGCCGCACAGCTCACGCCGGGGGCGGCACGGCGGGCAACGGCTTTCCCCGGCAGCATCAAAGGAAGCGTGATCGGCCGCGCGGTGCAAAAGGTCGCGCATGCTTTCGATGATGTAGGCGTTTTCGGCATCGACGTTCTCCAGATTGACATCCGCCCGAATTCCCGGATGAGCCACCTCGCGATCTCGAAGCGGTCCGTGCCGGGGCGGACCGGGCATTCCATTCATCGGCGAGTCCTTTCGTTGTGTTCGCGGCGCTACTATGATAGACCGCGACATTCTACCGGCACTTCGGAGCAGATCGAAAATGGAAACCGGACTCAAGGGCAAGACCGTCCTCATCACTGGCGCGAGCCGCAACATAGGCCGCGTATCGGCGCTCGCCTTCGCGCGCGAAGGCGCCAACCTCGTGCTCTGCACCAGCAGCAAGATGGACGCGCTGCGCGAAGTGGAGCGCGAGGCGCGCGCGGCCGGCGCGAAAGTCGTCGCGGCGCAATGCGACGTGTCCGACGCGGCAGCCGTGGCGGATCTGGTGCGGCTGGCGAGCGACGAGTTCGGCGCCGTCGATATCGCGGTCAACAATGCCGTGTATCGTGCCGAAGGCGGCGGGTTCCTCGACCAGACCTTCGAGAAATGGACGCGCAATATCGAGGTGAATCTCAACGGACCCTTTCACGTGTGTCGTGCCGTGCTGCCCGGCATGACGAGGAAACGCTGGGGCCGCATCATCAACTATTCCGGCATCGCGCCGTTTCTGGGAAACGGTGTGGCGAAAGCGACGGTCAAGACCGGCGTCATCGGCTTCACGCGCGGGCTCGCAACCGAATTCGCCGCGCACAACATCACCGCGAACTGCATCGGGCCCGGCACCATCGCGGTGGATCGCGATGCTTTCCAGAACGAAAAGGGGCTGAAGCCGACGCAGCCGGTACGGCGGCTCGGCCGGCCGGAGGAGATCGCGGAACTGTGCGTCTTTCTTGCGAGCGAGCACGCCGGCTACATCACCGGACAGTGCTACCTCGCGAACGGCGGCATGTACTTTCTCTGATCCCCCGCGGTCAGCGCAGGTAGGCCTCGATCGCGTAGTGGCGCAGCATGCGGTGGCTGTTGAAGAAAGACGCGTTCTTGCCGATCGCGCCCTTCATCACCGCCACCCACGAGGCGCGGTCGCCGTACCACAGCGGCAGCACGACTTCGCCGAGCTTCTGATAGAGGTACTCGGCGTCGCCGCCGTTTTCCGCTTCGCCGTCGCCGTCGCCGCCGATGGCCCATCCGGTGATGCCCTCGATGCAGCCCTCGACCCACCAGCCGTCCAGCACCGAAAGGTGCGGCACGCCGTTCAGGCTCGCCTTCATGCCGCTGGTGCCTGACGCTTCCAGCGGCCGCTGCGGCGTGTTGAGCCATACGTCGGAGCCGGACACGAGGTCGAGCGCGATGGTCATGTCGTAGTCGGGGAGAAACGCGGCGCGCACCGCGCCGTCCAGCGAACGGATGTTCCGGTGCAGCTCGGCGATCAGCTGCTTGCCCGCCATGTCACGCGGGTGCGCCTTGCCGGCGAAAACGAGCTGGAAGGGATGGCGCCGCGCGATGGCGCGCAACAGCTCGAGGTTGGAGAACAGCAGATCCGGGCGCTTGTAGGCGGTCATGCGGCGCGCGAAGCCGATGATGGGCAGGGCGGGATCGAGCTGCACGCCGCAGCGCGACTTCACCCGGTCGATGAGCGCCGCCTTGGCCCCGGCGTGCGCCTCCCACAGCTCCGCGTCCGCAATCTGGTCCACCCGCACCAGCAGCGTCGGCTCGTTGCACCAGCCCGGCAGATGGCGGTCGTACAGGGCGGCGAAGGTCTTCGCGGTCCAGGTGCGGGGATGCACGCCGTTGGTGACCGCGTTCACGCTGTAGCCCGGGAACATGCGCTGCGAGACCTCGGCGTGCCGGCGCGCGACGCCGTTCACGTATTCGCTCAGGTTGAGCGCAAGCCGCGTCATGTTGAGCCGGTCTTCCCCGGCGAGCTTTTTCAGCTCCTCGAGTGAGATGGAATCCGGCAGCAGTTCCTGCACCAGCGACCAGTCGAACTGATCGTGGCCGGCGTCGACCGGCGTGTGAGTGGTGAAGCTGCACAGCGCGCGCACGCCCGGCAGGTTGTAGCTCGGTTCCTGGGGACGCCGGCGGTTGAAAACCTCGAAGCGGCGCAGCAGCTCCACCGCAAGCAGGGCCGAATGCCCCTCGTTCATGTGGTAGTTGCGCACCTGGAGACCGAGCGCGATCAGCATGCGCACGCCGCCGATGCCGAGCACGATCTCCTGCTTGAGGCGATAAGCCTGATCGCCGCCGTAGAGGAAGTGCGTGATCTCGCGATCGGCCCGGTCGTTTTCCGGCAGATCGGTGTCGAGCATGATGACGGGAATCTTTCCCCCGAGGTGGCTCTGCACCGTGTACATCCAGCCGCCGATCCACACCTTGCGTCCCGCGATCTTGACGACGATCTTGGCGTCGAGCGGCTCGCAGGTCTGCGCCGGGTCCCAGGCCGCAGGCTGCTCGCTCTGCCGTCCCTCGCTGTCGAGCGCCTGCCGGAAGTATCCCATGCGGCTCACCAGCGTGACGCCCACGAGCGGCAGGCGCAGGTCGGCTGCCGAGCGCAGCGTGTCGCCCGCGAGCACTCCCAGACCGCCGCTGTAGCTGGGAATATCCGGCGCGAGCGCGATCTCCATGGAGAAGTAGCCGATGTGGGGTTGTCTGGTGAATGGTGTAATCAAAATAGCGCCCTCGAATTAACCGCCAAGCTTAAAGCGCGCCGCACGGCAGGGCAACTTCAGAACGCTTTGACATTCATCGCGGCGCACGATCCAATTCGAGCGGGACATTTGCGGCCGAGGCGTATAGTTGCGATTTTCCAGTCGGCCCGGAGTCGCCCTCATGAAGATCTCCCGCCTCGAATCCCTGGTCCTCAAGCTGCCCGCCGACGAGCCGCTGGCGAACGGCCCCGCAGTGCCGGGTGCGACGCGCGACTTCGTTGCCGTGCGCCTGCAAACGGACGCAGGGCTGGAAGGCGTGGGGGTCACATTCTTCGGCGCAGCCATCACCGGGGCGCTGAAGTCGGCGGTCGATGCACTGGGCGCGCTCACCATCGGGGAGGACCCGCTGCGGGTGGAGGCCATCGCGCACAAGCTGCGTGCAGCCGCCGGCAACGCCGGCCCGGGCGGCGTCTTCACGCTCGCGCTGGCAGCCATCGACATCGCGCTGTGGGATATCAAGGGCAAGGCGTTCAACGTGCCGGTCGCAAGGCTTGCCGGCGGTTTTCGCGACCGCGTGCCCACCTATGCGAGCGGCGCGCTGATGCGCACGTTTCCGCTCGATCATGCAGCAAAGGCGGCGGCCACGCTCGCCGGCAAGGGCTTCCGCCAGATGAAGACGCAGCTCGCCCTGCCGGGCGATACCACGCCGGCGCGCGAAGTCGAGCGCATCCGCGTCATCCGCGAGGCGATCGGCGCCGACATCGATCTCATGTGCGACATCAACCAGCGCTGGGACGTGCGGCAGGCGATCTCGATCGGGCGGCGCGTCGAGGAATTCAACCTGTTCTGGCTCGAGGACGTCGTCGCGGCCGACGACTATCCCGGCCTTGCGAGCGTAACCGCGGCGCTCGCGACACCGATCGCGGCGGGCGAGTACGTCTACGGTGCGGTACCGTTCCGGCACATGCTCGAGGCGCGCTCGGTGGACATCGTCATGATCGACGTGCTGAGAGCGGGCGGTATCACCCAGTGGCTCAAGATCGCGGGCATGGCGGAGGCCTTCAATCTTCCGGTCGTGAACCATCTCTATCCGGAGATTTCCGTACACCTGGTCGCGGCGGTCCCCAACGGCCTCACGGTCGAATACATGCCGTGGTCCGCCCGCATCTATAAAGAAGTGCCGGTGCCGGTGAAGGGCGAACTCGCGGTGCCGCAGAAACCCGGGCTGGGACTCGAATACGACGAAGCGGCGCTGCGCCGTTACAGCGTCAACGCCTGATCATTCACTGCTTGTGCAGTTCCTGGGGTTCGCCGCGCGCGTCCACAGTATGGAGGATGACCGGGCGCCGCCATACCCGGTGCACGTATTCGAGCACGCGTGCGGCGCGCCCGAGATCGAGTCCAAGGCCGTCGCTCGCGTGATCGTGAACGAGGACCAGCGTCCCGTCGGTGCGCAGCTCCGAAACTGCGATCCTCGGGGCGCCGTAATTGAACTTGGGCGCCAGTATGGCCTCGCGCACGGCGTCGATGTCGCGGCTCGCGATCTTGATCTCGCCGCCGGTCCTCGACTCGTAGACGAACAGCCCGAGCTTGCGGGCGAGGTCGCGGTCGAGGTAATTGCGGATGAAGCCGAAGTCGTCTTCCTCACGGCAGATCTGCCGGGCCTCGTCGATGCCGCGCTGCTCGACAATGTGCTCCCACATCGAGAACCCCAGATGATAGGGATTCACCATGAGAGTTGCCTGCTGTTCCGCGGCGAACGGGCGCACCACGTCCGAGTGGGCCTTGACGGCGTCGAGATACAGCGTCTCGGGCAGAAATTCGGCCTCGCGCAGCAGCCGCGCGTGCCAGTAGCTCGCCCAGCCTTCGTTCATGATGTGGCACGCGAAGACCGGGTAGAAGTAGAAGGACTCCTCGCGCACCGCGAGAAAGACGTCGCGCTCCCAGTCGTCCAGCTCGGGCCCGTAGCGCGCGATAAACCACAATAAATCGTACTCCGGCGATTCGGGTACTGGAGCGCGATGGTGCTCGAGCGACGCGCCGGGGGCCGTCTTTTCTCCCGGCAGGCCGCGGAAGCGCCCGCGGAAGGGGTCGTCGTCCGCTGGCGCCGCACGCGGCGTCGTCTCTACCGGATAGTCCGGGCGGTGGAGCTCGTGATTGACGTCGACATGGGGCTCGAGCGCAAGCGCCGCGTCGAGCACCGCCTCGACGCGCTGCTGACCGCGCTTCGTCACCGCTTCTTCGATCCGATGTGCCTGCGCCGCAGCGTGCTCCACGATGTTCGCTCCCGCCATCTTCTCGAACCGCGCAAACAGCTGATTGTTGCGCGCGAAGTCCGCGTGCCCCAGCACGTGCGCGGTGACCAGCGTGTTCTCCGCGACCGTGTTGGTGCTGACGAGGTAGGCGTGGCACGGGTTGCCGGGAAACATCACCTCGAAGATGCGCGAGTTCCCCATGCTGCGGCGGATCAGCTCGTGGATGTAGCGCACGCCGAACGACCAGTGCGGCATGCGCACCGGCAGGCCGTACACCGCCACCTCCATCATGAAGGTCGTCGGCACCAGCTCGAAATCCACCGGGTGGTAGCTCAGGCCCAGCTTGTGCGCAAGCGCCTCGATGCGTGGCGCGTACTCGGCTACGCCCGAGGACATTTCAGGCGGCCTCCGCCTGCTGCTGGAAGAATTCGCGCAGCGCAGCCCAGACGTCGTCCTGCGAGGCCACCTGCCGCACGCCGATCGCGGGATGCGACGGCTGAAGTTCGCCCAGTATGCCGCTCATCTCGGTCTGCAGCGAAATGCCGTGCGAGGTACGCAGCTCGACGTAGCCGAGGTAGTTCAGTTCCGGCACGATCCGGCGCAGCGCGCTGCTCGCCGCGTCGTGATCGTCCGAGGCGTTCTCGCCGTCCGAGGCATAGAACACGTAGCTGTTGTAGCGGGACGGATCGTAGCGGGTGTGCAGGACGTCGTAAGCAAGATTGAACGCCGACGAGCACGCGGTGCCGCCGGTGCCGCTGGTATGGAAGAAGTCCTCCTCGGAAAATTCCCAGGCGTTGACCGTGTGCGCGATGAACACCGTTTCGACTTTCGGGTACTGCCTGCGCACACCCTGCAGCGCGAAGAAGAAGAAGGTCTTGGCGAGCTGGCGTTCGGTCTCGCCCATGCTGCCCGAAACGTCGAGCGCGAAAACCACCACGGCGTTCGTGGCCGGCTTGGGCCGGCGCACGAGCTGCCGGAAGCGCAGATCGTCATCGGTGAAGGGCACGGGCCGCTCCTGCACCGCACGGCGTTTCACCGCTTCCTTCACCGTGCGCCGGCGGTCGAGCCGGGAACGTGCGCCGCGCTTGTCCCAGCCCTCGCGCACGAACTCATCGTCCTCGGCGACCGGGCTCTGCTTCGGCTTCAGTTCGGGAAGTTTCATCTCGTCCCACAACCAGTCGATGAAATCGTCCACCTTGAGCTCGAGAACGAACTTGACCTCACCTTCGCCGGTTCCGCCGCGGCGTTCTCCGGCCTCCTCGCCGGACTGCGGCTGCGCCGGGCGCAGCACCTGCCCCGGCTCCCCCGCGCCCTGTCCGGCGCCCGAATCCGACTCCGGGTCCCGCAGCCGGAAGCGCGCGTGCTCCAGCAGCCGTACCGGAACGAGCACGGTGCCGCCCTGCGCGCGCGAGAGCACGTCGGGACCGGTCACGTACTCGCGCACCCGCTGCTTCACGGCGTCGCGCACCTTCTCGTTGTGCCGCAGCCAGTCACGCGCGCCGCGCGAGAACAGGTCGTACCACGACACGGCGGCAAAAATCCGCGAGCCCGATTCCGGCTTGAGCGCGTCAGCAGGCATGGCGCCTCACACTCCCGCGCGCGCGCTGCCCTTCGGCAAAGGGACGGAACGAAACGATTGCCATTGATACATCAACGCACGAGCCGCGACGCAAGCCGACACGGAGTTCGGGCGGGCCGGCGGCATGCATCGCCCGCTCACTCCTGCGCGAGCAGCGTCGTGACGTAGTTGAGCGCCTCCCGCGCGCTGTGGGAGTCGTAGCCGTACTCGTCCACCAGCCGTTGCTCGACCACGGAAATTTTCTGCTTGGCCTCTTCGTCGGGGCGCGTGGTGGAGCTCACGAGCCGCAGCACGTCGCGCCGCTGCTCGAACAGATACTGCTCGATCGCCTCGTGCAGCCGCGCGTGGCTCGACAGCGCGAATTTCTCGCCGCGTTTGAACGCGCCCATCGCCTTGCGCACCACCTCCTGGCGGAAGGACTGCTTGCCCGAGTCGGAAATGTGGATTTTATCCTCCACCGAACGCAGAAAGCGCTCGTCCGGCTTGCGCTCCTCGTTGGTCATCGGATCCTTCACCGGCCGGTTGTCGAGCGTCGCCTCGACCTCGTCGAGATACTTGTCCAGCAGATCCTGCGCCTCCTGCTCGAACGAGACGAAGAGCGCCTTGTGCACGTCTTCCTTGACCCAGCGGTTGTAGAAATCCTTGCGCCCAATAACCAGGAAATCCACCCACTTGCGCTTCTTCTTCGGATCGATGCGCGCGTCGGATTCGATCGAATCCTTCAGCGCGAGCAGCATCTCCATCGTCGTGAGGCTCCTCACGTCGCTCTGGATGATGGCGTTCGACAGCGCGTTTATCACGAAACGCGGGCTTACCCCGCCCAGACCTTCGTCCGGCATGCGCGCCCGGATGCGCTCGGCGTCGGCCTGGTTGACGCCCTCCACGTCCTCACCGGCGTGAACACGCACCTTCTTGGAAAATTCCGTCTCCTTTTCCTCGCCCTCGTGCATGCGGGTGAGGATGGCGAACACGGCCGCGGTGTGCAGAGCGTGCGGATCGAGGTGGACTTCCTTGAACGCGACCGCTGACGAAATCAGTTTCTTGTAAATGCGGGCCTCGTCCTTGTAACTGAGCGTATACGGCACCTGGATGATCACCATGCGGTCGAGCAGGGCCTCGTTCTCGCTCTCCTGCAGGAAACGCCGGAATTCGGCGAGATTGGTATGGGCGAGAATGGCCTCGTCCAGATAGATCAGCGGGAAACGCGACACCTTGACGTTCTTCTCCTGGGTGAGGGTGAGCAGCAGATACAGAAACTCGCGCTTCACCTTCAGGATCTCGATCATCTCCAGCACGCCACGGCTCGAGGCGTACATCGCGCCGGACCACGACCAGGCCCGCGGATCGCCTTCGTCGCCATACTCCGCGACCTTCGACAGATCGACAGAGCCTACGAGGTCGGCGATGTCGGCGGTGGTCGGATCGTGGGGGGCGTAGGTCCCGATGCCCACCCGTCCGGCCTCGGAAATGAATATCCTTTGAACCGGCATTTGCATGAAGTCGCCGGAAAGGCGGCCCTCGCCGCCGCGGGGAGCGTCGCTGCGAAACTCGGAAAGCCGGGCGCGGCACAGCGGGCAGAGATCACCGACGATGTCCATGCCGTAGATCTCGCGAAACTGCGGCCGCAGGGTGTACGGCACGAGATGGAGAGGCGACTCGTTTACCGGGCAGCCCTGTATGGCGTAGATCGCCCCCTCGTCGGTGTGGCTGTATTCCTCGAGCCCGCGCTTGAGCAGGATGACGATGCTCGATTTGCCCCCCGACGGCGGCCCCAGCATCAGCAGCAGGCGGCGGCCGACCTCGGAGCCTGCGCTTGCCGCCTTGAAATAGTCCGCGAGCCGCTCCAGCGAGTCATCGATTCCGTACAGTTCGTCCGCGAAAAGCTTGTACCGGGTGTGGCCTGCCTGGTCGATCTCGCTGCCTTGCCAGCGGATCATGTCCCATACGTACTGGTGACTGTTGCGGGTGACGCCCCGCGTGTTGCCCGGCACCACTTTCTCCAGAAACTCCGCGAACGTGCCCGCCCAGTGGCTGGCGCGGTGCTGCTGCGCGAAGGCGTGGAGATTTCTGACGAACTCGCTCTGGCGTTCAGACTGGTGAGAATCGGCCGGCATCGTTTTACCTCCCGCTACAGTGATATAGGCCTGAGAACAATGGACAGGGCGGCAAATTCATGGTTCCGTCGACGCGCGTAAGCGGCTGGCGCCTGTTCCGTTCGCAGCGCATGTCAACTATAAGTCCGGCTCTGCTCCTTTAACAGCGTACTGTTTCTCATGCGGCGATCGGCGCTCGAAAAAGCGGTCCCGTTCGCGGGTACCCGTCAAAAAAACGTGATCAATCACGGCTGTGCGGGTTATCGCGCATTCGCAGCCGGCAGCTCGAAAAACGGCTCCACGCATTGCGGTTGACAAGCAAAAAGGGCGCACGTTCCAGCACGGCCATCATAGCTCAACCATTGAGCGACCCGGCAAGCAGCACCGTCAAGGTAGAATCGCCTGTTGTCGCGACGTACCGCGGACGGTAGACGAGCGGGTCGAGCAGACGAGGGCGACACCGTGTTCATCAGTGCCGGAGCGGCCGTGGCTGCCGTGACACGCGCGGCACCGGCGGGTTCCGCGGGGCAGCAGAAAATCGATGAGGCAGGCGTCCCGCCCGCGGTCATCGTGCCGCCGTCATGGGAGGCGAGTACAACGATCCGGTACCTCCGGCCGCGGCCTGCGCGCCTGAACCTCCTGAAACCATTCGGCGATTCATCGGCTCTAACGAAACTGACGTTTGCGGCTGCATGCTATGGAAAGGAGACGAACGTGACGCTCACTCAGGCGCAGAGGACCGAACTCACCGGGGCGATCGACAGACTCGAGACCGAGGTGCGGGAGAAAATCCGCGAGTCCATGCCGCAGCTGGCGGACCAGAAATACATCGACCTCGTCGGCGTGGTGTACGACACAGGGGACGAAGCGCTGGCGACCATGCAGGAGGAGGTGGACCACACGCTGCTGGAACACTATCTGCAGGAGTTGAAGGAAATCGAAGCGGCGCGCGCGCGCCTCGAGAGCGGCGAGGCGAACGTGTGCGTGGATTGCGGCGAGGAGATCGGCTTCAGGCGTCTCAATGCCTATCCGTTCGCCACACGCTGCATACATTGCCAGACGGTGCGCGAAAAAATGCACGGCAACGATGCCGCGCTGCGGCCCTGAAGCGCACGCGCCGGCGAGCGCCTGTCCGCGCCTGCTGCAGGAGCGGCGGTAATGAGATTTGAGTACAGAATCGAAAACAGCTATCTGCGAATCTGGAGGACGGCCGTACTGTGCGTCGCGACCGCGGCGCTGATCGCGGCGGTCATCGCCGCGGCCGCCGCGGCCAACGGGCTGCTGACGATCCCGCCGTATCCGCCGGCCAAAGTGAAGCCGGAGGAGCGCGGCGGGACGCTGCAGCAGTCGGTGACGCTCGACAGGTTCAAGCTTGCGGAAGCCCGTGCATCCCTGCCATGGTCGAGCGAGAGCGCGAGCCACAGTGGAAGCGAGTTCGCCTACACCGACGCAGTGCAGAGGATCGCGCGCAATCTGGACGACTATGTGAAGAGTGCGTTCCCGCCCGCCGTCCCGGTGCCCGAGGCCACGCAGTGGAGCGTGAAGCACGTCATGAAGGATCTCGATCTGAGTGGCGATGCCGAGCTCAGGCTCTACCTCGGGACGCTCGAATCGCTCTCCGCGCAGCTTGCGCGGACCGGGCCGGAGCAGGCGCTTCTGCCCGAGGAGCGGCGAATCGATCCGCACCGCGTGCTCGCCTGGCACGCCGATCGGGTTCAGCGCACCTTGCGCGATCTCGAGCGGGAGAATGCCCAGCTGCAGAAGGTCTATCAGGAGCGGCTCGCCGACTATGCGCATCAGCAGTCGCGCACCAGGAGTTACATGGGGATTGCAGCGGCCGCGGTGGCGGTTTTCGTCTTCGCCATATTCCTGTTCGTCATCGTCAGAATAGAGCGTGACCTGCGCACCATGGCCGCGGCATCGCTCGCGACCGCCAAGCAGCTCGAGCGAGCCTGACCCGCGTGCCGCGCCGTCGCGATTCGAACCGGGGCGCACTGGATGCCTGACCGGCCGCAGCCGCTGCGCACCGATATTCCCGCCCGACTCGACCGCCTGCCGTGGAGCCGGTTCCACTGGTTGATCGTCTTTGCGCTCGGTGCGGCATGGTCGATCGACGGCCTCGAAGTGACCCTCAAGGGGGCGGTCGGCGGGGTGTTGCAGGATCCCGCGACGCTCAACCTCAGTGCCGGCGAAATCGGTGCGCTCGCGTCCTCCTATCTTTTCGGCGCGGTGCTGGGTGCGCTTGTCTGCGGCCATCTCACGGACCGTTACGGCAGAACCAGGCTGCTCTTCGCCACGCTTGCCATATACCTCGGCGGGACGTTCCTGACGGCATTCTGCTGGGACTTCGCGAGTCTCGCCGTCTGCCGCTGGATCACCGGCGCAGGAATTGGCGGCGAGTATGCCGCGATCAATTCGGCGATCGATGAACTGGTGCCCGCGCGGGTGCGGGGCCGCGTCGCGCTCGCCATCAACGGCAGCTTCTGGATCGGCGCGGCGCTCGGGTCCGGCGCGACGCTGGTGCTGCTCGATCCTGAAGTCTTTCCCATCGACGTCGGCTGGCGCGTGGGTTTCGGCGTCGGCGCGCTGCTGGGAGTGCTGGTGCTGGCGGCGCGCCGCTACGTGCCCGAGAGCCCGCGCTGGCTGTGCATCCACGGGCACGGCGAACGCGCGTCCGAGGTGATGGCCGAGATCGAGGCCCGCATCGTGCGCCGGCACGGCGTCGCGCTCGTGCCTCCCGGCGAATCGCTCGTCATCCATCCGCGGCGCACCACCGGTTTCGGAGTCGTGGCGAAGACCATGCTCTCCACCTACCGTGCGCGATCCTTTCTCGGTTTCGTGCTGATCGCCTCACAGGCTTTCCTCTACAACGCGATCTTCTTCACCTACGCGCTGGTGCTCACCCGCTTCTACGACGTCCCGGCCCAGAACACCGGCATCTATCTGCTGCCCTTCGCGCTCGGCAACTTTCTCGGCCCGCTGCTGCTGGGACACTACTTCGATACGGTGGGCCGTCGCGCCATGATCGCGGGTACCTACGCGGTATCGGCGCTGCTGCTGCTCGCCACCGGAGTGCTCTTCATGCACGGCATGCTGAGTGCATACCAGCAGACCGCCTTGTGGAGCGTCATCTTCTTCTTTGCGTCCGCAGCCGCCAGCTCCGCCTACCTCACCGTGAGCGAAGTGTTTCCGCTCGAACTGCGTGCGCTCGCCATCGCGGTGTTCTTCGCGCTCGGCACCGCCACGGGCGGCATCGTGGCGCCGTGGTTCTTCGGCACGCTGATCGATACCGGATCGCGCACGTCGGTGTTCGGCGGATATGCCGTGGGCGCGGCGCTGATGCTGTTCGCCGCTGTTGTTGCGGCCCGCTACGCCGTCAATGCCGAGCGCAGCCCCCTGGAGCGCGTCGCCCCGCCGCTCAGCCTGAACCAGCCGCCGCTGTGACGGGGCGACGCGCGAGACGCCGCAAAATCAGGCGTGCCCGCGACGGTGGCCGTGCCCCATGCCACGGCGTTGCGGCGCGAGCACTTCATCCGCGATTTTCTGCTGTTCGGGGCTCAACGCCGCATAAAGCGGCTTCGCGGCCACCAGCGTTTCGTTGAGACGCGCCGAAGCGGCGGCGAGCCGGGCCTGGCGGCGCTCGAGCCGCTCGATCGCGGTCGGTCTCGCGTCGCGCCGACCTTCCGCCCCCTGGGTGCGGCGCGCCTTGATGCGCTCGTCCATGTCCTGCGCCTGCCTGCGCAGCGTGTAGGCGAAGGCATCCCATTGCGGTTGCTGCGCATCCGAAATCTTCAGCGCCGTTTTCAGATAGGCGATGCGCGCCTCGACGCGCTCGCTCGGCAGCCGGAACGCGCGCTCACCCTGCATATGTCGTTCCGCCTGTCGCGCCTGCATGCCTTCCGCGCCCGACTGGGCCACAGCGAGCGGCGCGGCCAGCGCGATGCCGGTTGCAACCAGAGTATTCAATACGAGCCTGTTCACGAGTGGTCCCTCCTTAAGTTTGACGGATGATGGCGCCGTTCGCCCATCGTTGTGCTTTGCGCGGATCGGCCCGGCAGTGTGACATAGCGCGTTCGTAGCCGGTTCCGGCCTCGCGCTGTAACACTTTGTATCTTTGTAACGGCGCTGCAAAGAAAGCGCTGCCACGCGTTCCCGGGCACAACGCATGCGCGCCGGCGGGCAGCTGTGCGAGAATCGCGGGCGGGATCTGCGAGTGGCTGAGCTGGCGGATGCCGGCGCAACCGATACATGAGGGAGAGTCAGCATGAAGTCATACTGGATCAAGACCGAACATGACAAGGCCGTGCTCGAGCTGCGCGAGGTGCCGGAGCCGCAGCCGAAGGCAGGACAGATCATCGTTCGCGTGCAGGCGAGCGCGCTCAACCGCGGCGAGCTGATCGTCGGGGGTGTCGTGCACGGCGGCCCCGAGAAGCTCGGCGGTAACGAGGTTTCAGGCATCGTGCACGCGGCCGGCGACGGCGTTACTGCGGTCAGGCCGGGCGATCGCGTGTTCGGGCGTGCGCGCGGCGGCTTCGCGCCCTATGCAACCATGGAAGCGCACCAGGCGATGCCCATGCCGGAACGGTTGAGCTGGGAGGAAGCGGCCGCGGTCCCGGTCAGTTTTCTCACGGCTTACGAGATGCTCTTTCCTTACGGCGGCCTCCAGCGCGGGCAGTGGCTGCTGGTGACGGCGGCCTCGTCCGGGGCGGGCGTCGCGAGCGTGCAGATCGCAACCATGCTGGGCGCGCACACCATCGGCACGTCGGGTTCCGCGGAGAAACTCGAACGACTCAAGACCGCGGGTCTGGAAGTCGGGATCGCCACGCGCAGCGGCGATTTTGCAGCGCGCGTGCGGAAAACAAGCGACGGAAAGGGCGTGAACCTGGTCGTCAACTGCGTCGGCGGCTCGGTGTTCGGCGAATGCATGCGCGCGCTCGCGTACAACGGCCGCATCGCCACCGTGGGCTACGTGGACGGCGTGCTCAAGAGCGAAATCGATCTCGGCGCACTGCATGCCAACCGTTTTGTCGTGTTCGGCGTGTCGAACAGCCGACTGGGACCGCAAGAGCGCGCCGAGGCCGTGCGCGGGTTCGTGCGCGAGGTGCTGCCGGCGCTTGCCGACGGGCGGATCAAGCCGCTCATCGACCGCGTTTATTCGTTCGACGAGCTGCCCCAGGCCAAGGCGCGCATGGAATCGAACGCGCAAGTCGGGAAAATCGTGGTGCGGATGGCTTGAGCCGCACGTAAAGTGCGGGACCTTGCATGAGGATGGGTCGCACGGCACATCGTAAAAAGCGGCCCATCGCCTTGTAAAAAAGTGCAGCGGCTGCCGCGATTTCCTCAGAACATCATCTGGCCGCCGTCGACGTAGATCAGCTGCCCGCTGATCATGCTCGCTCCCGGACCGCACAGGAAACGTACTACCGACGCAATCTCCTCCGGTTCAACGCGGCGCCCCAGCGGCACGAGGGAGGCGTCCGGGCGCGCCGCGCGTCCGGAGGCGCGCGCCGTGTTCATCTGGCCCGGCGCGACGCAATTGGCGCGTATCCCGTACTCGCCCAGTTCGCGGGCGAGTGCGCGGGTCATGCCGTAGAGTCCGTGCTTGCCGGTGGAGCCATGCACCCGGCCCTTGGCGCCGGAGAGCGCCGTCATCCCGCCCAGTGTCACGATGCTGCCGCCGCCGGCGGCGATCATCGCCGGGAGACAGGCCTTGGTGCAGTGAAAAGCGCCATCAAGCGTGATGGCGAGCAGGCTGCGCCACTCTTCGAATGTCATTTCACGGAAGGACGTTTCCTTGCGCACCGACGCATTGAGTACCAGGATGTCGATGCGTCCATAAAGCTTGATGATGCCGTCCACCATCGCGGCAACCTGTGTCGCATCGGCGATGTCAGCCATGAAGACCTCGGCGCGTCCGCCTTGCGTGCGAATCTCGCCCGCGACTTTTTCTGCGTCCTCACGGGAAGTCCGCGCGTTGACTGCGACGGCGGCGCCGCCCTGAGCCAGCTCGAGCGCGATGGCCCGCCCGATGTTGCGCGAGGCGCCCGTCACCAGCGCCACCGTGCCCGCAAGCTCCAGTGCCGGTCGAGCCGAGCCGCTTTCAGTCGTCATATGCGTCTCCGGTAGAGAAAGGGCGCAAGCATAGCCGATCGCAGCGGCGGCCGGGAATCAAAGCGTGCCGCGCATCGCACGCGTTGAAATCATCGCGGGACCGTATCGCGCGGGATATAATCCCAGACCTGTCTCGTCGCTCACCGGGGTTCGTGAAATGGCTGCCAGGCTGCTCAAGCCTACCAAGAAAAAAACACCTGCAAAAAAGACCGGAAAGGAAGGCGCCGCGGGGGCGCAATCGGCCCAGGACCGGTTCCTGCGGCAGATGATAGACGAACACAGGAAGGTCGCCGTGTTCCTCGCGAGCGGCGTCAAGCTCGAGGGTGAAATCGTTTCCTACGACCAGTACGTGATCCTGATGAAGGGACCGCTGACAGACAAGGTTTACAAGCACGCGGTCTCGACGATACAGCCGCTCGACGCCGGCCCCGCCAGGCCGGCGAGAACAATGAAGAGCGGCGAAACGAAAACGCCCACCATAGTGCGACGCCCGAAGCCGCGGCTGCTGAAGATCGGCGGCAACCGCGGCTGATCGCGTTTCCCGCATCGCTCATGCGCACGGAACTGGTGTCGATCCCGACGGACATGGCTCCGCTCGACGGCGCGTATTACGAGCCGGAAGGCGGCGCGAGGGCCGGCGCCGCGCTGTTCTTCCACGGCAACACGATGAACTTTTATGTCTGCGCGCCGCGCTTTCTGCCGCCGGTGCTGACCCGCCTCGGTTTCGCCTGCCTTGCCTTCAACCGTCGCGGGCACGATGTGCTGAGCACGCGCAACAGCCGCGTCGTGGAAGGGGGTGCCTTTCAGTCCACCCGCGAGGCGCTCGAGGACAACCGCATTGCCGCCCGCTGGCTCGCGGCACGCGGCTTTCCCGACCCGGTCGTAATCGGTCACAGCAACGGCGGCATGCTCGGCGTGCAGCACGTGGTGGATCATCCACGTACCCCGGCGCTCGTGCTGCTCTCCACGGGGCGCGGCGGAGCGCTTGCGGATACTGTGAAAGGCAGCGAGCGCCTGTTCGCGATGGATCGATTCCAGGAGCTGAAAGCCCGGGCCGAGGCGCTGGTGCGCGCCGGACGCGGCCGGGAACTGCTGTTGATGCCGGGATGGTGGTACGTGATCAGTGCGGAAAGTTTTCTCGACCGCATCAAAAGCGTGCCCGACACGATCGCGCTCGCGCCGAAGATCAAGTGCCCGGTGCTTGCCGTTCGCGGCGACAAGGAGGACGTGCACCGCTATCCCGCCGAGGAATTTCAGCGTGCCGCCGGTGGCCCCTGCAGGGTGGAGATCATTTCGGACTGCGACCATTTCTACAACGGCCGCGAAGACGTGGTGTGCGGGATCGTATCTTCGTGGCTCGCCGCGACGCTCGGCCTCGAGACGAAACCGGCGTCTCGCAGCGCCTGATTACTGATCCACCGCGAGATCCAATATCCCGCTCCTGGGAGTAAATCCCAGTCCCGGCGCGGTGGGTAGCGTCACCGTGCCGCTGACCGGGCCGGGGGCGCCGTCGAAAAGCGACTCCACACACTTCCATCCCTGCCAGTGGAATTCCACGCGCCCGCCGTTCGGCACGCCGGCGTGGAGATGCATGTTGACGTGCGGATAGTTGCCGCCCATCGCGAGCGGCACGTTGAACGCTTCGGCAATGCCGGCCGCCTTGAGCCCCTGCGTATAGCCGCCGATGTCGCGCACGTTGGGCTGCAGGTAATCGACCGCTTCGTGCACGAGATACTCGCGCAGGAACATGAGATCCGAAGTTGCGGTGCTGCCGGCGGCGATCGGTATCGTGGTCTGCGCCCTGAGGCGCGCCATGAGTTTCGGATCGCCTTTGAGTACGGGATCCTCGAACCAGGCCAGGTTGTACGGTTCGCACAGCTTTGCGAGCTTGAGCGCCTGCGCGAACGTCGCGCCTTTGTTGGCGTCCATCATGAGTTCGACGTTCGGCCCGACCGCTTCACGCAGCGCAGCGACGCGGCGCGCATCCTCGAGGATGTCCGCATCGTTGGGCTGGCCGAGTATTTCATCGAACGGATTGGCCCCTTTGGCGACGACCATCTTGAGCCGCGTCTGGCCGTCCCGGATCAACATCTTTGCAACTTCGATCAGCTCCTCGATGCTGTAGCGCGGCAGGCCGAACGTGATGTACGCGGGAAGCTTGCTGTGCGCGCCGCCGAGCAGCTTCCACACCGGCTGGCCGAGCGCCTTGCCTTTCACGTCCCATAGCGCGACATCGATCAGGCTGACGGCACAGTTCCATGCGCCCATGACGTGCTTGCGCGCGGTGGCGAGAAACAGCCGGTTGCGCACCTCTTCCGGCCGCAGTGCATCCATGCCCTGTATCGCCGGTGCGGCCTCGCGGTTGATGAACTCGCGTATGCCGTGGCGCATGGGATAAGTCGAGAGCGCGTGTCCCTTGAGACCATCTCCGGTCTCCACCTCGATGAAATTGGCGATGGCATGCTGCGTCTCCTTCACCAGCGGAAACGTGAACGGGATGCGGAGCAGCCAGCACGTGACCTTGCCGATCTTCATGTTCATCCTTTCGTGGAATGCGCCCGAGCGGAACTGAGTGCTGGCAATGATAGCCGAGATTCGCGGGCGCGATTTACAGCTTGCAAGCGTACGCGTATGGTTTGCCGGTCATGCTGCTCGCCTCCACGCCGACCCGATGTGCGGTAGATTCGTAAGCCCCGACGAGGCGGCGATCGAGCGCGCGTGGCACGTGGGGCGTGAGGGCAACGCTCCCTTCGCGCGGCGCTACAACGTCGCGCCGACCGCCATCATCCCCTTGCTGCACCTCGATTACCACAGCGGGCGCCTCGCGCTTGCCGGCGCACGTTGGGGTTTGATTCCGCACTGGTGGAAGGCATCGAAGCCGCCCGGTTTTTCATTCAACGCGCGCATCGAGGAGGCGGCTTCCAGGCCGATGTGGCGCGATGCCTGTCGCACGGCCCGCTGCCTGATCCCCGCGGAAGGATGGTATGAGTGGAGGGAGGGCACTCACGATGCGAGCGGGCGCCGCCGCAGGCAGCCTTACTTCATCCGCCCGCGCGACCGGCAGCCCTTCTGCTTTGCGGGCGTGATGGCGCGCTGGCTCGATCGCACCACCGGCGAATCGGTAACGAGCTGCGCGGTGCTCACTACTGCCGCCGCGGGGGCGCTCGCGACGCTGCACGAGCGCATGCCCGTCGTCCTTACAAACGAAGCGCACGGCGCCTGGATGGATACCACGAATGACAGCGCCAGCGCTGCAGCGCTGGCCCGCGCCGCCGCCATGAATGCAGTCGATCGCATGGAGCACTACGCGGTCAGTCCACGCGTCAACGATGCGCGCATGGACCAGGCGCAGTTGCTGGAGCCCGTTTCGGCCGGGGCAAGCTGAGCGGTTCATGCGCAAGACCGAGTACGACGTCATCGTCATCGGCGCGGGCGCGGCGGGACTGGCCGCCGCGGACGAACTTGCTCGCGCCGGTTGCGCCACCCTGGTGCTGGAAGCGCGGGAGCGTATCGGCGGACGCTGCTGGTCAATGCACATCGCGGGCTTGCCGGTGCCGGTGGAACTGGGCGCAGAATTCATCCACGGCCGTCCGCGCGCCACTACAACACTGATACAGGCGTGCGGGTCGGCCGTGGTGGACGCCCCGCGCAGGCCGTGGGTGGTGAAGTCCGGTCGGCTCGAGCCGCGCCCGGATTACCTGAGGCAAATCTGCGCAGCGATGAAGCTCGACCGACCGCTCGCGCGGCGCGACATGACGTTCGATGCCTATCTCGCGCGCGTGCTGCGTCCGCGCGTTTCGAGCGAGGCGTGCGTCTACGCCCGCATGCTGGTGCAGGGTTACGACGCCGCCGATCCACGGCGCGTCAGCGCGCGCGCGATCGTGGAGGAATGGACGCAGGAAGGTGGCACGGCGCTGGCCCGTCCGCAGTCGGGCTATGGCCCGCTGCTGGAATACTTGTATGCAAGCGCGGCGGCCGGGAACGTGAAGTTCGCGCTGCAGGCGGTGGCACGCAGGCTGGCGTGGCGGCGCGGATCCGTCACAGTGGAGGCCCAATGCGCTCATGGCAGTTTGCGCGCTACAGCGGCACGCGCGCTTGTTACGCTTCCGGTAGGCGTCTTGCAGGATAGCGCGCGCCGGCCCGGCGCGCTCGCCTTTTCGCCCCGGTTGAGGGGCAAGCGCGCGGCGCTGCGCGCGCTCGGCACCGGGCCGGTCATCAAGGTGGTGCTGCACTTCAGCTCGGCATTCTGGGAAATATCCGACGGCGGGCGCTATCTCGACGGCACGTTTTTTCATTGCCCCGGCGCTGCATTCCCGACCTTCTGGAACGCGCTGCCGGTGCGGGCGCCGCTGCTCGTGGCGTGGGCCGGCGGACCGAACGCACAGCGCCTGCGCGGCGCGTCACGCGTTCAGATCCTGGACAGCGCGAGGATGTCGCTGCGGGAAATTTTTGGCGAACCGGCGGATACACGTCTTGTAGGCGCGCACCTGCACGACTGGCAGCAGGACCCGTATGCGCGCGGCGCCTACAGCTACGTCATGGCAGGCGGCGCGCGCGCCCGCGAAGCGCTCGCCGCGCCCGTCGCGGGCACGCTGTATTTCGCCGGCGAGGCGGCCGACCTCGAAGGCGAGGCGGGCACGGTCGCGGGCGCCTTGCAGAGCGGCCGGCGCGCGGCACTGCAGATCATCCGTGGGCTATAATCGCCCGGCCGTTGCGCCGGTGCACGAACGCGCAGCGCGTGCGGCGGCACCGATAATCCATTCGAGGAGGCTTGAATGAAAGCATGCGCCAGGGCGCTCGTCGCGCTTTCCGTTCTCTACGCAGGCCTTGCCTGCGCGCAAACGTATCCCAGCAAGCCGGTGCGCATCATGGTGGGCTATGTTCCGGGCGGCGGCGTCGATACGACTGCGCGCATCGTTGCGGCGGCGTTGAGCGAAGCATGGGGCACGAACGTGCTGGTCGAGAATCGACCCGGCGCGGCGGGGAACATCGCGACCGAGGCGACGGCGCGCGCCGCGCCCGACGGCCATACGCTGGTTCTCTGCAACATCGGCTCGCACAGCGTCACCCCGGCGCGGTTCCGCAAGCGGCTCACCTACGACCCGATCGGCGATTTCGCGTTTCCGGCGATGATCGGCGGCGTGCCGAACGTCTTCATGGTCCATCCTTCCATGCCGACCCGGAACCTGAAGGAGTTCGTCGCCTACGCCAAGGCGCATCCCGGCAAGGTCAATTTCGGATCGTCAGGAGTCGGCGCATCGCCGCATCTTTCGATAGAGCTTTTCAAGATGACCGCCGGCATAGACATCGTTCACGTGCCCTACAAGGGGGCCGCTGCCGCGCTTGCCGATGTCATGAGCGGCCACATGGAATCCTCGGTGGGGAACCTGGCCGGCGGCCCGCTCGGCGCGATACGGGCGAAGAAAGTGCGCGCGCTGGGCGTGACTTCCGGCAAGCGCAATCCCCAGGTGCCCGACGTGCCGACCTTCGCCGAGCAGGGTGTGCCGAACTACGATGTCACCGGGTGGTACGGCCTCTGCACCCAGTCGAAGGTGGCGCCCGCCATCATCACGAAGATCAATGCCGATCTCAACCGGCTGCTTGCAGGCGGAAGCCCGCTGCGGCAGCGCCTCGAGGATCAGGGCATCGCCGTGTCGACCACGACGCCCGACGGATTCTCGGCGCACGTGAAAGCCGAGATCGCCCGCTGGACCAGGGTGGTGCAGGAAGCGAAGCTAGAAGCGGAATGAGCGCGTCTCGCGCGAGCGCCATGCCACGAAAAATTTACAAGCGGCGGTAAACAAGCAACGGCGGGAGGGCGCGCAGCACGTCCCGCAGCCGCCTGCTTCGCATCCGGTAGCGGTGGTATGGACTTTGCTCCTCCGTGGGGGGCGTTCAACCCAAGGAGAGTGCTCATGCCCCGCAAATCGACCAGGACCGATGCTCTCGCCATGCTCAAGGCGGATCACGACAAGGTCAAGAAGATGTTCAAGGACTTCGAGAAGCTTGATGAATCCGAGGAAAAGGCGCAGCTCGTCCGGCAGGCGTGCGCCGAGCTGAAAGTCCATACCCGGCTCGAAAACGAAATCGTCTACCCCGCGGTACGCGAGGCGATCGAGGACGACGATCTGATGGACGAAGCGCTGGTCGAGCACCAGGCTGCAAAGGAACTCATTTCACAGCTCGAGCAGATGGAACCGGGCGATGAGATGTACGATGCCAAGTTCACGGTGCTCGGCGAGTACGTCAACCATCACATCGCCGAAGAGCAGAAGGAAATGTTTCCCAAGGCGAGGAAGGCGAAGATCGACCTTGCGGGACTGGGCGAACAGATGCTGGCCCGCAAGCAGGAACTGATGAAAGAGACCCCCGAAATGCAGCAGTGAGCCGCCTGCGAGCGCACCGGGATTCAGGCTGTGATCTCGCCCCCGGTGACCTGCAACACAATCCCGGTGATGTAGGAGGAATCGGCGTCCGAGGCAAGGAAGACGTACGCGGGCGCCAGTTCCTCAGGCTGCGCCGGGCGGCCGAGCGGGGTCGACTTGCCGAATTCGGCGACTTTCTCCGGGGAGAGCCCGCCGTCCGAAGGGTTGAGAGGCGTCCAGACCGGTCCGGCCGCAACGGCGTTCACGCGTATGCCGCGCTCGACGACACTCAGGGCGAGCGACTGCGTGAAGGCATTGATCGCCCCTTTGGTTGAGGAGTAGTCGAGCAGCGCCTTCGAGCCTCTCAGCGCGGTAACCGAGCTGGTGGCGATGATCGCGCTGCCCGCTTTCATGTGGCGCAGCGCGGCCCGCGCGAGAAAGAAATAGGCGTACATATCGGTCCGGAACGTGCGATCGAATTCCTCGTCGGCGATGTCCTCGATGTTTTCCTTGCGGCGCTGGTAGGCGGCGTTGGATACAAGAATGTCGAGCTTCCCGAGTTGCGACACGGTGTTTTCAACCGCTGCGGTGCACGCCTCGGGGTCCATGAGGTTTCCCGGCAGCAGTACGCAACGGCGCCCCTCGGCCTTCGCCGCACGGGCCGTCTCTTCAGCGTCAGGCTGTTCCTCCGGCAGGTAGGCGATGGCAACGTCGGCACCTTCCCGTGCGTACAGCACGGCCACCGCCCGGCCGATGCCGGAATCGCCGCCGGTGACGAGCGCCGCTTTGCCGTCGAGCTTACCTGCGGCGCGATAGCGGCGCGCTTCATAGCGCGGACGCGGCTGCAGTCTCGCCTCCAATCCGGGCGCAGGCTGGTGCTGCTCCGGGAAGCGCGGTTTCGGCTCGGTCTGGATCTGCGGCTTCGCCTGTTTTTCGTCGATTTCCGTCTTCACTCCTCGTGCGTGCGCCGGTTCGCCGCGGCCCGGCTCCTGGCTGCATTCAGGATGGCCGCATTCGCATGCATGGTGCTGGTAGGCGCCGGTCTCCTGCTGGTCGGCCCGCGCGCAGTATTCGCAGCAGTAGGCGAGACTCGATTCCACGGTGCATTCGCACGTGGCATGCCTGCATTTCGATGGGTCCGAACGCTGCGTCATTGGGTTGCGACTCGCCTGCGCAGAAGCAATGGACATGCCGAGTGCGGCGCTGCCCGTGCCGCGGAAAAGCAGCGAACGCTCTGCCCGGTAAATCTTACGCAGCGGCACGGGAAAAACTGCTTCCACGACGAGGCTGCTCCGTGCGGGCGGCGGCGGGGCGAGCTGGCGGCAGTTAAAGCGGCTTGTATCGAGCGAGCACCGCTTCACGCGGCGCACGGCGTCTGGCGCGCGCGGGCCGCAGTGTGCTTCGAGAAGTGGCATGCGGTTTGCTGCACCCCATGCGCCGTTCTTTCCGCCCGCATGGGCGCCCGCTGTGGCGAGACCTCCAGTTACGTCGCTTTCGATGCCAACGGTAATACAGGAGTACTATGGCGAGCAGGATCGCAGTCATCAGTGACCACGCTTCCCCGCTGGCGGTTGCCGGCGGCATCGACAGCGGCGGCCAGAACATCTATGTAGCCAGCATCGCGCGTCACGTTCACGCTCTGGGATACGAGCTCGACGTCTTCACCCGGCGCGACAATCCTGCGCTGCCCGAAGTCGTCGAAGTGGCGAAAGGCCTGCGCGTCGTGCACGTGCGCGCCGGTCCCGAGGACGCCCTGCGCAAGGAGTCGATGCTTCCGGTCATGCCGGAGTTCACCGCGCGCGTCGCCCAGTTCTGCGACCGGGAAGCCGGCTATGACGTCGTGCATGCCAATTTCTTCATGTCGGGCATGGTGGCGCTCGGCCTGAAGCAGCTGTTCGGCATACCGTTCGTCGTCACGTTTCATGCGCTCGGGCGCGTGAGACGCCTGCACCAGCGGGAAGCCGACCAGTTCCCGGATGAGCGCATCGACATCGAGGACCGAACGGTAGAGCATGCCGACGCCATCATCGCGGAATGTCCGCAGGACTGCCTCGACTTGATTTCGCTGTATGGCGCGGAGCGCGACAAGATCCGCACCATCCCGTGCGGTTTTGACGCGCGGGAATTCTGGCCCGTACGGCGCGCCTTCGCGCGGCGCCTGCTCGGTTTCGACAGCGACGAGCGCATCGTGCTGCACATCGGGCGCATGGTGCCGCGCAAGGGTGTCGACAACGTGATACGCGCGCTGGGCCGCCTCGCGCGGTGCAGCGGGATGCGGCCGCGCCTGGTGATCATAGGGGGAAACACCGATGCGCCGGATTGCGCGGCGACTCCGGAACTCGCGCGGCTGCGTGAGATCGCGCGGTCGGAAGGCGTCGGCGAGCAGACGCTTTTCACCGGGCGGCGCAGCCGCGAAGTGCTCAAACTCTATTACAGCGCCGCCGACGTGTTCGTGACCACGCCCTGGTACGAGCCGTTCGGCATCACGCCGCTCGAAGCCATGGCGTGCGGGACGCCGGTCGTGGGCTCCGCGGTGGGCGGCATCAAGCACAGCGTGGTGGACGGCGTTACCGGCTATCTCATCCCGCCCAACGATCCGGACGCGCTGGCGAGCCGGCTGGCCGACCTCTATCGCAATCCTCCCCTGCTCGCGCGGTTCGGCCGTAACGGCCTGAAGCGGGTACAGAAGCACTTCACCTGGGAGCGCGTCGCACGCTCCATGGCGGCGTTGTACGACGAGCTGGCGCCCCGCAACAGCGCGGAATTCGCCGGCGGCAAGCACGCCTCCGCGGGCAGCGCGTTTCAGCAGCCAACCCGGGTCTCCGCGCGATGAGCATGCTCGAGGGACGCGTCGCGATCGTCAGCGGTGCCGGGCGCGGTCTGGGCGCGGAGATCGCGCGGGCGCTCGTGGGCGAGCATGCGCTCGTGGCCATTGCGGATCTCGACCTGGAGCGGGCCCGCGCGCTCGCCGGGACGCTCGAGCGCGACGGTGGCCGCTGCGCGGCGTGGAAGCTCGACGTGCGCAACGAAGACAGCGCGCGAACGTGCGTAGCGCAAGTGCGGGAGCGCTACGGGAAACTGGACATCCTCGTCAATAACGCGGCGGTGGACCACACCCTGCCGCTCAGTGAACTGAGCGTTGCGCAGTGGGACGCCGTCATTGCGACCAACCTGCGCGGTCCGTTCCTGCTTTCCAAGTTCGCGGGTGCAGTCATGGAACGGCAGGGCGGCGGGCATATCGTCAACATCGCCTCGACCGCTGCGCGCCGCGCCTGGCCCAACGCCTCCGCGTATCACGCGAGCAAGTGGGGGCTGCTCGGGCTCACGCATGCGCTCCATGCGGAACTGCGTCCGCGCCGGATCAAGGTGAGCGCGGTGATCGCGGGAGGCATGAGGACGCCGTTTCTGCTCGATCGCTTTCCCGATATCGATCCGGGCGTGCTGCAGGATCCCGCCCACGTCGCCGCCGCGGTGAAATTCATTCTGACGCAGCCCGACGAGACCGTCATACCGGAGATAATGGTGCTGCCGATGCGGGAGACGTCATGGCCGTGAAGCAGGGCGGGCGCGCCGTGTTTCTCGACAAGGATGGCACGCTGATCGAGAACGTGCCGTACAACGTCGATCCGGCATTCATCCGTTTCACACCGGGCGCCGTCGAGGGTTTGCGCCTGCTCGCCGACCGGGGATTCCGCCTGTTCGTTGTATCGAATCAGCCCGGCGTCGCGCTCGGCCGGTTCTCCGAGCAGGCATTGAGCAGGGTGGAGCGCCACATCAGCGAGGAACTCGGCGAGCGCGGGGTCAGGCTCGAAGGTTTTTACTACTGCCCGCACCATCCGCATGGAGCATTGCCGGACTATGCCGTCCATTGCGCCTGTCGCAAGCCCGACAGCGGCTTGCTCACACAGGCGGCGCGCGAGCACGGCATCGAGCTTACGCGCTCCTGGATGGTGGGCGACATCCTGGACGACATCGAGGCGGGGCGGCGCGCACGCTGCCGCACCATCCTCATCGACAACGGCAACGAGACGGAGTGGGACATGAGCGGCCAACGCTGGCCCGAGGCGCTCGCCGAGGACCTCCTGGCCGCGGCGCAGATCATCCTCGCGAGCCGCGCCGGGAGTCGCGCGGCGCAATGAACGGCACGCCGGGCACGCTGGGCTGGCGCCGCGCCGATCGGGTGTTGTGCGTGCGGCTCGACAGCATGGGCGACGTGCTGATGACGACGCCGGCGCTGCGGGCGCTGAGGCGGGGCGCGGCCGGACGCAGGCTGACGCTCCTCACCTCCCGCTCCGGCGCCGCGGTTGCGCCGTTCATTCCGGACGTGGACGAGGCGATCGCCTTCGATGCGCCGTGGATGAAGCCGGCCGGGAGCGCTCCGCCGCACGATGCGGCGCTCATCGAGGAACTGAAGCGCCGGCGGTTCGATGCGGCCGTGATCTTCACGGTATACAGCCAGAATCCGCTGCCTGCCGCATACCTGTGCTATCTCGCGGGTATTCCGCTGCGGCTCGCGCACTGCCGCGAGAATCCCTACGGGCTGTTGACCGACTGGGTCCGGGACCCGGAACCGCTCGAGCGCATACGGCACGAGGTGCGGCGCCATCTCGATCTCGCCGCGACGATAGGCTGCCGCACCGACGATGAGCGGCTTTCCTTTGCCGTGCCGCCGTGCGCGTGGGCATCGACGAAGCGCGCGCTGGCGCGTGCCGGCATCGACGAGCGCGCGACGCTCATCGCCGTACATCCCGGCGCGAGCGCGGCCTCCCGCCGCTACCCGGCGCTGCGCTATGCACAGGCGATGGACCTTCTTTTGCAGCGTCTTTCTGAAGCGGCCGTCGTATTCACCGGCAGTGCGGAAGAGACGCATCTGGTGGAAGGCATACGCCAGGCGATGGCGCGCGCCTCGTACTCGCTTGCCGGACAACTCGACGTCGCGCAACTGGGTGCGCTGCTGGAGCGGGCGTCCCTCCTCGTCGCGAACAACACCGGGCCGGTCCATATCGCCGCTGCACTCGGCACGCCGGTCGTCGATCTCTACGCGCTTACCAATCCCCAGCACGCGCCGTGGCAGGTGCGGAGCGAAGTGCTGTTCTGCGACGTGCCGTGCCGGTTCTGCTACCGCAGCGTATGCCCTGCGGGGCATCACGCCTGTCTCGCCGGGGTGGCGCCGGAAACGGTGGCGGCCGCGGCCGAGCGGCTGCTGAACGAGCCCGCTTCAGCGGGCATCGGCGAGCCTTCCGCGACCGGTCCACTGGCGCTGTACGCCACCGTCCACTGAAGAGAGGCTGCATGCTGACGCTCGGCATCAACGCCGTATTTCACGACTCCGCTGCCTGCCTCGTCCGCGACGGGAAAGTGGTGGCCGCTGCAGAAGAGGAGCGCTTTACGCGGGTCAAACATGGCAAGCGGCCGGTTCCTTTCACCACCTGGGAACTGCCGTTTCACGCAATCGATTACTGTCTCGGCGCGGCAGGCATCGAGCTTTCCGATCTGGATTACGTCGCCTATTCCTTCAACCCCGGCGTGGTGCTGGGCGAGCGCCGGCACGATGCGACGATCACGCTGCCGCTCGAGCCGAGCGCGCATGATACTTCCGCGGATTGGCTCTCACCGTGGGAGCCGCTGTCGCTCTCCTACGTGGTGAACGCCGAACGGCAATTGATAGACGGTGCGCCGTTTCATCTGAAGCGGCGGTTCAGGCGTGCGAGGACGCAACGCAGGTGGAACTGGAGATTCGTGGACCATCACCTGTCGCACGAGGCGAGCGCGTTCCTTGCCGCGCCGTTCGAAGACACGGCGGTGATGACGCTCGACGGCCGCGGCGAGCGCGCCAGTACCTGCTACGGACATTACACGGGCCGTGAATACCGGCGGATCGGCCAGGTTTGCGTCCCGCATTCGCTGGGCCTGCTGTACGAGGAGGTCACGCGCCACCTGGGATTCCTGCATTCCTCCGACGAATACAAGGTGATGGCGCTCGCCTCCTACGGCAAGCCGGTGTACGCCGACGCTTTCCGTGAAATCGTGCAAGTGTCCGGAAACGGGCAGTACGCGATTGCACCGTTGCGGCTTGCCGAGCGCTTCGGGCCGGCACGCGAACGCGGCGCCGAGTTCGGCGAGCGCCACTTCGATATCGCGCGCTCGCTGCAGCTCGTGCTGGAGGAGACCGTCGTCGCGCTCGCGCGCTGGCTCAGGGACGAGACCGGCTCGGACAACCTGTGCCTGGCAGGGGGGGTCGCGCTCAACTGCGTGATGAACGCGCGCGTGCGCGATGCCGGCCTGTTTCGCCGCGTATGGGTCCAGCCGGCTGCCGGCGATTCCGGCACCGCAATCGGCGCGGCGTTGTGGACCGATTGGCGCGCGCGCGGCGAGCGCTCGTGGCAGATGGAGCACGCGTTCCTCGGGCCGGAGTACTCTGAGCAGGACATCAGGTCGCTGCTCGATTACGCCAAGCTGCCGTATCGCCGCGCGGACGACGTTGCGGAAGAGACGGCGGCGATACTGGCCGCCGATCGCATCGTCGGCTGGTTCCAGGGGCGCATGGAATACGGGCCGCGCGCGCTCGGGGCGCGCTCCATACTCGCCTCTCCGCTCACCGCGGAGATCCAGCACCGGTTGAACGCCATCAAGGACCGCGAGGACTTTCGCCCCGTCGCGCCGGTCGTGCTGGAAGAGGAGGCTGCGGACTGGTTCGTCGGCGCCGGCGTCTCGCCATTCATGCTCTTCATTCACGACGTGGTGCGCGAGCGCGCCGACCGCATACCGGGCGTTTGCCACGTCGATGGGACGGCGCGCATCCAGACCGTGAACCGCGCCCAGCATCCGCTCTACCACCGGCTGATCGAGGCATTCGCACGCCGCACCGGCGTGCCGGTGCTGGTCAACACCTCGTTCAACACGCAGGGCGAGCCCATCGTGTGCACGCCGCAGGACGCGGTGCGCTGTTTCATGACCTCCCCGCTCGATGCGCTGGTCATCGGCCCCTGCATCCTCGAGAAGACGCGGCATGCGTGAGCGCGGCATGCGTGAGCGATCCGCGGACGGCGCGCGAACGAACAACCGGCTCGCATCCCCGGGGAGCATCATCATCCTGCGCGCGCTGCAGCTTGGCGACATGCTGTGTGCGGTGCCGGCTTTGCGCGCGCTGCGCCAGGCGTGCCCGCGCGCGCGCATTACGCTCGCGGGACTGCCGTGGGCGCGCGAGTTTGTCGCGCGCTTCAAACGCTACATCGACGATTTCGCGGAATTTCCCGGTTATCCCGGCCTGCCGGAACGTTGCGAGGTGCGCCGGATTCCGGAGTTCCTGAGCATGGTGCAGGGCCGCCGCTATGACCTGGCCCTGCAATTGCACGGCAGCGGCCGGCTCACCAACGCTGTCGTGGCGCTCTTTGGCGCCCGTCTGTGCGCCGGCTATCACGAGCCGCGCGGCTATGGTCCGGACCCCGAGCGGTTTTTTCCGTGGCGGGAAGACGAGCACGAAATCGTGCGCTACGTGCGCCTGATGCGCGAACTGGGCATCGCGGCCTGCGATACCAGCCTGGAGTTTCCGGTGAGCGCAGATGACCGCAACGCGTGGGCGGCGCTCGCCGCGCGAAGCGGTATCGACACGTCGCGCTATGTGTGTGTTCATCCCGGCTCGCAGCTGCCATCGCGGCGCTGGGGCGCCGAGTGCTTCGCCGCGGTGGCCGATGCGCTGGCGTCCGACGGTTGCCAGGTCGTCATCACCGGCACCGCGGGCGAAAGCGCGCTGGCACGGAGCGTCCTCGGAGCGATGCGCCATACCGCAGTCGATCTCAGTGGCGCCACGACGCTCGGCGCGCTCGCCGTGCTGATCGGGGACGCGCGACTGCTCGTCGCGAACGATACGGGGGTTTCACATATCGCTGCGGCGGTGCGTACACCGAGCGTCATCGTATGCAGTGGCTCGGACTTCCGGCGCTGGGCGCCGCTCGACACGGACCGGCACCGCGTGCTGCACCATCCGGTTGAGTGTCGCCCTTGCGCGTACGAGATCTGTCCGATCGGCCACCCGTGCGCGACCGGCGTGCACCCCGCCGCCGTCATTGGCGAGGCGCGGTCGATGCTGCGGAAATCCACACCGAGGGACATCGCCCGGACATGCGTGCGCTGAAGATCCTCACGTGGCATACCCACGGCAGCTACCTCTATTACCTCGCGCAGGTGCCGCACGAGTTCTACGTGCTGTCGAAGCCGGACCGCCCGCCCGGCTATACCGGGCGCTGGGGACACCTGCCGTGGGGCGCGAACGTGCACGATCTGCCGGTCGCCGCGGCGCGCGAGCAGCCGCTCGACTGCATCCTGTTCCAGGACGACGCGCAGTATCTGCGCGACCAGTACGAATATCTGAGCGCGGCGCAGCGGCGCCTTCCACGCATCTATCTCGAGCACGATCCGCCACGCGAGCATCCCACCGATACGCGCCATCCGGTGGACGATCCGGAGGTCTTGCTCGTGCACGTGACGCCCTTCAACCGGCTGATGTGGGACAGCGGCCGCACGCCGACGCGGGTGATCGAGCACGGCGTCGTGGCGCCGGAGCGCGCTCGCTACTCGGGCGACGTGGCGCGCGGGCTGGTGATCGTGAATCACCTCGCACGCCGGGGCCGGCGGCTGGGCGCCGATATATTCGATCAGGTCCGGCGGCACGTTCCGCTCGATCTCGTCGGCATGGGTGCGGAGGAGTGCGGCGGGCTGGGTGAAATACGGCACGCCGATCTTCCCTGCTTTGCGGCGCAATATCGCTTCCTGTTCAACCCGATCCGCTACACGAGCCTCGGGCTCGCGGTCATCGAAACGATGATGGTGGGGCTGCCCATCGTGGCGTTGGCGACGACCGAAATGCCGACTCTGATCAGAGACGGGGTGAACGGTTACTGCGATACCGACGTGGACAGGCTCATAGCGCGCATGCAGGCGCTGCTGTCCGACCCCGAACTGGCGCAGAGGCTGGGCCGCGGCGCCCGCGCCAGCGCGCAGCAGCGGTTCGGCATCGAGCGCTTCACGCGCGACTGGAGCGATGCCTTCGCTTCGGTGGCGCGCGGCTGATCATCAGCGCAGCGATTTTGCTCACGGAAAGGATTACATTGGCGGCTGAACGCAGGGCCCTCGTCACCGGCGGTGCCGGCTTTCTCGGCTCGCATCTTTGCGAGCGCCTGCTCGACTCCGGATACGAGGTGCTGTGCGTCGACAACCTGCGTACCGGCGCGCTGGAGAACATCGCGCATCTCATGGGCCGCTCGCGGTTCACCTTCGTGCGCCACGACATCGTCGAACCGCTCGACGCGAAGGCGGACGAGATCTACAACCTCGCGTGTCCGGCGTCACCGGTGCAATATCAGGAAGACCCGATACAGACGCTCAAGAGCAGCGTGTGCGGCGCGATGAACCTGCTCGAACTCGCGCAGCGCACGGGCGCGAAGATCCTGCAGGCGTCCACCAGCGAGGTCTACGGCGACCCCCAGGTGCATCCGCAGTCCGAAACCTACTGGGGGCACGTAAATCCCATCGGACCGCGCTCCTGCTACGACGAAGGCAAACGCTGCGCCGAGACCTTCTTCTCCGATTACCGGCGGCGGCGCGGCGTCGAAGCGCGGATTGCTCGCATATTCAACACCTACGGGCCGCGCATGCAGGCCGATGACGGCCGCGTGGTGTCGAACTTCATCGTACAGGCGTTGCGCCGCGGAACGGTCACGGTGTACGGCGATGGCTCGCAGACGCGGTCCTTCTGCTATGTCACGGACCTTGTCGAGGGCCTGGTGCGCCTGATGTCGAGATCCGGAAAGCTTCATGCACCGGTCAATCTCGGGAATCCGCGGGAGTGCACCGTTCTGGAACTGGCCCGGCTCGTGGTTCGGATGACGGGATCGTCCTCGCGCGTCGAGTTCAAGCCGCTGCCTCAGGACGACCCGGTGCGGCGCTGTCCGGATATCGCGGCGGCGCGCAGTATCCTGAAATGGACGCCGCGCGTATCGCTGCAGCAGGGACTCATGCGCACGATCGATTACTTCGCAGCGCGGCTGGGTAGTCGTGCCGCCGTCTCTTCCGGCGCGGCGCACGCCCTTTCCGGCGGCTCGAGCTGAGGCGGCAGCGCCGGCGCGGCATGCGCACCGGCTGATCCGACCTCCATGCCTCTGGAACGCTCCACCGGACGCCACGTGCTGCGGGTGCTGGCGAGCGCGGCGTGGCGCTTTCGCGGCCGCATCCTCGCCGCGCTGGCGCTGCTGGTGCTCGCCAAGGCGGCGACCATCGCCGTGCCGATTGCGCTCAAGCAGATCATCGACGGCTTCAGCGCCGAGCAGACGGCGTACATACTGCCCGTCTTCATGCTGATCGCTTATGCGCTGCTGCGCTTCGGCGGAACGCTGTTCGGCGAACTGCGCGATCTCGTGTTCGCGCGCGTAACGCAGCAGACGGTCGCCGATTTCACCGCCCGGGTATTCGCACACCTGCTCGGGCTGACGCCGCGCTTCCACATGCAGCGCGAGACCGGACGCCTCACCCGGGAAGTCGAGCGCGGCACCGCCGGCATCGGCTTTCTCCTCGGCGTGGCGCTTTTCACCATCGTGCCCACCCTGGTGGAGATCGTGGCGGTGATGGCGATCATTGCGGCCGGCTACGGCTACTGGCCGACGATGATCATCACGCTCACCTTCGCGGTGTACACCACTTTCACCGTCGCCTTCACCGCACAGCGCATGATCCATCAGCGCGCGCTGAACGAGCTCGATTCCCGCGCCAACAGCCGGCTCGTCGACAGTCTGCTCAACTACGAGGCGGTGAAGTATTACGCGAACGAACGGTACGAAGGCTCGCGCTTCGGACCGATCATGCACGACTGGGTCGAGGCAGGCGTGCGCAACCAGCGGCACCTTTCGATGCTGCACATCGGGCAGAGCGGCATCATCGCCGTCGGCGTGGCGGCCATCATGCTGTATGCCAGCGTGCGCGTCGCAGGCGGCACGATGACGGTCGGCGATCTCGTGCTGGTGAATGCCTATGTGATCCAGGTGTGCCTGCCCCTCAATGCGCTCGGCTTCGTGTTCCGGCAGGCGAAAGACGCCCTGATCAACATCGAGCGCCTCTTCTTTCTGCTCGCGGCGCAGCCCGAGATACGGAACGAGGCCGGCGCCCGGCCGCTCGTCGTGCGGCACGGTGAAGTGCGCTTCACCCACGTCAGCTTCGGTTACGACGCCGGGCGCCGCATCCTGCATGAGGTCGATTTCAGGATTGCGCCGGGCGAGACGGTCGCGGTGGTCGGCGGGAGCGGGTCCGGCAAGTCCACCATCGCGCGCCTGCTGCTGCGCTTCTACGATGCCGGCGAGGGTGCGATCGAGATCGACGGCCAGGCACTGCGACGGGTCACCCAGGAGAGCCTGCGCAGCGCCGTGGGGATCGTGCCGCAGGACACGGTGCTCTTCAACGAGACGATTTTCTTCAACATCGCGTACGGTCATCCCGGGGCGACGCACGAGGAAGTGCTGGCGGCGGCGCGAGCGGCGCGCGTGCATGAATTCGTCGCGGCGCTGCCCGATCAGTATGAAACCGTCGTAGGCGAGCGCGGACTGAAGCTTTCAGGCGGCGAGAAGCAGCGCATCGCCATCGCCCGCGCGATACTGAAGAACCCGCCGATCATCATCTTCGACGAAGCCACCTCGGCGCTCGACGCCCGCGCGGAGCAGGCGATCCAGGCCGAGCTGGACCGCATCGCGGAGAATCGTACCACGCTCGTCATCGCGCACCGCATGTCCACGGTGGTCGGCGCCCACGAGATCCTGGTGCTCGAGCACGGCCGCATCGTCGAGCGCGGCACTCACGGGGCGCTGCTCGAGCGACGCGGCATCTATGCGCAGATGTGGTCGGTACAGCAGCAGGAACGCGAGCTGCGCCGCGTGGAGCGCACGCTTGCGCTCCAGCCGGTGAGTCTGGCGAACGTCGTTGCCGGTGTGGTCGACGGGCTGCGTCCGGAGATCGACGAGCGGCAAATCAACCTCTACGCCATCATTACATCCGATGGACCGGTCGCGGGCGACCCCGGGCTGCTGCAGCAGGCCGTGTGGGACCTGTGCGCGAACGCGATACGCGCGACGGTGCCCGGCGGACGCGTCGAGATCCGGGTTGACCAGACCGATGGCACGGCCCGGTTGACGGTGACCGACACGGGCGCTGCATCCGGGACGAGCGCTCAACCACCGTGGCGGGGCGCAACGACGGCCCGTCTTGCGGACACGCTGCGCGCCCGGGCGATCGCCGAGCAGCACGGCGGCCATCTCGTGACGGTAAAGATCGAGGATGCGACCGGCACCTCGTATGCCATGACGCTGCCGCTGCGAAGTGCACTTCCCCCGGTTCTCGCGAGGCCGCAACTCGGCGTCGCGGACGGCGGCCCGGGCGAGGCCCCCGACATGGCCGGTCTCACCGTGGTGCTGATCGATGACGACGAAAACCGCGACCGGCTGCATGCGGCGCTCGCCGGGCACGGCGCGCGCGTGCTGAGTTACGGCCGCGCCACGGATGCCGTGCGCGAACTCGAGACGCTCGACCCCGCAGAATGGCCCGATGTGCTGATCTCGGATATCGCGCTGCCCGATGAGGACGGCTACAGCGTGATCCGCCGCGTGCGGGCCATCGAGGAACGACGCGGCACCGGGCTTGCCAAACGCATGCCGGCCGTCGCACTGGCGAGCGGCGAGGACCGCACGCGGGCGCTGCTCGCGGGATTTCAGCTGCAGCTCGGCAAGCCCGTCAGGCCCGAGGAGCTGCTGACCGCGGTGGCGCACCTGACCGCCCGGTCGATGCAGTCCGGTGCATGAAAGGAGCAGGCCATGTCGTATTCGGAGCGTTACATCGACCGCGCGGCGGGGCGGCAGGCGGTTGCTTTTCTCGCGCCGCTTCTGCAGCGCGCCGCCACGGACCACGCCATCGGGCAGAGCGGCGTGCTCTATGTCGTGATCATGAATCCGGCACGCACGCATGGCGTGCACGGCTTCGAGGACGCGATCCTGACCGAGCAGGCGTTCGGCAAGCCGCGTGCCGAGTGAGCCTGCGCGCCATACTCAAGCTGCGGGAAAAAGCCGCTTCAGGAAGATCGTAGCGGCAGTTCCAACCGCCGGCGGTTGTCCAGCAGGACGCACAGTGCTTCGACGCGCGGCGGGATCACCTGACGCGTGCGCAATACCCACGGCAGCTCGCGCGCCGCGTCCATCAGTCCGGCAAGCGCCGAGCGTTTGCACGCTGCGCGAGAGATGATGTCCGCGCTGCAGCCGAGCGCGCTCCAGAATGGCCGGCGCAGCCATGCGACCCACAATGCATTCCGCACGGTATGCCGCTGGCGCTGCGCCACGTTGCGCCGGGTCGAGGGATGGTGGTAGACGGTCAGGTCCCTCGAATACACCACCACGTGCCCGCGGGCGACGAGGTCGATCGCGAGGAGCGCCTCCTCGCCGCCGATCAGGAATCTCGGCTCGTAACCGCCCACGGCGAGAAACGTGTCGCGCCGGAAGACGCACGCGCCGGCGAGAAAGCCGAGCACCGCCTTGCCCGGCAGTCCGGTGGATGGAAGCGGGCTCGCGTCCATCATGGCGCAGGCCGGATCGTCCCGCCGCTCCGGGCCTACCCTCACGTGCGCGGTGAGCGCCGCGATACCGGGCCAGGCATCGAGCAGTTCGCACGCTGTGGCGAGCGAGCCGGGCGCCCACACCGTGTCGTCGTCGCAGAACGCGACGTAAGGCGTCGCGACGCGGCGCACGCCGGCATTGCGCGCGGCCGCCCCGATGTTCTCCTGCACGCGAATCAGCGTGATTTCCGGAAACAGCGCCCTCAGCCGCTCGGCCGTGCCGTCGCTGGATGCGTTGTCCACCACTACGAGGCGCGGCTGCTCGGGCAGCGCGCTCATATGACGCACCGTGTTCACAACCTCGTGCGCCCGGTTGTGCGTCAGAATGACCACCGAGATCTTCGGGTGCAGGGTGCTCAGAGCAGCGACTCCTCTTCCACGCCGAGCGGCCAGTAGCGCTCCGCCGTGAGCGCATCGAGATGCCCGGGGCGGCCGGCCGAAGAAAGGCCCCGCAACTGGCTCGCGTAACAGTACACCGCCTGGCGCTTGGCCGACGTGAGCCCCTTGCTGTTGACGAGCGGCGCCGACAACCGATGGCCCCGGGAAAGACGCGCGATCCGCTGCTGCACCAGTCCGGGGATGCAGCGGTAGAACGTATCCTCGTAACACATCCATCGCAGCGGCAGCCCCTCGCGCAGCAGCGCCAGGGACGCGTGGTGGGTGATTTCGTGATCGCTGTGAAAAAGCCCGAGCGGCAGGAGCACGGTATCGCAAGCCACCTCCCTGACCGCACGGCGCAGCGCTCTCGCAATGTCTATGCTGCGCGCCGGCTCGCCGTACTGCGCATCGCGGAACGGCAGCCATCGCGCGTGCGCGCCGATCACCGCGAGCGCCGTCTCGTCCTCGCGGCGGCGCCCCAGCACGGCGTCGCGCGCGCTCACGAAGCCGCACACGGCGTCCCATTCGGTCAGGCCGCTGAAACGCTCGGGGACCCCGGCGAATACCGTGACGACGGTGCTTCCGGGATGCACGGCGAGCAGATCGCCGCAGGCGAACACGGCATCGTCGAGATGCGGCGATATGACTAGGAGTTTCTCCATATACCCTCCTGACTGGCTGCGCGTGGCGGGCTACACGAGCCACGTGCGATAGCGGATCGCGCCCGCGATGCGCCAGAACACGGCGACCGGCGGAATCAGAGCCGAAGTGACGACCATCTCCGTCACATGACCGAGGCGCCTGGACGTATGGCGCAGCCTTTTCACGGACAATGCGCCGGTAATCGCGATCCACACCGCCCCCGCAGCGAGCGCCGCCCCGGGCGCGCCGAGCGCAAGCGCCGCAGGTGTCGCGAGCAGCGCGCCGGTCGCGATGTGATAGTCCCAGCGCGGCTCGCGGCGTATCCGGCGGCGATAGAAAAACCGGTGCTGGCGATACAGCAGCACGTCGAACATCACTTTTTTCTGCTGGCGCAGGCTCACGCCCCACGGCGCGGACCGTATCGGATGCACCACTACGGCGCCCGGCGCATGCACCATCTTCGCGCCGATCTGCAGCAGCCTGAAATGCAGGTCGGAGTCCTCGCGCCACGCGAGTGAAAAGCGCTCGTCGAAGCCGCCGAGCCGCTCGAGGACCGCCCTGCGGCAGAAACAGTTCGCCGTCACGAACTCGCCGCGTGCGAGTCCGCTTGCATCGAGCTCGTAGTCGGTGGGCGCCGCGGGCAAAGGCATGACGATGCGCCCGGTGACGGCGTCCGTTTCGGGACGGAAGGTGCAGAGGCCGGCTTCGAGCCATGCCGTATCGGGTTGCGTGTCATCATCGGTGAACGCGACGATTTCGCCCTGCGCCAGCCGCCAGCCGCGATTGCGCGCGGCGGCCGGCCCGTGCGGCCCGGGCGAAGGCAGGTAGCGTACGGAAAGCTTGCGTGTCGCCGCCTGCGCGGCGCAGCGTTCAACGACGGCCTGCGTCTCGGCTGCCGGCCCGTCATCGACCACGATGACTTCGTAGCGTTCGGCCGGAAGGCTCTGCCGGCACACCGACTCGAGGCACCGCTCGAGCAGTTGCGGACGGCCACGCGTCGGGATGATGACGCTCACTGAAAGGTGCACGGTGTGACTTCGCTGCAATCGTTTTGCACGCACTCCAGCAAGTCTTATTCCAGCGGCAACAGGCGCGCGGAGCGACGCGACGCGCGCCGCTGCCGGTAAATATTGCGGCCGTTGCATGCAACTATTTCCCGCCTGCGCGGACGCAGCGGGTCAGGGGTGGCTGACCGCGAGCTTGAGGCGTGGTGCGACGTGCGCGGCTGCCGGCATCGCGCGTCCTATGCCGAAATACTCGAAGCCCTCGTTGTGCAGGGCAAGCGGGTCGTACAGATTCCGCCCGTCGAACATCACGAACTGCCGCATGGTGCGCCTGAGGCGCGGGAAATCGGCTTCGCGGTACGCCGCCCACTCCGTCACGAGCACCACGGCGTCGGCGCCCTGGGCGGCCTCGTACTGCCCGCTCAGCGTGAGCCGCCCGGCGTCAAGAAACGCCGCCGGCAGCGTCCGTCTCACGTTGGTCATGGCGGCCGGGTCGTGGGCGCGCACCACTGCGCCCGCATCGAGCAAGGCCTGCAGCAACACCAGCGAAGGTGCCTCGCGTATGTCGTCGGTCCCCGGCTTGAACGCCAGGCCCCACACCGCAAACTGCAGGCCGCGCAACGAGGGCCCGAATCGCTGCCTGATCTTCTCGAACAGGACCGCCTTCTGCCGGCGGTTGCGCCGATCCACGGCGCTCAGGACCGCCGGATCGTATCCGGCGTCGTAGGCAGTGCGCACCAGCGCGCGGACGTCTTTGGGCAGGCACGATCCGCCGAAACCGCAGCCCGGATGCATGAAGGCATTACCGATTCGGGCGTCGCTGCAGATGCCGATGCGCACGCTCTCGGCATCGGCCCCCAGCTTCTCGCACAACCCGGCGATCTCGTTCATGAACGAAATGCGCGTCGCCAGCATGGCATTCGCGGCCTGCTTCGCGAGCTCGGCATCACGCGCCCGCATCACGATCAGGCGCTCCGGCGACGCGACCAGGGGCTGGTAGAGCTCGCGCAGAAGCGCTGTTGCGCGCGCGTTCCGGCTGCCGATGATGATGCGGTCGGGATGCATGTAGTCTGCTATCGCCGCGCCTTCGCGGAGGAACTCCGGATTGAACGCCACATCGACGTCGAATTTCTGGCCGCGGCGCCGCAGCTCCTGCAGTATCGTGTCCTCCACCCGTTCCGTCGCTCCGACCGGAACGGTCGAGCGCACGACGACCGCTGCACGCTTGAGGAGCCTGCGGCCGAGTTCGCGCGCGGCGCTCAGCACCTGCGAGACGTCCGAGGACCCGTCCGCATTGGACGGCGTGCCGACCGTGATGAAGTGGAGCTGCGCTGCGCCATGACGCGAGAGATCGCTCGCGAAGGCGAGCCGTCCTCGCGCCAGATTGCGGCTTACCAGCTCGGACAGGCCCGGCTCGTGTATGCCGATCACGCCGCGCGCGAGCTGCGCGATTTTGGCCGCGTTGTGGTCCACGCAGCTCACCACGTGCCCGGCCTCGGCGAGGCACGCCCCGGCCACGAGTCCGACGTAACCGGTTCCGATCACGCAGATCTGCATGGTTTGAGACGCAAAGTGGATGTTTGCCCGTCACGCCGCCGGTGAGCAGTGGCGCGGGTCACGCGATCAGTAGTAACCGCGACCATGACCGGTGCGACGCTGGAACTCGCGCATCGCAGCCGCTACCGCGAGGCTGGAAAGCTGACCGAAAGCGATGTTGAGCAGCTGTCTCGGCAGCGGGGCGGCGGCGGGCGGCGGGAGCGTTCCCGTGCGCGGCCTGCGCTTTGCCGTCAGCAGCCCGAGGCACAGCCCGATGCCGGCCGTGGTCGCGATCACGGACGGCGTCGCCAGGAGCGCGGGCGTCGCGTGGCGGACCTGCGACAGGCGCGCCTCCAGCTCGGCCTCCGAGCGCATCAGCGCGCGCTCCTTCGGTCCGGCGTGGTCCAGAGGCGGGCCGGCCTCAAGCGCGTCCTCGCCGGCACGCGCATCACCGCTGCGCAGCCGGTGCAGCTCATAGGTGGTGAACGGGAACAGCGGAGCCTTCACCGCGCGATAGGCCGCCACCGCGGCCAGGATCGCGAGCGCGACGTTTACCAGCGCCACCAGGTATAGCGCCATTTCCCAACGCCAATCATAGGCGGCGGCGAGCCACGAAGCCGTGGCGACGCACAACAGCAGCCATGCCGCGACGATCAGGACGCCGCCGATCGCGGCGGGGATTGCGATCCACGCCAGCCGGTGCGGAACCTCGCGGCCCTCTTCGGCGAAGACGGCGGCGAAGTCGGACGCGAAGCGCCGCACGACGCGGGGCAGGGCGCCCCACATCGCCACCAACTGTCCGAGCGCGGAGCGGCCTCTTCGCGGCGGCGTCGCGCGGAAGGAAGTACCGACCGGCATGCGTGGTCAGCGCATCAGGCGGCCCAGGATGAAGCCGGTGGCGAGCGCGATGGCCAGGGTCTGCACCGGATGCGCGTTCACATAGGCGCCCAACTCGTCGGTCATCTGCTGACCCGAATCGGTGAAGCGCCGGGCGCTATCCGAGGCGCGGTCCACCGCGCGGTGCGCCGTCTGGGTGGCGCGCTCCACGGTGTCGTGCGCGCGCTCGATCGTGTCGTGTGCGGTTTGGGTCGCGGTCGTACCCATGCTGCCGGTCATCTCACTCATGGCGAACTCCTTCTGGTCTGCGTGTGCGGGCGGGCGCTGTAGCTGCAAACTCCATGCCATGCTGCGCGGCTGGGGTCGCGCACAGGCTGGGCTGTTTTCGCGCGCGAGCGCGCGTCGCATCCTTACATGCCCGCTGCAATTATTACCGGGCGGCGTGGCGGACAATCGAACGCGCTCGCCCGCACCGCGATGAGCGTTGATGGCATTGGCATCGCCCGCGCGATCCGCGGCACGAAACTTGCAGCGTGCACCCGGTTGCGCCGGTTCCATCGCTCCCATGCTGCGTGTCATGAAACGGTCGTCGCTGCGTGCCTACGCGCAGGCGGTGAAAGCCGCGGCCTACCTGTGGAGGGATCGCGGCGCGATACTGGCCAGCGTGCTGATGACGGAAAGAGCCCGGGCGTAAGGTACGTTACGAGGCACCCGGCGGCGGGGTAGCCTCGCATTGCAGCTCGTCGTTCTTCGCGGTGCATGCTGCGCAGAGCGCCTCGCGCGGCGGCTCCACGACCTGTTCCCTGCAGTCGCTGGTGGGCCAGCCCGCGCAGTTAAGGCAGAAATGCCAGACGGAGTCGCCGTTGCGGCAACGATAAAGCATCGCAACGATCCGCGAGAGGCGGCTCCGCTCCGCTGCGTGACTTCAGGTGCGCCCGTTACGAGCCGGACGTCTGAGAGTGGTGCCCGCCCGGCGTAGAGATGTCGGCCACGGCGCGTCCGGTGGAGGTCGCGTTGCCGATCTGGGCGAGATCGCCGAGCGAAACAATCCCGACCAGGCGCTTCTCCCGGTTCACCACCGGCATGCGACGAATTTGCTCGTCCCCCATGTTGAGAGCGAGTTCATCGAGTTCCTGGTCTTCGTAGCAGTAAAGAACTTCGCGACTCATCACGTCGCGCACCCTGGTGCTGGGCGGCTTGTCCGCCGCCACAGCGCGCACCGCGATGTCCCGATCGGTGATCATCCCCACCAGCCTGTCGTTCTCTCCAACCGGCAGCGCGCCCACGTCGATCTCGCTCATGATGCGCGCTGCTTCACCTATCGTCTGCTCCGGGTTCGCCATGCGTACATCCCGGCTCATCGCTTCGCTCACTCTCATGCGGTTTCTCCTCTCAAAAGATGGTTTGACGCCCGCGTCTGGCGCAGGTTCTGGCGCTGGACGGATGCATACGGCAAACGCCGTGCCGGAATTCAGCCGCTGCGGCGACGCGACGCATGGCGCTCGGAAAGGCTGCTGCCCGGACGCACCGGCAGCATCGGATCGCTGGCGGGAAATGTTTCCTCGATGGATTCGTCGAGCAGCCAGTCATCGTGCCCGTCGCTGCCCGGCGCGGACGGCGGCTGCATCGTCGCTTCGAGCTGGCTCCCGGAGTCGTTGCGTCTTTCGGTCATCTTTTCCAGCGGATGAAAAAAGGAATGCAGTGAGACCCGATGCCGTCCGCTTTGTTCCGCGGCTCACGGTTTCAGTTTCATTTTGATGCAAGCATCCGCGTAGGCGACGCGCGCTCCGTCGAGCGCCAAGGCTGAACCGGGACAGTTCCATCAGGCCCGTCCGGGTTTGCTTTTGCGTCCGGGCGCCCCCACATACGAGGGGTGCGGCACGCATGGGCCGATTGGCGGTCTATACCAAGAACCATGAAATACAAGGACTATTACAAGATACTCGGCGTTGAACGCAGCGCCGGCGCCGAGGACATCAAAAAGGCCTATCGCAAGCTCGCGCGCAAGTACCATCCGGACGTCTCCAAGGAAGCCGGCGCCGAGGAGAAATTCAAGGAGATCGGCGAAGCCTACGAGACGCTGAAGGATGCGGAAAAACGGGCGGCTTACGACCGGCTCGGCCGCTATCAATCCGGACAGGAGTTTCGCCCGCCACCGGACTGGGAACAGCAGTTTCACACGCATTTTTCGAGCGGGGGCGTGGACTTCGAGGATCTCGACCTCGCGGATCTTTTCGCCGGACTGGCGGGTGGCCGGGGCCGCGCGCGGGGCGCCGGGCGCGTGGACATCCCGATTCCGGGCGAGGACTACGAGATGGCGGCCGAACTCACGCTGGAGCAGGCCGCGCAGGGCACCGAAATGGACGTCGGCCTGAGTCTGCTCGAGCGCGATGAACGCGGCGTGCCGCGCCGCGGGACCCGCAACTTCAAAGTGCGCGTCGCGAAGGGCGCCACTCATGGACAGCGCCTGCGCGTGCCGGGCAAAGGCGGCAAGGGCATGAACGGCGGGCGCGACGGCGACCTCTATCTCAATATCGCGCTCACGCCGCACCGGCTGTTTCGGCCGGACGGTCACGATCTCTACCTCGACCTGTCGCTCACGCCGTCGGAAGCGGTGCTGGGCGCGACGGTCGAAGTGCCCACGCTCGCCGGCGCCGTCAATCTGAAGGTGCCGCCCGGAACGCAAGCCGGCCAGCGTCTGCGCCTGGCGAAACGGGGGCTGCCGAAGCCGCGGGGCGGTGAAGGCGATCTTTACGCGATCGTGCAAATCGTGGTACCCGGATCCCCGTCCGAGGGCGAACGCAAGCTGTACCGCGACCTCGGAGCGGCCACCACTTTCAATCCGCGCGAGCATTTCGCACCGGGAGGCGCCCGATGAGAATCGAGATTACCGAGGCTACATGGCTGGATGAGCGCGCGGAATTTTCGCTGGCCGAGCTTGCCGAACTGTCGGGACTCCCGGTCGGGTTGCTGCGGCAACTGGTCGAATATGAGGCGCTCGCGCCGTCCGATCCCTCCGCGGCTGCGCCTGCTTTCAAGGCACAGTGCCTGATCGATGCGCGCGCGGCGTGCCGGCTGCGCGAGGATTTCGATCTGGATGCGCCGGGACTCGCGCTGGTGCTGACGCTGCTCGAACGGGTGCGCGAGCTGGAGTCCCGGCTGAGAGCCGTGGAGTGCCTGCTGCCGGGACCAGGACGCTGAGCCGGCTTGAATTGCCCTCTTTGAACCGCATTTAACCGAAGTGACACGTATCGGGAGCGATCATGCCGCGGCGTAGCCCGACAGCCTGGATGTGGGAAGAGGCGTGTACCCTGCTCGATGAGGCCGAGCGCCTGCATCGGCGGTTTTTCCGTCTCACGGCATCGACGCACGCGCGGCCGGTGTGGGAGCCGCCCGTCGACGTCTTCGAGGACGATCGCGAGATCATCATCGTCGCCGCATTGCCGGGTGTTGCGCCCGAGCGCATCGATGTCGCCCTCGATCAGACCGGAACGATCGTCATCCGGGCGGAGAGCCGCATTCCGTTCGGCGGTCCCGGATGCGAGGTGCATCGACTCGAGATCCCGTACGGGTACTTCGAGCGGCGCATCCAGCTCGCCGCAGGGCACTATGAACTGGGCAGCCGCCAGTTCGTCGACGGTTGTTTCACCTTCACGCTGCGCAAACTGAAGTGATACTGAACATGAGCGAACACATCAGCCCGCCCGCTGCGGCCGATGCCGTGCACACGGCCGCGGATTCACCTGTCGCATCCGAGCACACCGCGCGCGAAGCCGCGGTGCGGCCGCTGCCGCAGGACGCCATCATCATTCTGCCGGTGCGCAACCTCGTGCTGTTTCCCGGCGTGGTCCTGCCGATCACGGTCGGGCGCCCGCGTTCGCGCGCCGCGGCGCAGGAAGCGGTGCGCGCGCAGCGCCCGATCGGCGTGCTGCTGCAGAGCAGGCCGGAAGTCGACGAGCCGGGTCAGGACCATCTGCACTGGGTCGGCACGTCGGCGAACGTGCTGCGCTACGTCACCGCGCCTGATGGTTCGCATCACCTGATCTGCCAGGGCGATCGGCGCTTCCGCGTGCTGCAATTCATCGAAGGCTACCCGTATCAGGTTGCGCGGGTGCAGTTCATCGAGGAGACCGAAGCGCTCGACGCCGACATCGAGGCGCGGGCCCACAATCTCATGGAACGCGCGCTCGAGATCCTGCAGCTTCTGCCCCAGGCGCCGGAAGAAATGATGGCCGCGCTGCGCAGCGTGAAGTCGCCGGCGCGCCTCGCGGACTTCATCGCCGGCTTCGTGGAACTCGCGGCCGAGGAAAAGCAGCAGTTGCTCGAGATGTTCGATCTCAAGGCGCGCCTCGACAAGCTCCTCGAGGTGCTTGCGCATCGCGTGGAAGTGCTGCGGCTCTCGCGCGAGATCAACGAGCGCACCAAGGAATCGATCGACGAGCAGGGACGCCGCCACCTGCTGCGCGAGCAGATGCGCACCATCCAGAAGGAGCTGGGCGAGGGTGACGAAAGCGCCGAGGAAATCGCCGAGCTCGACAAGGCGATCACCGAAGCGAAGATGCCCGAAGAGGTCGATAAGCAGGCGCGCAAGGAATTGAAGCGGCTGGAGCGCATGCCCGAGGCCGCGGCCGAGCACTCGATGGTGCGCACCTACCTCGAATGGCTGATCGAGTTGCCGTGGAGCGTCGCAGGCGAGGAAACGATCGACATTTCCGGGGCGCGCCGCATCCTCGACGAGGACCACTACGGCCTCGAGAAGATCAAGAAGCGCATTCTCGAGTATCTCGCCGTGCGCAAGTTGAACCCATCGGGCAAAAGCCCGATCCTGTGCTTCGTGGGCCCGCCGGGCGTGGGGAAAACCTCGCTCGGTCAGAGCATCGCGCGCGCGACCGGGCGCAAATTTACCCGCGTGAGCCTGGGTGGCGTACACGATGAAGCGGAAATCCGCGGCCACCGGCGCACCTACATCGGCTCGCTGCCGGGGAACATCATCCAGAGCATCCGCAAGCTCGGCTCGCGCAATGGCGTGCTCATGCTCGACGAAGTGGACAAGCTCGGCGCCGGCGGTTTTCACGGCGATCCGGCTTCGGCGCTGCTCGAAGTGCTCGATCCCGAGCAGAACGCGACTTTCCGCGACAACTACCTCGGCGTGCCGTTCGATCTGTCGCGGGTGATGTTCATCTGCACGGCGAATGTGCTCGACACCATCCCCGGGCCGCTGCGTGATCGCATGGAAGTGATCCAGCTTCCCGGCTACACCGAGCAGGAGAAGCTGCAGATCGCGCGCCGCTACCTCGTGGCGCGCCAGCTTGCGGCGAACGGGCTCACCGCGGAGCAGCTCGAGATGGACGACGAAGCGCTCGCCGCCATCATTCGCGATTACACGCGCGAGGCGGGCGTGCGCAATCTCGAGCGCGAGATCGGCGCGGTGTGCCGCAACGTGGCGGTCCGGATCGCGGACGGCCAGGCCGCGCGCGTGAAGATCGGCGCGAGCGATCTGCCGCCGATACTCGGGCCGCGGCGCTTCGAGGCGGAAGTCGCGATGCGCACCGGCATTCCGGGTGTCGCGACCGGGCTGGCGTGGACGCCGGTGGGCGGCGATATCCTGTTTGTCGAGGCGACGCGCATGCCGGGCAGCGGCAAGCTGATCCTTACCGGCCAGCTGGGCGAGGTCATGAAGGAAAGCGCGCAGGCGGCGCTGTCGCTGCTCAAGGCAAGGGCAGACAAGCTCGGCGTGAAGCAGGACGTGCTCGAGAAGTCCGACATCCACGTGCACGTGCCGGCCGGTGCCACGCCGAAGGACGGGCCGAGCGCCGGTGTGGCGATGTTTGTCGCATTGTCATCTTTGCTGACCTCGCGCGTGGTGCGCAGCGATGTGGCGATGACGGGCGAGATCAGCCTGCGCGGGCTGGTGCTGCCGATCGGCGGCGTGAAGGAGAAGGTGCTGGCGGCATTGCGTGCGGGCATCGCCACCGTCATGCTGCCCGCCCGCAACAGCAAGGAACTGGAGGAGATTCCGCACGAGGCGCGCGAGAAGCTGAAGCTGGTGTGGATCGACACCGTGGATGACGCGCTCGCCACGGCGCTGGCGGAAAGACCGGCCGAGGCGCTGCCCGCCTGAGAATTGTTTTCGCGATTTTCGCTCCGGCGTCGCTGCCCCGTGATCGGACGCCGGATGTGGCTGTCTTACTTCAGTGACCCACTGGCTGGAGACATGAATATGGCGGCTACCATCATTGCGGGCAATTTCGAAGACAACACGCGCGCCACCGACGCGGTGAAGGCGCTGATAGACGACGGCTTTGCGCCGGACCAGGTGTGTGTATTTTTTCTAAATCCACCCGGTCAGCATGCGGTCTATGGCATAGGCGGCCGCAACGAATCCCCGGGGTCGAGGCAAAGCGATACCGGGGCGCTGAAGGGTGCGGCGGTCGGCGGCGCGGTGGGCCTCGGTGTCGGGGCTGCGGCCGCAGCGGCCACAGCGACACTGGGTCCCATCGCCGCGCTCGCTGCACTGGGGGTCGGCGCCTACACCGGGTCGCTCGTAGGGGCGCTCAGCAAGAGCGGCAAGCGCGCGGAGCGCGAAGCGGGTGAGCCGAGAAAGCCTCCCCCGCGCCATGCCGGGATGGTTGTCGCCGTTAACATTTCAGAAACGATACCGGAAAAGCGTGCCGTCGAGGTGCTGCAAGAACATGGTGCGCGAGACATCGAGCGGGCAACAGGCACCTGGCACGACGGCAAGTGGGAAGACTTCGACCCGGTGTCTGCGCCGCAGCTCGTGCACGCGAGGTAAGCGCAACGGGTCGCGGCGATGAGGCTCGCGGCGGGAATGATCGTCCTGCGCCGCTTCGGACGGGGCACGTCTCCCTGCCGGTCAGCGCGGAACTGGGCCGTCCCGAGCACCACGAGTTTCGCCGGGTAAATCTGGACGAGGCGCAAGCGCTGGCGCCGCCGCGTCTGCACCAGGCTGTGGCGTGGGCTCGGCAGCGGGTGCTTGGGGGCCGGGAATAAGCCTTCAGAAACCTTCGGTTGGAACTTTGCTGTCGCGCCGTACATCCGATGCTTTTTGAACCGAGGTTGCAATCATGGCCAAGTACGGCAAGAAAGCAGGCGAGAAAGTCAGAAAGGCAATGCACGAGCGCAAGCGCGGCAAGCTCAAGAGCGGACGGTCCGGCAAGAAGGTGAAGAGCCGCAAGCAGGCGATTGCAATCGGTCTTTCCGAAGCCCGGCGTGCCGGCGCCAAGGTCCCGCCGCGGAAACGCTCGCGCAAGAAGTCGAGCCGCTCCGGGAGAACACGATAGGAACGGACGACGGCCAGGCCGCCAAAGCAGGTGCACGGCGCGGCATACCGGCATGGCCGACGAAATCAGGCTGCTGATCGTCGAAGACGTCGCGATCGACGCGGAACTCGCATTGCGCGAGCTGCGCCGCAACGGTCTCGCGTGCAACGCGCTGCGCGTGGAAACGGAGGACCGGTACGTGCGCGCACTCGAGGAATTCGCGCCGCAGGTGGTGCTGTGCGATTTCACGCTGCCGCGCTTCGACGGCATGTCGGCGCTCGCGCTCGCGCGGGAACGCCAGCCCGAGTTGCCCCTCATTTTCGTCTCCGGGACGATAGGCGAGGAGTTCGCCATCGAGTCGCTCAAGCAGGGCGCGACCGACTACGTACTGAAGTCCAATCTGGCGCGACTCGGCCCTGCAGTGCGCCGTGCCTTGCAGCAGGTCGAGGACCGGCGGAAGAGCCGGGCGGCCGAAGCGGAACTCGCGAGCATCCGCGATCGCACCAACAGCATCTTCGATTCCCTGCGCGATGTCGTGTGGTCGGTTTCGCCCGCGCGCAACGAGATCGTCTACATCAATCAGGCGACGCGCGAGTTGTTCGGTCGCCCTCCGGAAGAGTTCATCGCCAGACCGGAGCTGTGGTTCGAGTGCGTCCATCCGGATGATCGCGGCACGGTGCGCGATGCATGGTCCCGCGTCTGCGACGGAGAGCCGATCGACGTGATGTATCGGGTCGTGCATCGTGACGGCTCGGTGAAGTGGATGCAGAACCGCGCCCGCTGCGTGCGCGGCGCTCCGGGGCAGGAGGCGAGAATCGACGGTATCGCCACCGACATCACGGAGCGCGTCCGGCAGGAGCGGAAGATCCTGCGGCTGAGCCGCATGGAGCGCGTGCTGAGCGGAGTGAATTCGGCGATCGTGCGCATCCGCGAGCGCGACCTGCTGCTGCGCGAAGCGTGCCGCATCGCAGTCGAGGATGGCGGCTTTGCGCTCGCGTGGGTCGGGTCGATCGATCGCGAGACGCTCGACATCCGGCCGCAGGCGTGGGTCGGTGCGGAAAGCGGTTTCCTGGGCAGCATGCGCGCGTGCGGGCTTCGAGAAATGGGCAAGGTGCCGGACGATCGTCGCACCGCGTTTCCTGCCGGTGCGCCGATCGTCGTGAACGACATCGCGGAAAGCGGCGCATCGGCCCACAGGGATGAATCGCTGCGGCGCGGCTTCGCCTCTTTCGCGATGCTGCCGCTCATCGTTGAGGACGAGACCGTCGGATCGCTCAATCTCTACTCCCGGGAAAGCGGCGTCTTCGACGAGGACGAGCTCAGGCTGCTGCTCGACCTGGCGGGCGACGTCTCCTTTGCGCTCGCCGCCATCGCGCGGCAGGAGAGACTGAACTACCTTGCCTATTACGACGCCCTGACCGGGCTCCCCAACCGGCAGCTTTTCCAGCAGCGGGTGGA
>JBQTHU010000116.1:0-3136 GCA_052389535.1 Betaproteobacteria bacterium | reverse complement strand
GTAGTCGTGCTGGGCGCGCCAGTTGGCGTCACCGATGCGGTCGAAGTTCTCCAGCCCCTTCTTGCCGTCGATCAGCGTGACCCAGCCGTCGTCGTGCATGTAGCGCTGGCAGCCAACAGCGGTAAATGCCGTGAGCAACAGCACGGCGGTCAAAGCGGAAAAGCGTTTCATGTGTCCCCCTTGTCTATTGATCGAGTTCCGCAACTCCCTGCGGCGCACAGAATGAGACCGAAGCGCCCGGCCGTCAAGAGGAGAGTGTTATCATCCCCTCTGGCCCGGCCGCGGCGGCCGAAGGCTTTCAATACATGGATTTCACCCTCCCCGAAGAACTGCGCATGCTGCGCGATACCGTCGCCCGCTTTGCGCGCGAGGAGCTGCGGCCGCTGGAAAAAGAGGTCATCCGGCGGGAAGCGGAGCGCGGGCTGACCGACGCGCCCTTGATCGACCCGGAAGCCGAAAAGGCGCTCAACCGCAAGGCGAAGGAGATCGGACTCTACGGGATCGACGTCCCGGAGGAGTACGGCGGACAGAACCTCGGCATGCTGGCGAAGGCGGTGGTGATCGAGGAACTCAAGACCAGCATCACGCCCTACGTGCTGCCGCCCGACAGCCCGAACCTCTACATGCTGCGCGAGACCTGCAAGGGCGAACAGGTGCAGAAATACTTCATTCCCTATGCGATGGGCGAAAAGAATAGCGCCATCGCCATCACCGAGCCGGGCGCGGGATCCGATCCGGCCGCGATGAAGACGCGCGCCCAGTACCGCAACGACAAGTGGGTGATCAACGGCCAGAAGATCTTCATCAGCAATGCGCGCAAGGCGGACTTCATCATCGTCATGGCGGTGACCGACCCGGCGAAAGGCTCGCGCGGCGGCATCACGGCCTTTCTCGTCGACCAGGGCACGAAGGGCATGTCCATCCCCACCGTTTTCAGCACCATCGGCGAGCATGCGCCCTACGGCGTGTTCTTCGACGATGTCGAGGTTTCCGAAGACCAGGTGCTGGGTGAAGTGGGCAACGGCTTCGGCCCGATGCAGAACCGCCTCGGCGTGCGGCGCATGGAGATCGCCTGCCGCGCGCTGGGGTACGCCCGCCGCTGCATGGAGCTGATGCTCCCGTACGCGAACGAGCGCGTCACCTTCGGCAAGCCGCTGGCGGACCGGCAGGTCGTCCAGTGGTGGATCGCCGACAGCTTCCAGGAAATGGAGATGGTGCGCCTCATCACGTGGCGGCTCGCGTGCCTGATCGACCGGGGCGTGACCAACTGGCGGCGCGATGCGGCGATGGTGAAATTGCAGGGCAGCGAGATGATCGCGCGCGTCGCCGACCGCGCGATGCAGATGTTCGGCGGCATGGGCATGACCAAGGATCTGCCGCTGGAGTACATCAACCGCGCCTGCCGCGCCTGGCGGATCTACGAGGGTCCGAGCGAAGTGCACCGCTGGTTCATCGCGCGCGATCTGCTGCGCAACGGCATGCCGCTGACCGATGCGTAAACGCGCCGTCTTCCTACGTCTTGCGCTGCCGCTGGCATTCGTGTGGGCGGCGGAGGTCGGGCATGCGCAGTCGGGCCGCGGCTCGAACGAGTCCGCCATCCAGCCATACCCGGTGAAACCGATCCGCATCATCACCGGCTCCTCTCCGGGATCCTCCGACGATTTTTTCGCCCGCGCGCTGGGCGAGGAATTGAGCGCGTTCTATCGCCAGCGGGTCATCATCGACAATCGTCCCGGCGCCGGCGGTCTCATCGGCAACCAGATCCTCTCGCGGGCCAATCCCGACGGCTACACGCTGGGCCTGATCGGCGTCACGCGGATCATCACCGCATTGATGCGGGACGAGATACCGTACCGTGTGCTGGACGACGTTGTGGGCGTTGCACATGTCGCCTCGATCACCAATGTGCTGGCAGTCACGCCGGCAATGCCGGTGCGGACGCCTTCCCAGTTCGTGCAGCATGCGCGCGTGCGCGCCGGCGAGCTGAACTACGCCTCGCTCGGGATCGGATCGGCGTCGCATCTCGCGGGAGAGGTCTTCACGCGCGCGGTCGGCATCGATGCAGTGCACGTGCCCTTCCGCCAGATTTCCGACTCCTTTGTCGAGATGGTGCTGGGGCGCGTGCACTACGCCGTGATGACGCTGCCGTCGGTGCTGGGATCGGTGCGCGACGGGCGCATGCGGGCGCTCGCCGTGATGACGCCACAGCGCAGTCCCGCCCTGCCGGAAGTGCCTGCGATCGCCGAGTTCGGCCTGCCCGAAGCCCAGTTCGACAGCTGGTCCGGCATCGTCGCCCCCAAGGGTACGCCGCAGCGCATCGTCGAGCAGATCCACGGTGACATCGTGCGGGCGCTGCGCAAGCCGCAACTGCGCGATTCGTTTGCGCGGCAGGGGGCGGAAAGCACCCCCGAAAGCACGCCGGACGGATTCACATGGCTCATGCAGGCGGAGTACCTGCGTTACCAGAGGCTGATGCGCCAGGAAGGTATACACCTGTCGCGCGAGTACGCCCACGCGCGCTGACCAGCCATTTTTTTCACGGAGGAGATCGACATGACGCTCAAGCTCAACCATCTGCACCTCAAGACCAAGGATCCCGCCAAGACCGTGCAGTTCTACGTCGACACGCTCGGCGCGAAGATCGTCAGCCAGAACAAGAACGGCTACCGCCTCGACCTGCACGGCCTCGCCTTGAACGTCACCGACTTCCTCACCGAGCAGACGCGCGAGCAGAAATACGGGATGGAGCACATCGCCATCGACACCGATGAGCTGGACACGCTGATTGAAAAGCTCAAAGGGCATGGCATCCACATCCTCGAGCAGACGGTCGTGTCGGGCGGGCGGCGCGTGTGCTTCTTCGAAGGCCCGGACGGCGTGCAGCTCGAATTCATCGAAATGAAGTAGTCCTGTCCGTCATACCGCACGAATCGAAAAACAACCTGCAAGGAGAATCATGTTGAGAGTGGATTGCCTGGCGCTGGCCGGGCTGCTTGCCGTCGCCGGTGCGCCGGCCTGCGCGCAGAGCTGGAAACCTGAGCGCACCGTGGAACTCATCGTCGGCTCGAGCGCCGGGACCGGAACCGACCGTGTCGCGCGGCTCATGGAGCGCATCTGGCGCGAGAAGAAGATGATG
>JBQTHU010000115.1:0-14549 GCA_052389535.1 Betaproteobacteria bacterium | reverse complement strand
AATGCGCTGCTGGACTTCTGGCATTGTGACGAGACCGGCGAGTATGACAACAAGGGTTTTCGCTACCGCGGGCACCTGTTTGCCGATGCGCAAGGCCGCTACAGCCTCGTGACGATCGTGCCGGGCGAATATCCCGGCCGCACGCGGCACATTCACGTGAAAGTCCAGGCACCGGGCAGCCGCGTCCTGACGACGCAGCTTTACTTTCCAGACGAGCCGCGCAACCGCTCCGATGGCATCTATCGTCCCGAACTCACGATGCAGATGGCCGGCAACGGACGACAGCGAGACGCGAGATTCGATTTCATCGTCGCTATTTAGCGATCACGCCTGAATCGTCCACACTGGGCACGTAAGCTCGCAGCCCTATCGGAGGGCCAGGACGGCCTGCTGTGAATCCTCGAAGATGATGTTGTCCTGCGGGTAGCCGCGCCGCAGCCTTTTCTGGATCTCCTCGTCGAGATCGTCCTTGGTATCTTTCGCTTTCCAGTAGCCAAACGGCACGCGCTGAAGCGTTTGAAGCTGGTTCAGGTACTGCTGGATCAGCAGTTGGCTCATTTAGTTCTTCTAGACTATTCTCCGCGGAGCCGGGTCAGGTGATAGCAAGTCCCCTACCGCCGGTTAGAATCTAACACAAGATCGCGGTGCGAACGATTATGGCTACCCCCTCGCCCTGGCCCTCTTCCCGATGTCTGGTGGAAAGCGAACGTCGTTATTTCGCCCGGTGTAGCCCATGACGCTCGTTGCGAAGTTCGAGATCCACTACCTGCAGTTCCTCGACGAGCACGGCAACGTGGTGCAGCCGGTGCCGGACTTCGCGCGCGATGCCAAAGACCTGATCCCGCTGTATCGCTGGATGGCGCTGATGCGCGCCTACGATGCGAAGGCAGTTGCGCTGCAGCGCACGGGGCAGCTTGGCACGTTCGCATCGCTGCTGGGCCAGGAAGCGATCAACGCCGGCATCGGGAGCGCGATGCGGCCCGAGGACACGTTTCTCATGACCTACCGCGAGAACGGCGCGCAGCTCATGCGCGGCGTCACGCTGAAGGATTTCTTCCTGTACTGGGGCGGTGACGAGCGCGGCAGCGATTTTTCCGGATCGCGGCACGATTTCCCCATCTGCGTCACCATCGCCGCCCACGCGACCCACGCCGTGGGTGTCGCATACGCAATGAAGCTGCGGCGCGAGCCGCGGGTTGCCGTTTGCGCGCTCGGCGACGGGGCCAGTTCCAAAGGGGATTTTTACGAGGGGCTCAACGCAGCCGGCGTGTGGCAATTGCCGCTGGTGTTCGTCGTCACCGACAACCGGTGGGCGATATCGGTGCCGCGGGCGCGCCAGAGCGGCGCGCAGACGCTCGCGCAAAAGGCGATCGCAGCCGGGATCGAGGGGGTGCAGGTCGACGGCAATGACGTGATCGCCGTGCGCCACGCGATGAACGAGGCGCTCGCAAGAGCGCGCACCGGCGCCGGCCCGACGCTGATCGAGGCGCTCACCTACCGTCTTTCCGATCATACGACTGCGGACGATGCCTCGCGCTACCGCAATGCCGACGAGGTCGCCGCGGCGTGGAAGTTCGAGCCCGTCCTGAGGTTGCGCACCTACCTCATGAACTGTGGCGTGTGGAGCAGGGAAAAAGAGGACGGCCTGCTCCGGGAATGCAACGAGCAGGTGCAGGCCTCAGCGCAGGCCTATCTCGAGACGCCGGCCCCGGAGGTGGCGCAGATGTTCGACCGGCTCTATGCCAGACTTCCGGCCGCGCTCGAGAAGCAGCGCGACGACATGCTGGGCGAATGAATCGTGGCGCAGATCACGCTCGTTGAAGCGGTCAATCTCGCGCTCAAGCGCGCGCTGCAGGATGACCCGTCCGTCGTCGTTCTGGGCCAGGACGTGGGCGTGGACGGCGGCGTATTCCGCGCCACACTCGGGCTGCTCGAGCGCTTTGGCGAGGAGCGCGTGATCGACACCCCGCTCGCGGAAGCGCTCATCATCGGCACGGCGATCGGCATGGCGGTGGAGGGCTTGAAGCCGGTCGCCGAAATCCAGTTCGCCGGATTCGCCTACACCACGCTCGACCAGATCCTCAATCACGCGGGGCGCATGCGCCATCGCACGCGCGGCCGCCTCTCCTGCCCGCTCGTCATGCGCACGCCGTGCGGCGCCGGGATCCATGCGCCCGAGCATCATTCAGAAAGCCCGGAGGCGATGTACGCGCACATTCCGGGAATACGCGTGGTGTACCCCAGCTCCCCGCGCCGCGCTTACGGGCTGCTGCTCGCGGCGATCGCGGACCCGGACCCGGTCATTTTCCTCGAACCCACGCGGCTCTACCGGCTGTTCAAGGAAGAGGTGGAAGACGACGGCCAGTCGCTCGCGCTCGACACCTGCTACACACTGCGCGCGGGTAACGACGTGAGCCTGGTCACGTGGGGCGCCATGACCTATGAAGCGCTCGCCGCGGCGACGGATCTTGCGGAGGAAGGCATCGATGCCGAAGTGATCGATGTTGCGACGCTGAAACCGCTCGACATGGACACCATCCTGGCTTCCGTGGCGAAGACCGGCCGCTGCGTGATCGTCACCGAGGCTGCACGCACCTGCAGTTACGCCTCCGAAATTGCTGCCAATCTCGCCGAGGACGGCCTGCTCACTCTGCTCGCGCCGGTGCAACGCGTGACCGGTTACGATACCGTCGTGCCGCTGCCCCGCCTCGAAAAGCACTACATGCCGGACAAGGACCGCATCGCGCGGGCGGCGCGAAAAGCCGTCGCGTTCGGCTGACCAGCATGCTAGGAGAAGTGGCATGAAGATATTCAAGCTGCCGGATCTCGGTGAAGGACTGCAGGAAGCCGAAATCGTGAAGTGGCACGTCGCAATCGGCGATGAAATCAGGACCGATCAGCCGATGGTGTCCGTCGAGACCGCAAAGGCCATCGTCGACATCCCCGCGCCCTACGACGGGAAAATCGCGAAGCTCTACGGCAATCCCGGCGAAATCGCGCACATCGGCGCGCCGCTGGTGGCATTCGAGGGCGAAGGCAGCGCGCCGGATACCGGCACTGTCGTCGGCAAGGTGGAAGTCGGACAGAAGGTGGTGGCGACTGCCGCGCAGGCAGCCGTGCCCGTCACGGGCGGCATCAAGGCCATGCCCGCGGTTCGCGCGCTGGCCCGCAAGCTCAACGTCGATCTGGCGATGGTGACACCCACCGGTGGCGATGGCCTCATCACCGCCAACGACGTACAGCGCGCCGCGAAGGTGCTCGCGGAGTCGGGGCCGATCGAAATCCTGCGTGGCGTGCGGCGCGCGATGGCGCAGAACATGGAGCTCGCCAACGCCGAGGTGGCGTCCGCGACCATCATGGATGACGCCGACATCGAGGTCTGGCCCGCTGGCACGAATGTGATGCTGCGCCTCATTCGCGCGCTGGTGGCCGGATGCCGCGCTGAACCTTCCCTCAATGCGTGGTACGACAGCGAGAAAGTCGGGCGCTGGGTGCTGACGAAGGTCGATATCGGGATCGCAGTGGACACACCGGACGGCCTGCTGGTCCCGGTGCTGCGCAACGTGGAATCGCGCGAGATCGAGGACTTGAAGCGCGGCCTGGAGCGGCTGGTCGCCGATGCGCGCGCCCGCAAGGTCCCCCCCGAGGAGCTGCGCGGGCACACCATCACGCTGTCGAACTACGGCACGATCGCCGGTCGCTATGCGTCGCCGGTCGTGGTACCGCCCACCGTCGCGATACTCGGCGCCGGGAAAATCGCGAAACAGGTCGTGGTGGTGGACGACCAGCCGGCGGTGCGCCGCATGCTGCCGCTCTCGCTCACCTTCGATCATCGCGTGGTCACGGGCGGCGAGGCGGGACGCTTTCTCAACGCCGTCATCGCCGACCTCCAGCAATCAGAATAACCTTCGTCATTCCAGCGAAGCTGAAATACGGGCTTCCTCTCCGGATCATTGTCCGGAATGACGAATTCTTGAACTAGCGCTCGACGGGAAGCCTGCGGTCGTTCCAGTCGATCATCCCGTCCTTCAGGTTATAGACGCGCTCGAAGCCGAGTCCGTAGAGCATCGCTGCCGCAGTCGTGCTGCGCACACCCGAGCGGCACACCGCGACGATCGGCCGGCCGCGCTGCGCCTCCAGTTCAGCGGTCCGCGCCGCGAGTTCCCGCAAGGGCACCAGCACGCTGCCCGGGATGTGTCCCAGCTCACCTCGGAATTCGTTCGGCTCGCGCACGTCGAGCAGGAACGGCGGGCTCGTGGACTCGAGCATCGCTTGCACTTCCGGCGCCGTGAGCTGACGCACCTTGTTCAGCTCCGTAAGGTCGGGAAACCTGGTCTTGTCATCATCGATCGCGGATTGGTTGGGCTGCAAAACTTCCTGGATCTTGTCCGGCATCGGGAAATTGAGGCTCGCCATCAGGGCGACATACTGCTCGCGGGTGCGGCCGGCGACGCGGGGATTGGTTTTCTTCTCCTGCCCGATGGTCGAATGCGTGTTGCCGCGATAGTCGTGCGCCGGGTAAACCAGCGTCTCGTCGGGCAGCGTGAAGAGCTTCTGCGTAATGGCGTCGTACTGCTGGCCCGCATCACCCCCCGCGAAATCTGCCCGACCCGTGCCGCCGATCAGCAGCACGTCTCCGGTATACACGCGATCCCCTGCGTAGAGACTGATGCTGTCCGGCGTATGCCCCGGCGTATAGAGCACCTCGAGCGCGCTGTCGCCAACCTCGATGCGATCGCCCTGCTCCACGTGCTGATCCACCGCCGGCACCGGCGCCCGGCGGTGCATGATGAGTCGGGACTGCGTCAGGTCGCGCAGTTGAAAAGATGCGGTCGGGTGGTCGGCATGGGTGTGCGTATCGACGATGCCGTCGAGCCGCAACTGCTGGTACGCGAGAAAGGCGAGATAGCGGCTGATGTTCTCACGCACCGGATCGATCAGCAGCGCCTTGCGCGTGCGTTGGCAGGCCACGAGATAGGTCTTGCACTTGCCGCGATTGAGCTCGGGGAAGAGCAGCATTCGGATACCTCCGCGTATCGTCGTTCCGTGGAAACGCTGAATCTACGGATTGCCTGGATGCCCGTTCGTTCCGCTCAGCGGCGGCGGCGCGACGCCCTGTCAGGCTGTTTCCTCGTCCCAAGGTACCAGTCGAGAATCTGATCGCCGGTCCAGAATACCACGCCCTTCTTTTTCTTGAGGCGCTCGAACACCTTCTCGAAATAGCCGATGCGGTGCGGCACGCCCGAAATGTAGGGGTGGACCGCAATCGCCATGATCTTCGCCCGTTCCTTTCCCTCCGCGTAGAGCCGCTCGAACTGGTCCATGCAGCGCGTCACGAATTCCTCTCCCGTGTGGTGCTGCACCATCATCATCGGGATGTCGTTCAGTTCCACCGAGTACGGCATCGCCACCACCGGGCCGTGCGTCGTCTGGATCTCACACGGCTCGTCGTCGATCACCCAGTCGGCGATGTACTTGATGCCCGCTTCCGCGAGGTAGTCCGGGGTATACGCAGTCTCCGTGAGCCCCGGGCTGAGCCAGCCCACCGGCGGCTTGCCGGTGAAATCCCTGATGACCTTCACCGTGCGCTGGATCATGGCGAGCTGATCGGTCTCGACGTGAATCGGCTGCTGGTCGTACGAGTGTCCCACGAACTCCCAGCCCGCATCGCGCGCTGCTTCCGCCACACGGCGGTAATCGGCGCAAACGCGCGCGTTGGTGAAGAGCGACGCCTTGATGCCGAGGCCGTCGAGCACCTCCTTGAAGCGCCAGAAGCCCACGCGCATGCCGTACTCGTGCCATGCCCAGTGCGGAAAATCCGGAAGGCGCGTGACGTGCGTGGGCGGCGGCAGCACCTGCCGCGGCATCGGCCGGTTGATGTCCCACACCTCCACGTTGATCACAGGCCAGACCACGAGGCGCGCCTCGCCAGGAAGCTTCAGCGGCGGGCGGTCGACGATGGCGGAGTATTCGAGACGCTTCGACGGGATCATTTCTCACCTTTCATTTGACTTGTCGTGCTTCATCGTCCGGCCGATTATAAGCCGCTGTAATGACGCACCGCGCATGCACCGTCGGCCGGAGAAGATGACAGCCGAATCGGATCGGGTGTCTAATTGGCGAGGGAGCGAAAACAACAGCAGGACGAACAAGACGGTCATGTCCGCCACTACGACCCAGTCCGCCGATCTGACGCCGGGCGTGATCCTGACGCACACCGAAGACGGGCCGTGCGCGGTCGTGACCGGGCGCTGGACCGCCGCGCAGCTGACGGTGCGCGAAGTATGGGCGTCGGTCGTGTCCGCACTGCAGGCGGTGCCTGCGGAGACGAAGGGCTGGGACTTGCGCGCCCTGCAGGGCCTCGACCATCTCGGCGCGCAGTTGCTGTGGAACAAGTGGGAGCGTGCCTGGCCGGCGGACGTGCAGTTCATTCCGGGCCAGCGCGCCGTCATCGAACGCGTGGCGCGTTACTCCACCGCGGCACCGGCGATCGTTCGCTCCACCTGGACGGGACGTTTCGAGGTGCTGGGCGCCCGCGTGCTGCACGCGCTGGGCCACGCCTGCGATCTCACGCGCCTCGTCGGCCAGCTTCTGATCGACCTGGTGAAGCTTGCGATGCGGCCGCGCGAAGGCCCGTGGCGCGACATGTCCGGCCATCTCTACCGGATCGGCGCGACCGCCCTGCCGATCACCGCGCTCGTCGGCTTTCTGATCGGCGTAGTGCTCGCCTATCTCACCTCGCTGCAGCTGAAGCAGTTCGGCGCCGATGCCTTCATCGTGCACATCCTCGGTTTATCGCTCATCCGCGAGCTGGGGCCGGTGCTCGCCGCCATCCTGATCGCGGGACGCTCGGGTTCCGCCATCACCGCGCAGATCGGCGTCATGCGGGTCACGGAGGAACTCGACGCCATGCGGGTGATGGGCATCGCGCATGGTTACCGGCTGGTCATGCCGCGCGCGCTTGCGCTCGCCTTCGCCATGCCGCTGCTCAGCGTATGGACCACCGTCATGGCGCTCGTCGGCGGCATGGTGGCCGCCAATCTCGTGCTCGGCATCTCGCCGGAGTTCTTTCTGAACGCACTGCCCCGTGCGGTCGAGGCGGCCAACCTCAACCTGGCGCTCGGCAAATCCGTGGTGTTCGGGCTGCTGATCGCGCTCATCGCCTGTCACTTCGGCCTGCGCGTCGAGCCGAACACCGACAGCCTGGGCAAGGGCACGACCGCCTCGGTCGTCACGTCGATCACCATGGTCATCATCATGGACGCGCTGTTCGCGGTGCTGTTCAAGGACATCGGCATATGAGCGCCGCCGTCGAGCGTCCCGACCGCCGGGGTCAGCCTGTCGTCGATATCCGCGGCCTGTGGACAGTGTTCGGCGCGCCCGCCGGTCAGGTCGTGATCCATAAAAACCTCGATCTCACCATCCAGCGCGGGGAAGTCGTATCGCTGGTCGGCGGCTCGGGCACGGGCAAGACCACGCTGCTGCGCCAGATTCTCGGACTGGAAACGCCATCCAGTGGTTCGATCACCATCCTCGGGCGGCCGGTCGCGGAACTCGGCGAGCGCGGCGCCGCCATGCGCGTCGGCATGCTGTTCCAGCAGGGTGCGCTCTTTTCCGCGTTCAACGTGCTGGAGAACATCGCCTTTCCGTTGCGCGAGTTGAAAACGCTGTCCGAGGACGTCATACGCGATGTGGCGCTGGTGAAGCTGCAGATGGTGGGGCTCGGCGTGGAGCATGCCTACAAGATGCCGGCGGATCTCTCGGGCGGCATGGTGAAGCGGGTGGGGCTGGCGCGGGCGCTCGTCATGGACCCGCCCCTGCTTCTGCTCGACGAGCCGACCGCCGGACTCGATCCCGAGAGCGCGGACGGCTTCGTGCTGCTGCTGCGCTCGCTGCACCACGAGCTGCGCCTCACGGTGGTGATGGTCACGCACGATCTCGATACGCTGTACGAGTTGAGCACGCGCGTCGCCGTGCTGGCCGATCAGCGCGTCATCGCTTCCGGACGGCCGAAGGATGTGATCGCGCATGCGCATCCGTTCGTGCACGAGTTTTTTCTCGGGGAGCGCGGCCAGCGCGCGATGGAATTGCTGCGGGAGTATCCGTTCGCGGTATAGAAGGGGACACGATGGAAAACAAAGCCCATGCCCTGGCTGCCGGGGCGTTCGTGCTGCTGATCGGCGCGATGCTGGTTGCGATGGCGATCTGGCTCACCCGCGACACCGCGGTGCGCCATACCTACGAAGTCTCCACGAGCGAAGCGGTCTCGGGGCTGCAGCCCCAGGCGGCGGTCCGCTATCGCGGCATCGATGTCGGCAAGGTGGTGCACATCGGGTTCGACCCGCTGACCACCGGCAACGTGCTCGTGCGCATCGCCGTGGATGACCGCGCGCCGATCACCAGAACGACCTTCGCGACGCTGGGGTACCAGGGCGTGACGGGACTTGCGTTCGTGCAGCTCGACGACGATGGCGGGTCGACGGAGCGCCTGGCCGGCAGCGCGGAGGATCCGCCGCGCATTCCCATGCGGCCTAGCCTCATCAGCAAGCTCACCGACCAGGGCGCTGCGATCCTGACGCAGGTGCAACAGACCATGGTGCAGGCCGAGCACACCATGGCGCGGGTTTCCGAGCTGCTGAGCGCGGAAAATCAGCGCACACTCGTGACCACGGTGGCGAGCCTCGGCACGGCCGCAGAAGGTTTCGGCAAGGCCGCCGGTAATGTCGATCACGTAAGCGCGGAGGCGCGCAAGACGCTGCGCGAACTCGGCGCGACCTCGAGCGCGTTCACCAGGACCGCACTCGAAATGCGTACCACGGCTGCGGACTTCGGAAAATCGATCCAGCGCATCAGCGACAAGTTCGGCGACACGGCGGAGGCGCTCGTCTCCGCCGCCACCCACCTCAATGCGACGACGCTGCCGCGCCTGCACCGGGCGAGTGACGACACGTCCGCCACCATGCGCCAGGCGACCAGCGTGTTCAGCGCCTTCAATGACAATCCGCAGTCGCTGATCTGGGGCAGCGGCCCGATTGCGCCGGGCCCGGGCGAGCCGGGATTCGTTGCGCCGGGGAGGCCGAATTGAAACAAATCACGTTATTCGTGCTGCTCGCATCCGTAGCGGCCGGATGCGGGTCGCTGCCCACCGCGCCGGTGCGCCCGGCGGTGTACGACTTCGGCCCCGGCCCGCTGACCGCGCCGGCCACCAAAAACCCGGCGCTTCCGGCGCTGCTGCTGCAGGAGTTCCGGGCGCCGTCCGCCCTGGACAATCCGGCGGTGCTCTACCGGCTTTCCTACGCCGATGCCCGGCAGTTGCGGCCTTATGCGAATGCACGCTGGAGCATGCCGCCCGCACAGCTCGTGCGCCAGCGGCTGCGCGAAGCGCTCGGCGTTTCGCGCGCGGTGATCGACGCCGGCGAAAGCGCGGCGCCGTTCACGCTGCGTGTCGAGCTGCAGGAGTTCAGCCAGCTTTTCGAGAGCGAGCAGGCGAGCAGCGGGCTCGTGCGCCTGAACGCAACGCTTTTTGAGGCCAAAGGGGGCGCAGACCGTCTGGTCGCGCAGCGCGTGTTCGTGGTTCAGCGCCCCGCCCCCTCCGCCGATGCGGCGGGCGGCGTGCGTGCGCTCATATCCGCGACCGATGCCATCGTCGAGGAAGTCGGCGCATGGCTGCGGCAGCACGCCGCGAAGTAGCGAGAGCGGATGGCAAGCATCGAGGAGGAGCTGCGGGCCGACGGGCTGGAAATCCTCGGCTCGTGCCGCGGCTACACCGAAGGCAATGAAGCGTTGCTGAGGCACTCGGCGCTGCTCGAAAACTTCACGCTCGACGAAGCCGAAGCGCTCGGCGGCGTCATGCTGCGCTTGCGCGCGCAGCCCGGCCAGACGCTGATCCGCGAGGGTGCGACCGGGCTGTGGATGCTGCTGCTCCTGAGCGGCACGGTGGACGTCACCAAGCTCTCCGCGCGCGGCACGCCGTCGCGCCTTGCCGTCATCAAGAGCGGCGCGAGCATCGGCGAAATGTCGATGCTGGATGGCGCGCCGCGCTACGCCACCTGCTCGGCGATCGAGCAGGTCGAAGCGGGCGTGCTCACGCGCTCGGCGATCGAGCGCCTCATCCGCGAGCATCCGGCCGCAGGCGCGAAGCTCCTCGTCAAGCTCACGCAGCTGCTCGCCCAGCGCCTGCGCAACACCAGCGACGAGCTGGTGCGGGTGCGCGCGGGTGCGGCGTCGGATGCTTCGTCCGCACTGAAGGCGCGACTCAAGCGCCGCGCGACCGACTGGTAATTTTCCGGCGATCTGTCGCATATTGGCGACTACAGCGTGTGACGCGGTCTGCAGCCATGCGCGGCGGACAGGCGCGTGACAGCCTCTCATGACAGGTGGTTGAACCAAAACACCTTCCCGCGGGTCCCACGGTTGTCGTGCGGCCACGTGGCCCGGTCCGGCCGGGCCTTGAAAGTAGCAGCAGCAACCGTCTCTTCATCACATCGGAGGATTCGACATGCTTTCCTGGGCCGTCGCTTTTTTCGTCATCGCACTGATCGCTGCGCTGTTCGGCTTTACCGGCATCGCCGGGACTGCCGTGAACATCGCCTACATCCTCGCAGTGATCGGCATCGTGCTTGCGGTCGTGTTTCTCATCATCGGACGCCGCCCGCCGGTATAGCGGTCGGGTTCGAACGTTCTGCGCTGACCACGACTCCAACGAGGCACTCGGAGCGCCGGCTTCATAAAGACACGCCGTGAACCCGTGGCGGGGTTTCGTGGAAGGATTGCGCCGCATCCGCGATGCCGTGCCCGGACTGCGGGTGTTCGTGTTCGCGTTCGTCAACTACGTCCGCCACCAGAGCGCCAACCAGGCGGGCAGCGTCGCGTTCTCAGCCGTGCTCGCGTCGTGCCCGCTTCTCCTTTTTCTTTCTTCCGCCGCCGCGTACATCGGTCAGCCCGGCGCCGCCGCCGACCTGGCAAGCCGCATCCTGTCGTTTGCGCCATTAGCGGTCGCCGACACGCTGCAGCCGGTGGTCGACGAGGTGCTGAGCCAGCGCAACCGCGCGCTGGTGACGGTAGGCATATTTTTCACAATCTGGGCCGCCTCCTCGGGCATGCAGGCGATCCGCACCGCGCTCAACAAGGCTTACGGCGTCGAGCACGGGCTCGCCTTCTGGAGCGCGCGCATCAAGGTCATCCTCTTCACGGTGATCGGCACGGTGGGAACCGTGCTCGCCTTCGCGTCCGTTGTCCTCATGCCGTACGTGTGGATGGCGCTGGAGGAGGCCGTTGCCGACGGCGGGGAAGGCGTGTGGATGCGTGACGCCGTCCGCTATGGCATCGCATACGTGGTGCTCACGGCGCTTTATGCCGTGATGTACGGCTGGCTGCCCGATATCCGGCAGCGGCTGTGGACGGTGTTGCCCGGCGCGCTGGTGGGCGCGCTGCTGTGGCTCGGCGCGGCAACCCTCCTTTCGTACACGCTGCGCAGTCTCGGCGAGCTTGCGCTGGTCTACGGCAGCTTCGCCGGTCTGGTCGCAACGCTGGTCTTCCTCTACGTGAGTGCCGTCACGCTGATCTTCGGCGCCGAGATCAATGGCGTGCTGCGTAGCGGCACGCCCTCGCGCCAGGCGTAGAAGCGGTTCCTCCTGGTCTCGCAAGTCCATAATGCGGCCGTTGTGCCGGGCCGCAGCCTCGCACTCTATAATCGCTGCGGTTCAACGGAGAGCACTCATGAGCGAAACCGCCACGCAGACCCAGATCGCGATGCCCGACAAGGTCGTGACATTACCGGCCCCCGCCACACCGCGCCGGCTGCAGGACATCCTGTGCCTCGAGGATTTCGAAGCGCCCGCGCGCCGCCATCTTCCCCGCCCGATCTTCGGCTACATCTCCGGCGGCGTGGAGACCAACGCCTCGCTCGCGGGCAATCGCGCCGCGTTCGCCGACTGGGAATTCCTGCCGCGCATCCTGTGCAGCACCCGCGCACGTCAGCAGAAGACGACGCTTTTGGGCCGCACCTACGATCTGCCGTTCGGGTTTCCGCCCATGGGGGGGACTACGCTCGCGGCCTACATGGGGGACTCGGTGCTCGCGCGGGTCGCGGGTGAACTCAACACCGTCATGATCCAGAGCGGCGCCTCCCTCACGCCGATGGAGCGCGTGCGCGAAGTCGGGCCGACCGCGTGGTTCCAGGCCTACCTGCCCGGCGAGCCCGAAATCATCGTGCCGCTGGTCGAGCGGGCGCAGCGCGCAGGGTTCGAAGTGCTGGTGCTGACCGTGGATGTGCAGGTGACCGCCAACCGCGAGAACAATGTGCGCGCGGGCTACAGCTCGCCGCTCAAGCCCACCGCACGGCTCGCATGGGACTGCATGGTGCGGCCGCGCTGGCTGCTCGGCACGTTCGGGCGCACGCTGATGAACCACGGCATGCCGCATCTCGAGAACATGGGTTTCCCGCGCATCCCGATCCTCGGCAACATCGAGCGCCCGCGCATGTCGCGCGACGGGCTGTGCTGGGAGCACCTGGAGCTGATGCGCAAGATGTGGAAGGGCAAGCTGGTGCTGAAAGGCGTGCTTTCGCGCCACGACGTGCGCATCGCGCGCGAAAGCGGCGTGGACGGCATCATGGTCTCCAACCACGGCGGCCGGCAGCTCGACGGCACGGTGTCCCCGCTGCGGGTGCTGCCCGCGGTGGTGGCGGAGGCCGGCAACATGGCGATCATGATGGACAGCGGCATCCGCCGCGGCACCGATGTGCTGAAGGCGCTCGCGCTCGGGGCACAGTTCGTCTTCGTCGGGCGCCCGGTCCTCTACGCGGCGTCGATCGCGGGCGAAGCAGGCGTGCGCCATGCCGCCCGGCTGCTGCGCGAGGAAATCAGCCGCGACATGGCGATGCTGGGCATCTCGTCGCTGTCCGAGATGACGCGCGATCTTCTGGTCCCGGCCCGCGGTCCGATCCCATGATACTTTTCGGCACGCCCGGCAGCCCCTACTCGCGCAAAGTCCGCATCGTGCTGGAAGAGAAACGCATCCCGCACGAATACATCGTCGAGCGTCCCTCCGTGCCGGGTTCGCGGGTGCCGCAGCACAACCCGCTCGGCAAGATCCCAACCCTGATCCGCGACGACGGCCGCGCGCTCTACGACTCGCCGGTGATCGTCGAATACCTGGATGCACTCGGCACCGGAGCGCAACTGATACCCGAGCCGTTCGAGCAGCGCATCGAGGTCAAGCGCTGGGAGGCGCTGGGGGATGGCATCGCCGAGGCGACGGTGCTGATCAACCACGAGTATCGCGAGCCCGAAGAGAAGCAGCGCGATCGCGCGTGGTTCGACCGGCAGCGCGCCAAGATCGACCGCGGCCTCGCCACCCTGGAACAGGATCTGGGCGCGAACGAGTTCTGCTTCGGCGGCCGCTTCTCGCTCGCCGACATCGCGGCGGGTTATGCGCTCGATTACCTCGACCAGGCGCTGCCCGAAGTCGAGTGGCGGGCCGCCCACCCTGCCCTGCTGCGGCTTGCGCAACGGCTCTCCGCGCGCGAGTCGTTCAGCAAGACGCTCCCGCCGAAAACCGCGTAGCGGCTCGCGCAATGAGGCAACGCGCATTCGGCCGCACCGGCCTCTCCGTTTCGGAAGTGGTGTTCGGCGGCGGCAACGTCGGCGGCCTCATCATCCAGAAGCACGACGCGACCCGGCGCGAAGCGATCCGCCGCGCGCTCGCCGGCGACATCAACTGGTTCGATACCGCTGCCATGTACGGCAACGGCAAGTCGGAGGAAGCGCTCGGGTGGCTGCTGCCCGAGTCGGGCGCGGCGCCGTATCTCTCGACCAAGTTTCAGCTCGACGTTTCCAATCTGACTGACATTCCCGGGCAGATCGAGCAGCGTTTTCGCGAGAGCCTTGCGCGGTTGAAGCGCTCGTCGGTCGATCTGCTGCAACTCCACAACCGTATCGGCTCGAAGCCCGGCGGCCGGGTGCTGACGGTGGCGCAGATCCTCGGCAAGGACGGCGTGGCCGACGGCCTCGCGCGGCTGCGCGAAAAAGGATTGATCCGCCATATGGGCATCACCGCGATCGGCGAGACCGATTGCGTGTGTGAAGTGATCCGAAGCGGAAGGTTCGATTCCGCGCAGGTCTATTACAACCTGCTCAATCCGAGCGCGGGCCGAAGCATGCCGAAGGCGTGGACCGGACAGAATATGAGCGGCATCATCGACGCCTGCGGCGCGCACGGCGTCGCCGTGATGGCGATCCGCATCTTCGCCGCGGGCGTCATCGCGTCCGACGAGCGCACCGGGCGCGAGAGCGTGCTCACCAGCGACACCAGCGTCGCCGAGGACGAGCGCAGGACGAAAGCCGTGTTCGAGGCGATCGGCACCGGGCATGGCACGCGCGCGCAGGTGGCGCTCCGCTTCGTGCTGGCGAATCCCGACGTCTCGTGCGCCATCATCGGAGCCGCGGAACTGCACCATATCGACGAGGCGCTGGAGGCCGCCGCGATGGGGCCGCTGCCGCCGGACGCGCTCGCGCGTCTCGATGCGCTCTACGAAACGGATTTTCATC
>JBQTHU010000114.1:0-60322 GCA_052389535.1 Betaproteobacteria bacterium | reverse complement strand
CGGCTTGCCCTGATACTGGCCCTGTTTGTAGACCGTCACCTGCGCCTTCTCGCCGCATCCCGCTACGGCAATGAGCGCGGCAACGGCAGCCAGAAGCACACCGAGCCTCATGACTTGCCTCCCGGGGCCTGCGCGCCGGGTTTCTGCGGCGCCCCGTAGGCGGTACCCCAGCCCCAGACCTCGGAGCCTTTGCCGCGAGTCAGCACGCGGTGGCGATAGATGTCGGCGACCACGTCGCCGTCACCGCCGAGCAGCGCCTTGGTGGCACACATCTCGGCACACGCCGGGAGCTTGCCCTCCGCGAGACGGTTGCGGCCATACTTCTTGAATTCCGCATCGGAGAAGTCGGTTTCCGGGCCACCGGCACAGAACGTGCATTTGTCCATCTTGCCGCGCAGTCCGAACGCACCGTCCTGCGGGAACTGCGGCGCGCCGAAGGGACAGGCATAGAAGCAGTAGCCGCAGCCGATGCAAAGATCCTTGTCGTGCAGCACCACACCTTCGCTGGTCTTGTAGAAGCAGTCCACGGGACATACCGCCATGCACGGTGCATCGGAGCAGTGCATGCAGGCCACGGAGATCGACTTCTCGCCCGGAACGCCGTCGTTCATCGTCACCACGCGGCGCCGGTTTACGCCCCATGGGATCTCGTGCTCCTGCTTGCACGCGGTCACGCAGCCGTTGCACTCGATGCAGCGCTCGGCGTCCGCCAGAAATTTCATTCTTGCCATGATTCGCTCCTCTGGGTCCCGGTTAGGCCTTGGTTACCTGGCACAGCGTGGTTTTTGTTTCCTGCATCATGGTGACAATGTCGTAACCATAAGTGGTCGCCGTATTCACGGCTTCGCCGCGCACCACCGGCGCCGCGCCCTTGGGGTAGTAGTCGAGCAGATCCTTGCCTTCGAACCAGCCGGCAAAGTGGAACGGCAGAAACACGGTTCCGGGCCCCACGCGCTCGGTGACAAGGGTCTTCACCTTGAGGCGGGGCTTGCTGGGGGCCGGCGTGCTGACCCAGACATACTCGTTGTTGCGCACGCCGCGGTCGTTCGCGTCCTTGGGATTGATCTCGACGAACATCTCCTGCTGCAACTCGGCGAGCCACGGGTTGGAACGCGTCTCGTCGCCGCCGCCCTCGTACTCGACGAGGCGTCCGCTCGTCATGATGAGCGGATAGCTCTTGACGGCGTCCTTGTTCGCATCCTGTATCGTCTTGAACAGCACCGGCACGCGCCAGCGGTTTTTCTGGTCCGCGTGCGTCGGATGCCGCTCGATGAGATCCGGCCGCGGCGTATAGAGCGGCTCGCGGTGCAGCGGGACGCCGTCCGGGAAGTTCCATACCACCGCGCGCGCCTTGGCGTTGCCCCAGGGATGGCAGCCGTGCTTCATCACCACCCGCTGGATGCCCCCGGAGAGGTCCGTCTTCCAGTTCTTTCCTTCGGCGGCCTTCTTTTCGTCATCGGTGAGTTCATCCCACCAGCCGAGTTTCTTCACCAGCACATGGTCGAACTCAGGATAACCTGTGGTGATCTCTGCGCCCTTCGAGTGCGAGCCATCCTCGGCCAGCAGATTCACGCCGTCGCGCTCGACGCCGAAGTTCGCGCGGAAGTTGCCGCCGCCGTCCATCATGTGCTTGGACGTGTCGTACAGATTGGGCGACCCCGGATGCTTGATTGCAGCGGCGCCGTAGCAGGGCCACGGCAATCCGTAGTAGTCCCCGTCCAGTACGTAACCCGTCTTGGCATCCTTCCCGCCCCTGGCGCGCAGCGTCTTCACGTCAAACACCTGCTGGTTGCGCATGTGCGCCTGCAGCCGCTCCGGCGACTGGCCGGTATAGCCGATGGTCCAGGACCCGCGATTGATCTCGCGCAGCGCATCTTCCATGTCGGGCTCCATCATGCCGCCCTTGCCCTTGACCAGCTTGATCTTCGCCGTGAATTCCTTGGCGAAACCGAACTTCTCGGCAAGCTGGTACATGATCATGTGATCGGTACGCGAATCGAACATCGGATCGATCACCTTCTCGCGCCACTGAAGCGAGCGGTTGGACGCCGTCACGGACCCTGCGCACTCCATCTGCGTTGCGGCCGGCAGCAGATAGACGCCGTCCTGCCGCACCATTGCCGCCATCGCGGCGGTAGCCGAGGGATACGGATCGATCACCACCAGGAGATCGAGCTTCTTGATCGCCTCAACCATTTCCTTGCCGCGGTTCTGGCTGTTCGGTGCATGCCCCCAGAAAATGACCGCCTTGAGATTGGGGTCCTGATCGAGATGCTCGTTTTTCTCCAGCACGGCATCGATCCAGCGCGACACCGTAAGGCCTGGCTTCTCCATCATCGCCTGCGAGGCGAACTGCTTCTTCACCCACTCGTAGTCCACGCCCCACACCGCGCACCAGTGACGCCAGGAGCCCGCCGCGATGCCGTAATAGCCGGGCAGCGAGTCGGGGTTGGGACCGACGTCGGTCGCGCCCTGCACGTTATCGTGCCCGCGGTAGATGTTGGTACCGCCACCGGAGACGCCGACGTTGCCCAGCGCAAGCTGGAATACCGCAGAGGCGCGAACAATGGCGTTACCGTTGGTGTGCTGCGTCTGGCCCATGGCCCATACGATGGTGCTCGGCTTGTTCTTGGCCATCATCTCGGCGACGTCGCGCACCTCGGCTTCCTTCATGCCCGTGACGCGCTCGGTCTCTTCCGGCGTCCACTTCGCCACTTCCTCGCGGATCTTGTCCATGCCGTAGACACGGGCCTTGATGTACTCCTTGTCCTCCCACCCATTCTTGAAGACGTGGTAGAGCATGCCCCATAAAAACGCGACGTCGGTGCCGGAGCGGATGCGGTAGTACTTGTCCGCGCGCGCTGCGGTGCGGGTGAAGCGCGGATCGACCACGACCACCTTCGCGCCGTTTTCCTTGGCGTGCAGCGTGTGCAGCATCGAGACCGGGTGCGCCTCGGCGGCGTTCGACCCGAAGAACAGTATGCACTTCGAATTCTGCTCGTCGTTGTACGAGTTCGTCATCGCGCCGTAGCCCCAGGTGTTCGCGATGCCCGCTACCGTCGTGGAATGGCAAATGCGCGCCTGATGGTCCATGTTGTTCGTGCCGAAGAACGACACGAATTTGCGGAAGAGCTGCGACTGCTCGTTGTTGTGCTTGGAAGAGCCGATCCAAAAGGTTGCATCCGGGCCGTCTTTCTTGCGGATCTCCAGCATCTTCTGGCTCACCTCGTTGAGCGCCTGATCCCACGAGACCTGCTGCCACTTGCCGCCGACGAGCTTCATCGGGGTCTTCAGCCGGTGCGAGTGCTGGTGCATGCCATGCTCGCGGATCGACGCGCCCTTGGCGCAGTGGGCGCCAAGATTGATCGGCGAGTCGAACACCGGCTCATGCCGCACCCAAACGCCATTCTGGACTATTGCGTCGATCGAGCAGCCGACCGAGCAATGCGTGCAGACCGTGCGCTTGACTTCGGTCTTGCCGGCGGTCGCCGGCGCCGCGGCTTGCGCTTCCTCGACGATGCTGAACGGCAGTTGCGATGCCACCGCACCCGCGCCGAGCGCGATGCCCGAGCGACGAAGGAACGTGCGGCGATCTATGGTCCTGCCCAGCATGCCCGATACGGAGCGGCTTAACCGGCCAGGCGCGGACGAAACGCTCGTGGATTTTCTCGTGAGCAGCATGGCGGTCCTCTCAGACTTTGGTCGTTTCGTAGTACTTGCGAACGTGCTCGGTGAGCTGATAGCCCTTGCCGCTCGTGGTCCCCGATGTTTTCTTCTGCGCGGTGGACCGGTTTGCACTCGTGACAGCGGCCGTGGCAGCGACACCACCTGCACCGACAGCGAAAAGGAAATTACGACGGGACAGCTTGGATGCTGGAGATTTCATCCGGTCCTCCTTAGGGTGAGCGATATGCTGTTTGTGTTGAGGAAATTTACGCCTCAAAACAGTGCAAATCAAGAAGAAAGCTGAGTATTTTTCACAATGATAACCGTTCTCGATAGATGGCACGCCCCCTTATCGAGAGTAATTCTCAATTGGCCGCCGACTGCTCCGTATCGGACATATCGAAGGCTGCTTTCTCAAGTTCGAGAAAGGCGTGCGCGAAACCCGCAACCGGCTTATAGAAAGCCACCGAAGCCGCATTCTGCACTGCGGCACAAAAAGGAACGGCGCCGGGATAGAGATAAGTCTCGAAGAAACCGCGCTGGTCAACGAGCGGACGCCCCGTTTCCACGAGCCACCGCAGGACGTCGCTTACGCCGGATACATGGTCCTCGACTTCGAATGCCCCTTCGCGGCGGGCCAGCGCCCAGACCGCAAGCTGGTCCCGCAGCCGCACGAGGTAACGCTCCGGCGCGGACGGCTGCGCGTAAGCGGAAAGATAGGGCGAGACTTCGGCCTTGCCGACCCCCACGAAGAGGCCCTCATACTCCTGCCGCACCAATGCCGGAAACGCGCTGCGGCAGGCTTCCTGCAGGGCATCCCAGCTCCTGCGCAAGGCGGTGGGCTCTTCGTCCGCCTCCGCTGCCGCCGGCGCCCGCGAAATTTCCGCCAGGAGGTTAGGGTCGGCCGGCGCATAGAACAACCGGCTCACCAGGCCGTAAAGGTTGGCCCGCGCCACGTCCTCCGGGTCGAGCGGAGTTGGGGAAACCGCCTCGCTCATGTTCTCGGTTTATCGCCCGTCACGTCGAAGATGGTCGCCTGGCCGCCCTGTTCGAACATGTCCATGACGCGGCAGTCCTGGCACATCTGCAGCCGGCGCAAGGCGCCCGGCTCGCTGAACATCGAATGGGTCGCGAGTTTGCCCAGCATGTTGTCGATGATGCGCTGGTTGGCAAACGGTTTGCCGCAACGCACGCAGGCGAATATCTTGTCCTCGTTGAGCACGACCGGGCGTGTCGCGTCCGCCGTGAGCAGCAGACGCGGCGCAAGGGTAATCGCGTCCTCCGGGCAGGTCTTTTCGCAAAGCCCGCACTGAACGCAATTCCTCTCGATGAAGCGCAGCTGCGGAGCGTCTTTCGCGTCGAGCAGCGCACCTTCGGGACAGGCGCCGACGCAGGCGAGGCACATGGTGCAGCGCTGCTTGTCCACCCGCACGGTGCCGTACGGCGCGCCCGCCGGAAGCGGCATGCTTTCTACAGGCCGGGCGGCGCACCGCAGCAGATGATCGAAAATGAAATCGAGCGTCGATCGCTTGACGTCCGAGAGATTGAATGTGCCGGGCGTCAACGCCGGCGGTGTCGGGCCGGACCACACCTGCCGCTCGAGGAGAGTCACGTCGTCCTGCCGGATGAGCTGAAACCGGCCTTCGCCCAAGCCCAGCCCCGTCACTACGGCTTCCGCCACCGCGATCTGCGCGTCGAGCGCTTCGTGATACGTAGCCGGCTCGGACCCCGTGGAGAGGATGCAGACCCTGGAGGCGCCGAGCGCTACGGCGCCGAGCATGAGATCCAGACCCAGCGAAGCGACGTGCAGTACCTCCAGCGGGATCACATTGGCAGGCAGTCCCCTCCCCCGGCGCGCCAGGCGCGCCACCAGGTCGCGCCCGTCGCTGTTGTGAAACAGCAAACACGGATTCTCGCCCCCGGCCTCCCGGTAGACTTGCAGTACCGTCTTCAACCGCGCGCCCATGTCGGACACCCGCGGATAGGCGTAAGTCATCGCGCCCGAAGGGCAGACGGTCGCGCAGCCGCCGCAGCCCATGCACAGGTGCGGCTCGACCTCCACCCGGTTCTCGTCGACATGGCTTGATATGGCCTGCGTCGAACAGACGTCGATGCAGCGCGTGCAGCCATTGATACCGGAGCGGCTGTGGGCGCAGATCTTCTGCCGGTACTCGAAATACCTGGGCTTCTCGAATTCGCCCACGTGTTGCGCGAGCTCATGGACGGCCAGCGCCTGCTCCGCCGGATCGTCGCCCGGCGCGAAATAGCCCTGCGGTGGCTGGGGAATGCGGATGAGCGGCTCGCGCAAGAGATCGAGTACGAGGTCGAACGTCTCGCTGCGCGCCACGGCCTCACGACCGAAATCGATGGCGCCCACCTGAGCACAGGCAGTCACGCACCTGCGGTGGGATTTGCACTTCGCGAGGTCGATCTGATACGAAAAATCGATGGCGTGTTCGGGGCACACACGAATGCAGGCATTGCATCGCGTGCAAACTTCCAGATCGATCGGGTTGGCCTGCTTCCATTCGACGCGGAAGGCGCCGAGATAACCGGACACCGAGATCGCATCACCGGAAAAGACCGGATAGCGTCGGCTGGTCGGAAGCTCGTAGCGACGCGGGTCACCGGTTACGAGCACGCTCACCGAAAGCTGCTCCGCCAGCCGATCGCCCCAGGCAAGCGCTGCGGCGCCAGGGCCAATGATCAGCAGATGGCCCGCCGACTGATAGGACACGATCGCCACGGGCTCGGGCTCGGGAAGTTCCGCAAGTGCGAGCAGGGCGGCTGCTTTGGGCGTCGCTGATTCAGCCTCTGCCGACCAGCCTGCGGCCTCCCTGATATTCACAAACCGGATCGAACCGCTGCCTTTCCACTCTCCGTGCAGTTCGGTAAAGAGGGTCGCCTCCTGGGTGCAGGCAACGACGAGATCGTCGCCCTTCTTTACCGCGGCCTCGAACGCTGCGATGTGCCGACGGCAAAGTTCCGTATTCACATTCAGCGGCGCATCGAGCTTCAACGCGCGCGCAAGCGCCCTGCCGTCGAGGGGCATGGTGCCGTTGCAGTTGCAGACCAGTTTTTTGTAGGACATGTCGCGTGCGCGTCGCGCCCGGTGTCCGGGCGGCACGAATGCTAACGAAAAGCGCTAGTCTGCGCTACGAGTTTGTCCTGGCATCGACGCGCTCGGCGGTTCGGGGCGGTTCAGCGCTGTCCATCTGCCGCTGCACATCCGCCGTCACCGCATGCGGTGCTTCGGGCGGGGGCGCCGCCTGCGCCTGTGCCGATTCTCGCGCCGCGCGCTCGACTTCGACTTCTTTCGCCCGCTCCAGAATCTGCTGCGCCTGGCGCAGGCCGGCGAGCATTGCTGCCGGGATGGGATCCGACTTGCTGTAGTCGTCGATGTAGACGTCGAGGCCATCCATGACATTGAAGTGGGGGTCGCTGAACAGTTTCTTCAGCGCCGCGCGACGCATGTCGTCGCTTACCTTGGGGTGGAGGAAGCCGCGATAGTCCGACTCGAACTTCAATTGATCCAGCGGCGGCAGTTGCGGCACAGGGCCCTTCGCTTCCACCGGCTTGGACGGCGGCTCCTGCGCGTCCCGCCTCGCTTCGTCCTTGCGCCGCGACCAGCGGCTCAGGAACGGCTCGCCCTCGCGCTCTTCCTTCCCCTCAGGTTTGCGCTGGTCTACGCTCATTTCGCGCCTCCGCGCCGCGATGCCACGCCCATGTCCTTGCTGCTGGCGTAACGGACTTTCTTTCTGGGCTCGGGCTTGTAATGTTCCGCGGCGAAGTTCGCGATCCAGGGGACAAGAGCGGGCGGCAGCGGCACGCCATCCACCGTCTCCTCCGCGTCCATCCAGCGGGCGCCCTCGTGGTAGCTCACCGAGAGCTGCTCGGGACGCGCGATCCCGTCCCGCATGCGCCACAGCACGAACACCTTGGGCTGTGGCGACGTGATGTTGTAGTAATAGCCTTCCGCCTCGTCGCGCTGCAATCGCAGCGTCACACCGGGAAAGAGCATCTGCGTAAGGCCGCGTTCCTCGACGATGACGTGCCCCTCGGGGTCCGAATCCGGCACATCCGGCAGCACGCCTTTCGCTTCCCAGCGTTCGGTCGCCCAGCGATGGGCAGGCGTTGTCCGCTCCATGATCACCGCCACGACGCGCGTGTTGGGAGGCAACGGGGATGCGGGTGTGCTCTGCATGCCGTGATTGTGCGCCAGCTGCGCCCGCGGTTCAACCAAAAAACGCTTCAAATACCTGATTTACAAGTAATGGTTTCCTTGCACCGACCGCGGCAGGTTGCCATAATGCATGCTCCCGCAAAGGTATCGGTCCGCTATCCATGGATGACGCGATTCAGACCCTGAAAAAGGTCGGCGCCCCGCCGCTGTCCGACCGGCTCGGGCGCAAGCTGCGCGATCTGCGCGTATCGGTCACCGACCGCTGCAATTTCCGCTGCGTGTACTGCATGCCGAAAGAGGTTTTCGGCAAGAATTACCCGTTCCTCGAGCGCAGGGAACTGCTGAGCTTCGAGGAAATCGCGCGCGCGGTGCGCCTTTTCGTGGACCAGGGCGTCACCAAGGTGCGGCTCACGGGCGGGGAGCCGCTGGTGCGCCGCAATCTGGAGCAGCTGGTCGCTATGCTGGCGCGCATTCCGGGGCTCGATCTCACGCTCACGACGAACGGTGCGCTGCTGGAGCAGAAGGCGCAGCGGCTGAAGGAGGCGGGCCTTACGCGGATCACGGTGAGCCTCGACGCGCTGGAAGATGGCGTCTTCCGGCGCATGAACGACGTCGATTTCCCGGTGTCGCGCGTACTGGCCGGCATCGAGACGGCATCGCGGGCCGGGCTCGCCCCGATCAAGGTCAACATGGTGGTGAAGCGCGGGATGAATGAGGGCAGCATCCTGCCGATGGCGCGTTACTTCAGGGGGCGCGGCCACATCCTGCGCTTCATCGAGTACATGGACGTCGGTCACACCAACGGCTGGCGGATGGACGATGTGGTATCCGCGCGGGAGATCGTGAAGCTCGTCGATGCGGAGCTTCCCCTGGAGCCCGCCGATCCCAACTACCGGGGCGAGGTGGCCGAACGTTGGCGCTATCGCGACGGCTCGGGCGAAATCGGGGTCATCGCTTCGGTAACCCAGGCGTTTTGCCGGGACTGCACCCGCATGCGGCTTTCCACCGAGGGCAAGCTCTATACCTGCCTGTTCGCAACCGAGGGCCACGACATACGCAGTCTGCTGCGCGGCGGGGCGAGCGACGAGCAGATTCGCCAGCAGATCGGCGCCGTCTGGTCGGCGAGAACCGACCGCTATTCCGAGATCCGCGGCGCCGCGACGCTACCCCTGCGCAAGATCGAGATGTCCTATATTGGTGGCTGACATGGCGCGACCGAAGCTCACCCGGGCGCGCCGGCCGCTCACGTTCGATGTGGAAGCGCTGAACGAGCGCGGCGAAATCCTCACCTCACCGATCGCCGGCGAGCATCCGCTCACGATCTACGTCGACAGGCGCGAGGTCGTCACGCTGATGACGCTGGGACAGACGCCGGAAGCGCTCGCTCTCGGCTACCTGCGCAACCAGCGGCTCGCCCAATCCGTGGACGAGATCGAAGCCGTTCAGGTCGATTGGGAAACCAACGCCGTCGCCGTCACCACGCGCAAGGGCATCAAGGGCCTCAAGGCGCGGATGAAGAAGCGCACCGTCACCACCGGCTGCGGGCAGGGCACCGTCTTCGGCGACCTGATGGAGGAGATCGACGCCGTGCAGCTGCGCGACGACATCAGGCTCGAGGAAGAGACGCTCTACGCGCTCCTCGATGCCATCCGCCGCCACGAGACGGTTTACAAGAGTGCGGGCGCGGTGCACGGCTGCGCGCTCGCGGACGGCGCGCGCATCCTCTATTTCGTCGAGGATGTGGGGCGCCATAACGCGGTGGACGCGATCGCCGGACAGATGTGGCTCGACGGCGTGGACGGCTCGGACAAGGTGTTCTACACCACCGGCCGGCTCACCTCCGAGATGGTGATCAAGGCGGCGCAGATGCGCATTCCGTTTCTCGTCTCGCGCTCGGGGCTCACGCAGATGGGATTCGAGGTCGCGAACAAGGTCGGCATCACCATGTTCGGCCGTGCGGTGAACCGCCATTACCTGCTCTTTACCGGCAGGCAACGCTTCGTGAAGTCGGTCATGCCGACGATGCTGGCGTAGCTCGACGCTTGCCGGCAGCCAGCAGTGGCGTCCACCGATTCACCCAAAGGCGGCGTCCCTTCGATCACCGGCGTCGTGCTCGCGGGCGGGCAGGGCCGGCGCATGGGCGGCGTGGACAAAGGGCTGCAGTCGTTGCACGGCAAGGCCATGGTGCAGTGGGTCATCGAGCGTTTTTCCCCGCAGGTCGATGAACTCCTGATCAACGCCAATCAGAACCTCGAACGCTATGCCGCGTTCGGTTACCGCGTGATCCCGGACGTGATCGGCGGCTTTGCCGGCCCGCTCGCGGGACTGCATCGCGGTCTTTCGGAAGCGCATTACGACTGGGTGGCGACCGTGCCCTGCGATTCGCCCTTTTTGCCCCGCGATCTGGTCTCGCGCCTCGGCACGGCCGCGCTGCAGCGGGGCGCGGACCTCGCGGTGGCGAAGACCGGAGATCAGCCGCACCCCGTATTCTGCCTGTGCCGGAAGAGCGTGCTGCCAGGACTGACCGCGTTTCTCTCGGAGGGCGGGCGCAAGATCGATGCCTGGTACGCGCAGCTCGCCACCGTCGAAGTCGCTTTCGACGACGCAACCGCCGGGTTCAGCAATATCAATACGCGCGAGGAACTCGCCGGCTTCGAAAAAGGCGGTCCCGGCGCCTAGCGCACCCGTTTGCGGCGTGCCGTGCGCGGCGGCGCAAGCGCCAGCCGGCGTGCAAGCGCGAGTGCGCCGTAGAGGCCCACGCGCGCATTCATGACCACGTGCAGCGGAACGGTAGCGAGCAGCTCGCTGAACCGACCTTTGTCGTTGAAGGCGCGCACCAGCGCCCCATCCTTCAGCTTTGCGGCGATTTTGGGAGCGATCCCGCCAGCGATGTAGACACCGCCGCGCGCAAGCGCAGTGAGCGCGATATTCCCGGCGAACGCGCCGTAGATTGCGGCGAACACGTCGAGGGCCTGCGCCGCCACCGCGTCCCGCCCCTCGAGCCCGTAGCGGCTTACCACCGCCGCATCGTCTCCTTCCAGTTCCAGCGCCCGCAGCATCGCCTGCGATGGCGGCGTGCGCTCCGCCAGATAGCCAAAAATACTGGCAAGACCCGATCCCGACAGCACGCGCTCGTACGAGACCCGTCCATATCGCCGGCGAAGGTGCCGCAGCAGGCGGTCCTGCAGCACGTCCACCGGGGCAAAATCCATGTGGCCCGCCTCCGACGCGTGGGCCACATAGCCTTCGCCATCCCAGCTCATCAGCGCGACGCCGAGGCCCGTGCCAGCACCGATGATCGCGCATGCGCCGTGCTTCACCGGCTGGCCTGCCTGCAGACGCTGCAGGTCCTTCGCGCCCAGGCGTTCCACGCCGACGGCTGCAGCCGCGAAATCATTTACGAGCTGCACCCGCCCTATCCGGAACCGATCGGCCATGACTCCCGACTCGATCGTCCACGGCAGATTGGTGGTGGCAGCGCGATTGCCCGCTGCGGGGCCCGCCACGCAAACACATGCCGCGGCGAGTGCGCGCGCGCAGCGGCGAGCCTCTGGCAGAGCGAGGAATTCCTGGATCACATCGGCGAACGCCGGGTAGTCCTGGCTCGCATAAACCCTGTCTTCGACGATGCCCGGCCAGCTTCCGCCCGCTCTCGCGAGCACTACCGCGGTCTTGGTGCCGCCGACGTCCGCGGCCAGTACGTAATGGGCGCGCACGTCAACCCCGCCTACGCCGTCACCAGCACGCGCTTTGCCCCCTCCCCGGCCACCAGTTCTTCCGGCTCGGCGATGTAGTAGCCCTGCGCGAAATCGACCTGTAGCGCCCTCACCCGTTCGAGCGTTTCCTTGGTCTCGACGGACTCCGCGACCGTCTGCATGCCGAGGATGTGGCTGATGCGGTTGATCGCTTCGACGATAGCGCAGTCCATCGCATCCTCGGCCATGTCCTTCACGAACATCCCGGCGATCTTGAGATAGTCGACCGGAAGGTACTTGAGATAGGCGAACGAGGACATGCCGGTTCCGAAATCGTCGAGCGCGAAGCGGTAGCCCATGCCCTTCAGCTCGTGCATCAGCTCCGCCGCCTTGTTGAGGTTGGAAATCGCGGTCGTTTCGGTGATCTCGAAACAGAGCAGCCCGTGCGGCAGCTCGTAGCGCGTCAGCAGGTTGCGCAGGAACTCGGGAAAGCTCTTGTCGTTGATGCTGGCGCCCGACAGGTTGACGGCGTAGCAGCCGCGTGACCCGTCCGGGGCAGGCTGATGCGGGATGGCGCCGGACTGCCATTCCCGGTGCAGGTGCTCGACGAGCGAACTGATCACCCAGCGCTCGATGGAGGTGAGGAGATTGTAGCGCTCCGCGGCGGGCATGAAGCCCGTGGGCGGAACCAGCGCGCCGCTGCGATCCACCATTCTCACCAGGATCTCGTAATACGGCTGCTCGGAGGCGCTGCGCGTAAGCGGCACGATACGCTGGCGGAAAAGCCGGAACTCGCCCATTTCGAACGCGCGATTGATCTGGGACACGAGCTGCAGTTCGCTGTGCTTGCCGGAAAGATCCGCGTCCTGCGGGCGATACACCTGCACCCGGTCGCGGCCCTTGTTCTTGGCCTCGTAACAGGACGCGTCCGCATGTGCGAGCACGTCGCCCGGCCCGCCGCTGCTCGCGCCGATCGGGACGAGCCCGATGCTGACACCGACGCTGAACGTTTTGTTCTCCCACACGAAGCGGAATTCCCGCACGGTCTCGCGCATGGCATGCGCGATGCGCAAGCCCTGGTCGAGCGGGCATGATTCGAGCAGTGCGCCGAATTCGTCTCCGCCAAGCCGAGCGAGCGTATCGCTGCCGCGCATGCGCGTCAGCATGACCGTGGTCAGCTGGCGCAGCAACTCATCGCCCGCGCTGTGCCCGCAGGTGTCGTTGACGGACTTGAAATTGTCCAGGTCCATGAACATCAGCGCATGCTCGCGGCCCTGCCCGCGCGCCGTCTCGATCAGCTCCGCGAGCCTGCGCTCGAACTCGCGCCGGTTGACGAGCCCGGTCAGCGCATCGTGGCTCGCCTGCCAGATCAGTTGCTGCGCCATGGCGCGGATCTGGCTGATGTCGTGAAACACGACGATGGTGCCGAGGCGCTTTCCACTCGCGGCGCTGATCGGCGCACACGAAAACCGGATCGGGCACTCGCGCCCGCTGCGGCTCACGAGCCGTACGGCTGCGTCGCCTTCTTCGGGCGCGTCTTGCGGCTCGGTGCGCACCAGCACGTCGACCGTCTTCGCGGTGCGCTCGTCGATTACGCGATAGATTTCCGGGAGAGGACGGCCGCGCGCTTCGTCCGTGGACCACTCGGTGTAACGCTCGGCAACCGGGTTGAGGTACTCGACCCGCCCTTCAGCGTCCGTCGTAATCACGCCATCGCCTATCGATTGCAGCGTCACCTCGGCAAGCTCTTTCTCCAGCGCGAGCGCCTTCTCGGTGCGCGCGACCTGCCGCGTCACCGCAACTGCGATCGCTATGCCGGCCGCCAAACCCAGTATGCCGAATCCGATGATCCATGGCACCGGGCCAGTCATGGTCCCCGCAGGTTCGATATGCGCGACGGTAAGCGCCGACAGCGTTATGGCGGCAACCACGGCGAGCAGCACGCCGAATCCCAGCCACAGGGTGCGGCTGGAGCCCGAGCGCGGCAGACGGGCCGTTTTCATGCGGTAACGTACGGATGCGGCCGCCGGTCCGTGCCGCGCAGGCGCGCGGCCGGATCCTGGCGATAGTACCGAACGAGCTGGCGATAGACGTCCGGATAGGTGACCCGTATTGCGTCCGGCGCCTGGAAGAATGCCTCGCTCAGCACCGCGAAGAACTCCGCTGGATTTTCAGCGGCATAGTCATCGACCGGGAGCGGGGCGCCGCGGTCCACTCGCGCACAGAAATCCTCGTATGCACGTTCGAACGCGCCCGACCATGCCTCGCGATCCATGTCCGCGTGCAGCGGCGGAAAGCCGTTGGCCTCACCATTCAGCATGTCGAGCTTGTGCGCGAACTCGTGTATCACCACGTTGTAGCTGCCCGAGCCGGCGTCCTGGGCATCCGCCCACGAAAGTATCACCGGACCCTGCAGCCATGATTCGCCGGACATCGGTTCCTCGACGTGATGGGCGACGCCGTCTTCGTCCACGAACTCGTAGCTGGCGACGAACTCGTCGGGATAGACGATCACTTCGACCCACCCGCGGTAGCAGTCCGGCCCCAGGTTGAGCGTGAGGATACAGGCCTGGGCGGCGACGGTGTAGCGAATTTCGTCACGCATCTCGAGCCCGCCCGCACCGTGTATCGACTTGTCGTGGAGAAAAAGCATCACGTTCACGCGCAGGCAGTGCCGCTCCTCATCGGAAAGCGCGCGCAGGAAGGGGTAACGGTCCAGGACGCGCGACCACAGCGCTTCATCCAGAACCGCACGGCGCAGGATGCGCGCGCGGCGCCAGTCGGTGAACCACTTCAAAGCCGCTTGGCTCCCCGTCTCAGCGGCGCACCAAAGCGTGACGACCGGTCTGGAGCACGCGATGCCGCGCTCATACCGCCTTGTCGTCGCGCCGCTCCACCACGCGCAGCTGGGGCGTATCGGGTTGCTCCAATTCGACCCGCTCGATGCTGGAAAAGCGCTCGGATATCTTGCGGCTGCTCACATGCACCTGCTGCGCGTCCTCGTTGGCAAGGCGAATGTGGTCCGCGAGCCTGCGCATGCGCTCGTCGAAGCGCCCGAAGTCCTTGGCGAGCTTGGCCAGCTCGTCCTTGATGATGTGCACCTGGCGCCGCGTTTCGACATCCTTGAGCACCGCGCGGGCGGTATTGAGCACGGCCATGAGCGTGGTGGGCGAGACGATCCACACTCTTCTGCCGAGCGCATGTTCGACCACGTCGCCGTGGTGCGCGTGAATCTCCGCAAAAACAGCTTCGGCCGGAACGAACATGACTGCGCCATCGGCCGTCTCCCCGGGGATGATGTACTTGAGCGCAATCGCGTCCACATGACGCCGCACGTCCTGTTTGAACTGCCTGCTCGCCGCGGCGCGTCCGGCATCGTTCGCGTCGGGATCGAACATGCGGTGATAGTTTTCCAGCGGAAACTTCGAATCGATCGCGATGCGGGCGGTCGGCGCGGGCAGCTTGAGCAGGCAATCCGCGCGGGTGCCGTTGGTGAGCGTGGCCTGCATTTCGTAGGCACCGGCAGGGAGTGCGTTTCGCACCAGCGCCTCGAGCTGCACTTCGCCGAAAGCGCCGCGGGCACGCTTGTCTCCCAGCAGTTCCTGCAGGCTGACGACGCTGCCGCTCAGGCTGTCGATCTTCTTCTGCGCCTCGTCGATGGCGGCAAGTCGCGCCATGACGTTCACGAAGGTTTCGTTGGTCTTGCGAAAACCCTCGTCGAGCCGCTCGCTGACCCGCCCGCTGATCTGATCGAGCCGCTCCTCCATCCGCGCATTCAGAAGCTGCGTCGTGCTGCCGAGCTTCTCGATCATCGCTTCACGGCTTTCTCCGAGGTGACGTGTCAGCGCAAATTGCAGCGCCTGCATCGCCTCCCGGCTCTGGGCGAGTTCCTGTGAAACCACCTGACGCACGCGCTCGGAGCTTTCGGCGAACGCGCTCACGACCCGGTCGGTCTGCCTGCCGAGCCCGCCGTGCAGATCCACGAGCATGGCGCGGTGCTTTTCATCGAGAATGACGGCGAGCTGTTCGGGCAGCGCCCTCATCGCACGCAGGTGCATCGCGAGCGGGACGATAAGGGCACCCAGCGCGACGACGCCGAGCAGTATCAGTATCGCGTAGAAGCCCTCCGGCATGGCCGAAGTATAACTCACGCCTGTTCCTGCACCATGTCATCCGATGCGCTGCAGGACCTTGAGCGGCGCGACGCGTAACACGGCGCGGGTGCCGAGATAGCCCGCCACCGCGATGCCGAGCGTGCTGCCAAAAACGCCGATCAGCCACACCGCGGCGTTGAAGCCGTAGCTCAGGTTGAGCACCTTCGTTGCGAGCACGAGCCCGAGCGCATTCGCCCCCGCCGCAGCGAGCAGGCCGGCAAGCGCGCCGATGCTCGCGAACTCCGCGATATTCGCGCGTGCGATCTGCATTCGGCTCGCCCCGAGCGTGCGCATGATCGTGGCCTGATACAAGCGCTCGTCCAGCGTGCCGGAAATGGCGGCGTAAAGCACCATGAGGCCCGCGAGCAGCGTGAACAGGAACAGGAACTGCACCGCGCGAGCCACCTGGTCCATCATGCGCTGAATCTGCGCCATGATCCGTGCGATATCGATCAGAAGCAGATTGGGAAAGGCCTGAACCAGCTCGTTCAACAACTCGCCGCGCTGCGGCGGGAGGTAGAAGCTGGTGATATAGGTCGCGGAGTAGCGCTCGAGCAGCCCGGGAGGGGCGACCACGAAGAAATTCACGTTGAACGAATCCCAGTCCACCTTGCGCAGGCTCGTGACCTTCGCCGTGACGCGCTCCCCGGCGATATCGAACCTGAGCACGTCGCCCACGCGCACCCCGAGCGCTTCAGCGATGCCGCTTTCCAAGGAAAACTGGTCGGCGGGCGTGGGCGCCCTGCCCCACCACCGCCCGGCCACGAGCTGGTTGTCCGACGGCATGATCGTCGTCCACGAAAGATTGAATTCGCGCTCCACCAGCCGCCGCGCGCGATCCTCTTCGTAATTCGCCGAACTCACCGGACGCCCGTTGATCTGCACCAGCCTGCCGCGCACCATCGGATGAATTGCGGGTTGCGTGATATTGCGGGCGGCAAAGAATTCCGACAGCGGCTTCAGCTGATCGGGCTGAATGTTGACGATGAAGCGGTTCGGTGCCTGCGGCGGCAGGCTGGTCTCCCACGCTTTGAGCAGGTCGCCCCGGACCAGCGTCAGCGTGAGCAGCGCCATGATGCCGATCGCGAGCGCCACGACCTGCACGATGCTGCCCAGCGTATGGCGGCGCAGATTCGCGATGCCGAAACGCCATGCCACACCGCCCGAGCGCACCCGGTTCAGTGCGGCGATGAGCAGCCAGGTGACGGCGCCCGCAGCGGCCATCGCGCCCGCGAAGCCGCCCAGCACCATCGCGCCGAGACGCGGATCGTTCGCCTTCCACATGATCAGCGCCGCTATCAGGGCGCAGGCCAGCACGTAGCTCGCGATGCCGGTGCCGCCCGGCGCACCAAGTTCGCGCCGCAACACGCGGAGCGTCGGCACGCGAGCGAGGGACACGAGCGGCGGCAGGGCAAACGCAAGCAGAAGCGCCAACCCTGTCGCCACCCCTTGCACGCCCGGCAGCCATCCCGGCGCCGGAAGCGTGACCGCGGCGATGCTGGAGAGCCAGTGCGAGAGCGCCAGTTGCGCGAGCATTCCTGCGACACACCCGACGATGCTTGCCACAGCGCCGAGAATGATGAAGTACGTGACATAGAGCCGCATCAGCCGGGCCTGCGTGGCGCCGAGGCAGCGCATCATCGCGCAACCGTCGAGATGGCGCTGCAGGAAGCGCCGCGCGGACAGGGCGATCGCCACGGCAGCGAGCACCACGCTCAGCAGCGCGGCGAGGTTGAGATACTTTTCCGCCCGCTCCAGGGCCGACTTCACTTCCGGACGCGCGTCCCGTATGCCTTCGAGGCGCTGCCCCGCCTGCAGCCGAGGCAGCACCCACGCACGGTAAGCGTCGATCTGCGCATCGGCGCCGGAAAGCTGCAGCCGGTAACGTATGCGGCTGCCCGGCTGAATCAGCCGGGTCGCCGCGAGGTCCGCTTCGTTCAAGTGCACGCGTGGCGCCGAACTCAGAAAACCGATCGCGCTGTCCGGCTCGTGCGTCAGAATCCCGGCCACCTTGAGCTGCAAGACGCCCAGGGTCACGCTGTCACCGGGGACGAGGCCGAGCTGGCCCGCCACCCGTTCATCCACCCAGACAGTACCCGGCGCCGGGATGTCCGAAGCGCGGCGGTCGGGACCGTAGGGCCGTTCCGCAAGCCGCACTTCACCGCGCAGGGGATAGCCGGCGGTAATGGATTTCACACTGGCAAGCAGATTTTTGTCCCCATGAACCAGCATGCTGGGAAACCGCACCATGCGAACCGTGGCAAGTCCCCTGCGCCGGGCTTCGTCCTCGAACGCCACCGGCAGCGGACGATCGCCGCTCAGCACGAGATCCGCGCCGAGCAGCAGATTGGCCTGCCGTCCCAACGCAAGCTGCACGCGGTCGGCAAAGAAACCAATGGTGGTCACGCTCGCCACGGCGATCACCAGCGCGAGCGTGATGAGGACCAGTTCACCGGCCCGCTGATCGCGCAGGAGCAGGCGCACCGCCAGCCTGAGTTCTGCAGCAAGTCTCATTGGAGCACGTGACCGTTCACCAGGCGCCCGCCAGCCAGGCGCAGCACCCGGTCGCAGCGGCGCGACAGCGATTCGTCATGCGTGACGAGCAGCAGCGTGGTGCCCTTTTCGCGGTTCAGCTCGAACATGAGATCGATCACCTGCGCACCGGTTGCCGCGTCCAGATTCCCGGTCGGCTCGTCCGCCAGGAGCAGCGCCGGGCGCGTCACGAAAGCGCGCGCGATGGCGACGCGCTGCTGCTCGCCCCCGGAGAGCTGCTTCGGATAATGGTGCATGCGCCCCCCGAGGCCGACGCGCTCGAGCATCCCCGAGGCCGAATCGCGGGCGGCAAGTTCTCCGGCGAGTTCGAGCGGCAGCATCACGTTCTCGAGCGCCGTCATCGCGGGCAGCAGCTGGAACGACTGGAACACGAAGCCCACCATGCGCGCGCGCAATGCGGCCCGCCCGTCTTCGTCCAGGGCGTAGAGGCTGTGGCCGTCGATCAGTACGTCGCCGGCGCTCGGCATATCGAGTCCCGCAAGCAGGCCCAGCAACGTGGACTTGCCGGATCCGGATACACCGACGATGGCGACCGCCTCGCCGCTCGCCACGCCGAAACTTACGTCCTCGAGGATGGTCAACTGCGCATCGCCAGTGGGAACTTGCTTGGTGAGCCCGGTCACCCGCACAATTTCGTGTTTTGCGCTGCCTGCCGTACCGTACATGTCAGTTCTTGTGATGCGTTGGATTTTCCTGCTGCTCGCCCTGCTGCCGCAGACGGCCGCGGCCGCCACCGTGCTTGTGTTCGGCGACAGCCTCTCCGCCGGGTACGGATTGCCGCTGGACCAGACCTGGGTGAGCCTGCTGGAGCGCAAGCTTCGCGACGAAAAGCGCGATTATAGGGTAGTCAACGCGAGCATCAGCGGGGAAACCACGGCGGGCGGAAAATCGCGCATCGAAACGTCCCTGAAGACGCACCGGCCCGCCATCGTCATCCTCGCGCTCGGCGCAAACGACGGCCTGCGCGGTCATGGCATCGAGGCGATGCGCGCCAATCTGGAAGCGATTATCGAAGCGTGCCGCAGATTCAAAGCCAAGGTGCTCCTGGTCGGCATGCGACTGCCGCCCAACTACGGCCCCGCCTACACCGAAAAGTTCAGCGCCGTGTTCACTGCGCTCGCGAAGGAAAAAAAACTGCCGCTGGTGCCGTTTCTGCTCGAAGGTTTCGCCGACCGGCAGGACTATTACTTCCAGACCGACGGCATACACCCGGGTCCGCGCGCGCAGCCCCTGATTGCCGAGACCGTTTGGAAGTCGTTACGGCCGCTGCTCTGATCCCGAACTAAAGCACGGTCACCGCAGGCTCGCCCGCAAGGAGGCGGCCGATCGCAGCGGCATGCTGGAATCCCTGCTCCCTGAAGACCGCGAGCACCCGCGGCACGGCGGCCGGCTCGCAGGCGACCAGCAGCCCGCCGCTCGTCTGCGGATCGGTCAGCAGTTTCCGGTGCCACTCGGGCGCGCCCATGGGCAGGGCGACTTCGCGTTCGCAGCTCGCCCAGTTGCGCTGGGAGGCGCCGGTCGCGTAACCCTCCTGCACCAGACGCCGCGCGGCGTCCAGCATCGGAATGCGCTCGAACTCGATCTCCGCTTGGAGGCGTGATGCCCGGCATACTCCGAGCAAATGACCGAGCAGGCCAAATCCGGTGACATCGGTGAGCGCGTGTACTTCAGCCATCTCGGCCAGCGCGATGCCCGGCGTATTGAGCTGCGTTGTCGTCTCGATCATCTGCCGGTACGCCTCGTTGCTCAGCGCATCTTTCTTGATGGCCGCACTCATGATGCCCACGCCAAGCGCCTTGCCGAGCACCAGCACGTCACCCGCTCGCGCATCGCGATTGCGTTTTACCTTGTCGGGGTGCACGAGCCCCAGCACCACCAGGCCGTAGATCGGCTCCAGCGTGTCGATGGAATGACCGCCGGCGATCGGTATGCCGGCCGTATCGCACACCGAGCGCCCGCCCGCCACGATGCCGCTGATCACTTCGACCGGAATCCTGTCCGCCGGCATGCCGAGCAGACCCAGCGCAAGAAACGGCGTCGCGCCCATCGCGTAGACGTCCGAGATCGCGTTGGTCGCCGCGATGCGCCCGAAATCGTGCGGATCGTCGACGACCGGCATGAAAAAATCCGTCGTCGCTACGATCGCCTGATCCGGGCCGATGCGGTAAACCGCGGCATCGTCGCTCGTCTCGGTGCCGACCAGGAGGTCGGAAAAGACGCGCGTCGCGCTCGATCGCGACAGCACTTCGCTCAGCAACGCCGGCGTAAGCTTGCAGCCTCAGCCGCCGCCGTGCGCGAGCTGCGTGAGCCTGATCGGGGCCGTGTCAGTAGGCCGGTTCATTTTCCCTTACACTATAGAGATGAGCAGTCGCAATGGACTGGAAGTCGCTGCCGCGGCGACCGCAACAGCATCGCATGCACCGAAATTCACGCGCGGGCCGTCGACCGTAACCGTAGCACAGCTCCAGGACTTTGACGAGATCATCGATGTGCGTTCAGAGTACGAGTACGCGGAGGATCACGTCCCCGGCGCCGTGAACTGCCCGGTGCTGAGGAACGATGAGCGGGCACGCGTGGGAACGCTGTACAGGCAGGTTTCCCCGTTCGAGGCAAAAAAAATCGGTGCTGCCCTGATCAGCGCCAACCTCTCGCACCATCTCGAGCAGCGTTTCCGCGACCGTCCCCGGGACTGGCGTCCGCTGGTGTACTGCTGGCGCGGGGGCAGCCGCAGCGGCGCGATGGCGCAGGTCATGCAGCAGGTCGGCTGGCGCGTGGGACAGCTCGATGGCGGCTACCGCGCCTATCGGCGCCAGGTGATTGCCGACCTCGCCGAGCGGCCGGGACGCTTCGAATGGCGTGCCGTGTGCGGGCTCACGGGATCCGGAAAGAGCCGGCTGCTGCGCTCGCTGCGCGATTGCGGAGGGCAGGTCCTCGATCTGGAAGAACTGGCCGCGCATCGCGGTTCCGTCCTCGGCAACGTGCCGGATACGCCGCAGCCCACACAGAAGATGTTCGACAGCCTGGTGTGGGACGCGATGCGCCGGATGTCGGCGGCACAACCGGTATATGTAGAGGCCGAGAGCAAAAAAATCGGCGCGTTGCGCGTGCCCGATGCGCTGATCGCCGCCATGTGGCGTGCGCGATGCGTGGTGGTGGAGACGCCGATGCCGCTGCGCGTCTGTCTGCTCATGTCGGAGTACGAGCATTTCATGGCCGATCCGGACGACCTGGCGGCGAAGCTCGAGTGCCTTTCCGGGCTCCATGGGCGCGGCGTGATCGAGCAGTGGCGGCAGCTCGCGTATGCAGGAAAATGGGATGACCTTACCGAGAACCTGCTCATCCGGCACTACGATCCGGCTTATACGCGTTCCACGCTGAAGCACTATTCCCGCCTGGCAGAGGCAATGCGGATCGTGCCCGACGGCACTGAGGATGCTGCGTTCACGCGCCTTGCGCAACGCTGTCTCGCATCCGCCCCAGGCGGGCGGTGATGAAACTTGGCCTCAGGGTCGATGTGACGACATCGCGCGGCGTGCGGCTCGGTGTGCCGCGCCTGATGGAACTCTTTTCCCGGCACGACGCTGGAGCGACCTTTTTTTTTGCGCTCGGGCCGGAGCGCCTGTTGCGACGCAGCTGGCTGCCCGGACGTGAACTGGGCCCGCGCCGCGCCGCGCTGCTGCGCGAGGTCCGTGACTCCGGCTTCGAGGTCGGCATCCAGGCATTCGACCCGGTGCGCTGGATGGACCGGTCGGTCGAGCTTGGTCAGGCATGGACGCGCGAGCAGATGGAACATGCCTGCGCCTCGTTTATGCGCGTGTTCGGCGTGCCGCCGCAGGCGCATGCCGCGAGCGGCTGGCGCATGAACCGCCATGCCTGGCGCCTCACCCAGCGGCTCGGATTCAGGTACTCCTCCGACACGCGCGGGTCGTGTCCCTACATTCCGGTGCGCAATGCAGAGATCGTGGCGTGCCCTCAGCTGCCCACCACGCTGCCCACGTTCGCGGAACTGATCGCGCGCGATGGCATTCGCCCCGAGGAAGCCGTCGGCGCAATGCTGCGCGCGAGCGCCGCGCTTCCGCTCACCGGCCACGTCTTCAGCATGCGCGCAGAGTGGGAAGGAATGCGGCACGCGCCGCTCCTCGACCAGCTGCTCGCCGGGTGGCGGGCGCAGGGCTATGCGTTCACTGCGGTGCAGGACTTGCTCCTCGACGTCAATCTGGCGCGCCTGCCGCGCCACACCGTGGTGGAAGGCATGGTGCCAGGACGCACGCAGCCGGTCGCGCTGCAGGGCGACGAATTTCTCTCTTAGCACGCTTGCGTGGCATTGGCGTTTCGTTCAAGATGGCAAGCGAGCGACAGAACCAGGAGACGGCCGCTCGAATGCCAGATCAGCCTGCGCCAGATTTCGAACTTCCTGCAACCGGCGGAAAAAGCTTCCGCCTCTCGAGCGCCAAGGGCGACAATCTCGTCCTCTACTTCTATCCCAAGGACAATACGCCGGGCTGCACCCGTGAAGGCGAGGAGTTCGCGGCGCTCTATCCCGAGTTCCGCAGGCACCGCTGCGAGGTCTACGGCATCTCGCGCGACAGCTTGAAGTCCCATGAAAACTTCAAGACCCGGATGCGTTTCCCGTTCGAGCTGCTCTCGGACGCCCAGGAGGCCGCATGCAGGCTGTTCGATGTCATCCGGATGAAGAACATGTATGGCAAGAAGGTGCGCGGCGTCGAGCGCAGCACGTTCGTCATTGACGCACGGGGAGCGATCCGCCGCGAGTGGCGCGGCGTGAAGGTCCCCAACCACGCCCGGGAGGTGCTCGAATTCGTAAAAACACTGAAGTGACCCGCTTCCACATCCATCATCTCCGCGTGCAAGGAGCCTCATGATCCAGCGCAAGCCTGCTTCCGTCGTCGCACGTTTTCCCGCCGCCACCAAGCTGTTCGTGCTCGATACCAACGTGCTCATGCACGACCCGACCAGCCTCTTCCGCTTCGAGGAGCACGACCTGTACATCCCGATGGCGACGCTCGAGGAGCTTGACAGCAACAAGAAAGGCGTCTCCGAGGTGGCGCGCAATGCGCGTCAGGCGAGCCGTTATCTGGAAGAGCTGATCAGCCACGCCGATTCGGACATCGCCGCCGGCATCGCCCTGGAAACCCACGGCGACAAGAGCGCGACCGGGCGGCTCTTCCTGCAGACCGAAGCCATCAACGGCGATCTGCCGGCGCGGCTCGCGAGCGGCAAGGCCGACAACCAGATCATCGGCGTGGTGAAGCATCTCCAGGATGCCCATCCCAAGCGCGACGTCATCCTCGTCAGCAAGGACATCAACATGCGCATCAAGGCGCGCGCACTGGGGATGCCGGCCGAGGATTACTTCAACGACAAGGCTCTGGAAGACACCGACCTGCTCTACACCGGCACCCGCGCGCTCCCGCACGATTTCTGGGACAAGCACGGGCGCGACATGGAGTCCTGGCAGCAGTCGGGAAGCACCTTCTATCGTGTCCGCGGCCCGCTGTGCTCGAGCTTGCTCGTAAACCAGTTCGTGTACCAGGAGGACGAGAAGCCGTTCTACGCCCAGGTGAAGGAGGTGAGCGGCAAGACGGCGATTCTTCAGACTCTGCGCGATTATGCGCATCAGCGCCACAACGTCTGGGGCATCACGGCACGCAACCGCGAACAGAACTTCGCCCTCAACATCCTGATGAACCCGGACATCGACTTCGTGACGCTGCTGGGCCAGGCCGGCACGGGCAAGACGCTGCTCACGCTCGCGGCGGGACTGGTGCAGACGCTGGAGAACAAGCTTTATTCGGAAATCATCATGACCCGCGTCACGGTGCCGGTGGGCGAGGACATCGGGTTTCTGCCCGGAACCGAGGAAGAGAAGATGAATCCGTGGATGGGCGCGCTCGAAGACAACCTCGACGTGCTCAACAAGACCGACGATGAAGCAGGCGAATGGGGTCGCGCCGCAACCCGGGACCTGATCCGCTCGCGGATCAAGGTGAAGTCGCTCAACTTCATGCGCGGGCGCACGTTCATCAACAAGTACCTCATCATCGACGAGGCGCAGAACCTGACGCCCAAGCAGATGAAAACGCTGATCACCCGGGCCGGTCCCGGCACGAAGGTGGTGTGCCTGGGCAACATCGCGCAGATCGACACGCCCTTTCTGACGGAGGGCAGCTCCGGCATCACCTACGTCGTGGACCGCATGAAAGGCTGGGCGCACAGCGGGCACGTGACGCTCGCCCGCGGCGAGCGCTCGCGGCTCGCCGACTACGCCGCCGAAGCGCTGTAGCTAAAAGCGGTTCGAGTCGGCGTAATTCTCGAAGCGCGTGTGCGCGCCGAGGAAGGTGAGCTTCTTGGTTCCGGTCGGGCCGTTACGCTGCTTGGCGAGGATGATCTCGGCAATGCCCTTGTTCGGCGTTTCCGGGTTGTAGACTTCCTCGCGGTAGATGAAGTAAATCAAATCGGCGTCCTGCTCGATCGCGCCCGATTCGCGCAGGTCCGACATCATCGGGCGCTTGTCCTGGCGCGCTTCGACGCCGCGGTTGAGCTGCGAGAGCGCGACGACCGGCACCTTGAGTTCCTTCGCGAGCCCCTTCAGCGAGCGCGAGATCTCGGCGATCTCGGTTGCGCGGTTCTCCTCGCGGCCGCCGCGGTTCGCCGACATGAGCTGCAGGTAGTCCACCACGATCAGGCTCAAGCCTCCCACCTCGGCGCACTGCCGGTGCAGCCGGCGCGCGCGCGAGCGTACCTCGAGTGCGTTGAGGCCGGCGGTGTCGTCGATGTAGATATGCGCCTCGTTGAGCTTCCCGACCGCCTCGACGAGCTTCGGCCAGTCGTCCTCGGAAAAAGTCCCGCTGCGCAGCTTGTGCTGATCCACGCGCCCCACGGAGCCGATCATGCGCATGGTGAGCTGCGCGCCCGACATTTCCATGCTGAAGACCGCTGCGGCCTTCTTCAGATGCAGCGCGACGTGCTCGACGATGTTCATCGCGAGCGTGGTCTTGCCCATCGACGGCCGCGCCGCGATTATGATGAGGTCTCCTCCCTGGAGTCCCGAGGTCAGCTTGTCGAGATCGATGAAGCCGGTGGCAAGGCCGATGATGTCGTCCTTGTTCTCCCGGCTGTAGAGCATGTCGATGCGCTCGACCGTCTCGGTCAACAGCGGGTCGATCTTTACGAAGCCCTGACGCGCCTTCGAGCCCGCCTCCGCTATCTGGAACACGCGCGCCTCGGCCTCGTCGATCAGCACCGCCGCGTCCTTGCCGAGCGGGTTGAAGGCGGACTCCGCGATTTCGGTGCCCACGGCGGCGAGGTCGCGCATGATGGCGCGCTCGCGCACGATCTCCGCGTAGCGGCGGATGTTGGCGGCGCTCGGCGTGTTCACCGACAACGCGCCGATGTAGGCGCGCCCGCCGACCTCCTCGAGCTTCCCGCTGCGCTCGAGGCTCTCCGCCAGCGTGAGCGCATCGGCTGGCCGGTTGTTCTCGATCAGCTGGGCGATGTGCTGGAAGATGGTGCGGTGGTCGGCGCGGTAGAAACCGTGTTCGGTGATGACGTCGCTCACGCGGTCCCACGCGCTGTTGTCCAGCAGCAGGCCGCCGAGAACGGACTGCTCCGCTTCGATCGATTGCGGAGGCACGCGCGCCGCTTCGACGAGCGAGTCCCGCAGGATCGGCGTGACGACTTGTATCATTTCCCTGCCCCCTGTCGTTCTTCTATCCGTTCCGCGTGCGAGTTTTTGATTTACCCGATGCACGCGAGATGCACGCGACTGCCGTTCAATTTAGCGAAAAAAAAAGACCGTCGCCAGCCCTTTTTGCGGCATCGTGGGTTCTGTTGTGTATTAGCAACGACGGGGAATTTCGCGCGCGCGGCGACGCCATCACGCTGTCATTGCCTGCGGCAGCGCGGGACAGCAAGGACCATGCCGCCGTGATGCAGTGTGATGTGGGAGCCTTGTCCTACTGTTCCGCCACCACGGACACCGTGACGGTCACGACCACATCGGTGTGCAGCGCAACCTTGAGCGGATGCTCGCCGACCATCTTGAGCGGGCCCTGCGGCATCCGTATCGCCGATTTCGAAACTTCGAAGCCTTGTTTTGCAAGCGCTTCAGCGATATCGAAGTTCGTCACGGAGCCGAAGAGCTTGCCATCCACGCCCGCCTTCTGCGCGATCTGCACCGCCAGTCCGTCCAGCCGCGCGCCTTTTTCCTGCGCTGCCGCCAGTGCTTCAGCCTGCGTCTTCTCGAGCTCCGCGCGGCGCTTCTCGAACTCCGCGCGATTCTCAGGCGTGGCGCGGCGTGCTTTCCCGTGCGGGATCAGGTAATTGCGGGCGAAGCCGTCCTTCACCTTCACCACGTCCCCGAGCTGGCCGAGGTTTGCCACTTTTTCCAGCAATATCACTTGCATGTCGGCGTTCCCGTCATCGAGTTCAGTGGAGGTCGGTGTACGGCAGCAGAGCGAGGAAGCGCGCACGCTTTACGGCGACCGAAAGCTGGCGTTGATAGCGTGCCTTGGTTCCGGTGATGCGCGCCGGGATGATTTTGCCGTTCTCGTTGATGAAGTCTTTCAGGATATTGATGTCCTTGTAGTCGACCTCCTTGATTCCTTCCGCGGTGAAGCGGCAGAACTTGCGCCGGCGGAAGAGCTGACCGCGCCCGCCCCGGCGCTCCCCGGGCTTGCCTTTGCCCTTGCCCTTGCCTTTGCCCCTGCCTCTACTCGGTCCCAGTCTTGGCATGATGCGTATCCTTAAGCGATCGTACGTTCGTCACGTGCAGGACGAGCTGCGCGCTCATCCGGTTCTTGCGGTTTAAAAAGCCTTCGACACTCACCGGCGCCCCCGCGTGCATGCGGGACATGGACACAGCCACCTCCCCGATTGCGATTCCGTTCAGTTCGCATTCGACCTGCCGTTTGTAGCCGGCCTCGATCTGCTGCGACTTGTGCGCGAGCCTGAAATTGAGCAGCGGAATGCCGGCGGGAGTATGGCGCAGCGGTTCGACATCCTTCAATTCGCCGCTCAGGGCGACGGCATTGACCTCCACTTATGCTGCCGCCGTTTCCGCCGCGGGTGCGGGCGCCTTTGCCGGCTCTTCGCTCGGCGCGGTCAGCGACCTCGACTTCTCCTCCTTCATCATGGGCGACGGCGAAGTGACCGCCCCGCTCATCTTGACCGTGAGATGGCGCAGTACCGCGTCGTTGAATTTGAACGCGTGCTCCAGCTCGTCCAGCGTCTCGTTGTCGCACTCGATGTTCATCAGCACGTAGTGCGCCTTGTGCACCTTCTCGATGAGGTAGGCGAGCTGCCGCCGCCCCCAGTCCTCCAGGCGGTGTATCCTGCCGCCCCGCCCGGTGATCATCTGGCGGTAGCGCTCGACCATGGCAGGCACCTGCTCGCTCTGGTCGGGATGTACGATAAATACGATCTCGTAATGTCGCATCCGAATGGGCTCCTTATGGGTTGAGCCTCCCGTCATGCGAGAAACGGTGAGGCAAGGATAGCGGTCCGCGCCCAAGGCCACGAACCGAAGGCGCGCATTATACCGATGTCGGCATGCTTTTCAAGCAGATAGCTTGTGCAACGCCAGGCGGTGCGCGGCGCGCGTCTAGAAAGTGCAGATGAGACCGCCCGGAAGCGTGAGCGGCGGAAGCTGGCCTTCGTAGAACTGCAACACCGGCGGCGGCGCGGGCAATCGATAGAGTTCCCCCGGCGCAAATCCCGCGTAGGCCGATTCGCCGCGCGCAACTTCCAGAATCTGCTGCCCCTGGACGAGGACGATGATGCCGTCCTTCACGAGTACGTAGAGTCCTCCGCCGGTTTCGGCGGTCCCGGTGTTGTCCAGCGTGAAAATAACGCGCCACGGCTTGTCGTCGGTCACGCGCACGCCCACATCGACCTCGCTTTCGGAGGCGCCTGAGCGCAGCACGACGTTGGTCTGCTTGACGGGATGCTCGCCCAGCATCTGCAGATTGCGCGCAATGTCCTGCGCGCTGGGAATCTCCCCTTCTTTTACGGCCGGCAGGCTGCGGCGGATATTGCCCGTGTCGAAATGTTTGTTGCCCTCTATTGAAACCCTGCCGACCCGGCGCTGCACCACGCGGAACCGGACCGCCCCCTGGGTAATGTCCTGCTCGGGCAACAGTACCTGGACCACGCCGTAGCCCCGATCCCGGTAGGCCTGCTCCAGCGCTTCGAGGGCGCGCTGGATATCACTGAACTCCCGCTGTCGGCCCGCATAGGGCGAAACTGCGTGATCGATGTCCTCCTCAGGCAATAACGTGTTGCCCGAGACCTCGAAGCGGCTGATATTGAATTGGGGAGACGGAACGGGCGCCTGCTGCGCCGATGCGGGAAGGGAGATGCCAGCCTGGAATACGAAGGCCAGCCATAACAGTCGCGACGCGCTCCCCATGCCCGCTCCGAACCGCCCCTTGTACTTTGTTGTTCCGCGGGCCGTGCTCGGACGACACGCTCACCGCAGTGTATATGCTAATCTCATAAGTAACAACAGCTTCTGTCGCATTTCTGAACCTAATCCCGCTTGTTCTGAATAGCGAGTTGCCGGCGCGTTTCGGCGAGACATATTCCCGCCGCCACCGAGACGTTGAGGCTTTCGACGGACCCGAACATCGGGATCCGGACGAGCACGTCGCAATGCTCGCGCGTGAGCCGGCGCAGACCCTGCCCTTCCGCACCGAAGACCCATCCCACCGCACCGCTCAGCTTCGTCGAATAAAGATCCGCTTCGCCCGACGCATCGGCGCCGTAGAGCCAGACGTCGCGCGCTTTCAACTCGCGCAACGTTCGCGCGAGATTCGTTACGACGACATATGGCACCATCTCCGCGGCGCCGCTTGCAACCTTCGAAACCGTGGCGTTGAGGCCCACCGCCCGGTCCTTGGGCGCAATTACCGCGTGCACGCCCATGGCATCCGCCACCCGCAGGCAGGCGCCCAGGTTGTGCGGGTCCGTCACCCCGTCCAGTATCAGCAGCAGAGCGGGGCCAGCGAGGCTTTCCAGCACATCCTCGATATGGGTCGGCATGCGCACCAGCTCGACCCGCGCAGCGACGCCCTGATGCCGCGCGTTTGCGGTCATGCCGTCAAGCCGAATCGCGTCCACCTGCAACAGGCGAATGCCTCGCTGCTGCGCGAGCGCGATCAGATCGCGGGCCCGCGCATCGTGCCGGCTGCTGTCTATGTAGATCTCCTGCACCGAGCCGGCATGCTGGCGCAGGCGGCTCACCACCGCGTGAAAACCATGGATGAGTCGCGTTTCGCTCACGATGATGCGCCGCTAATCCAGTACGAAGTCGATCTTGGTGCTATCGAGATCCACGCGCGCGACTCGTACCCGCAGTCTGTCGCCGAGACGGTAACGCTTTTTGGTGCGCTCGCCCATGAGCTGGTGTTTCCCGGCGTCGTAGTGGAAATAGTCCCGGCCCAGATCGGACACGTGCACCAGCCCTTCCACGTACACCTCATCGAGAGCGACGAACGCGCCGAACGCAGCCACGCCGCTGATGCTGGCGTCGAAGGATTCGCCGACCTTGTCCTGCATGTAGTAGCACTTGAGCCATGCCGCCACATCACGCGTTGCTTCGTCCGCCCGCCGCTCGGTCATCGAACAATGCGCGCCCAGCTCGTGCCAGTCGCCCGGATCGTAACGCTTGCGCGCGAGCACCGACTTGATCGCCCGATGCACCAGCAGATCCGGGTAGCGCCTTATGGGCGATGTGAAGTGCGTGTACGACTCGTATGCCAGGCCGAAATGGCCGACGTTGTCCGGACTGTACACCGCCTGCTGCAGCGAGCGCAGCATCACGGTCTGCAGCAGTTGCGCGTCCGGCCGGTCCTTCACCCGTGCGAGCAGTTTCGCGTAATCGCGCGCGTGCGGCTCGTCGCCCCCGGTGAGATCGAGGCCGAAACCCTTCAGAAACTCGCGCAGAGCCCGCAGCTTCTCGGCAGTCGGCCCCTCGTGGATGCGATAAAGCATGGCTTGATCGTGCTGCCGGAGGAAATCCGACGCGCAAACGTTCGCCGCGAGCATGCACTCCTCTATGATGCGGTGCGCTTCATTGCGCTTGACCGGAACGATGCGCTCGATCTTTCCGCGCTCGTCGAAGATCATCATGGTTTCGATGGTCTCGAAATCGATCGCGCCGCGCCGCTCTCGCCCTTTCGCGAGCAGTCGATACAGCCGCTGCAGATGCTGGAGATGCGGCACGAGCGCGCGATGATGCCGGGCGGCGCCACGCGGCTCGTCCAGGGCGTTTGCGACCAGCGTATAGGTGAGCCGGGCGTGCGAGCGCATGAGCGCCGGGTAGAACCGGTAGGACAGGATATCCCCGTGGGCGTCGATCTGCATGTCGCACGCCACGCACAGCCGCTCCACGTCCGGATTGAGCGAACACAGGCCGTTGGAGAGCTTTTCCGGCAGCATGGGAATCACCCGCCGCGGAAAGTAAACCGAGTTGCCGCGCTTGAGCGCCTCACGGTCGAGCGCATCGCCGTGGCGCACGTAGTGGCTTACGTCGGCGATCGCAACGACGAGACGGAAGCCGCCCGCCGGCGCCGGCTCGCAATACACGGCGTCATCGAAGTCCTTCGCCGTTTCGCCGTCTATGGTAACGAGCGGCACTTCGCGCAGATCGAGGCGCCCGCGACGGTCTTTCTCGGTAACCTCGTCAGGCAGCTTTTCCGTGAACCGCTCCGCCTCGCGAGAAAATACGTGCGGCAGATCGTGCTTGCGCAAGGCGATTTCGATCTCCATGCCCGGATCGGCGTAGTTACCGAGCACCTCGGTCACGCGTGCAACCGGCTGTCCGTGCCTGCCCGGCTGGGTGATGACTTCGACGGTGACGACCTGTCCCGGCTTCGCGTCGCGCGTCGCGTTCGGCGGAACCATGAAGTCCTGGCTGATGCGCTTGTCCTCGGCCACGACATAGAGCACGCCGTGCTCGAGGTGGAGTCTGCCTACGAGCTGGCGCTGTGCGTGCTCCAGCACCTCGACGATCTTGCCCTCCGGGCGTCCCCGGCGATCGACCCCCGACTGCCGCGCCATCACGCGGTCGCCGTGGAGCGCCTTCAGCATTTCCTTGTGCTCGAGGAAAAGGTCCGGTCCCTCGTCGTCGGGCACGAGGAAGCCGTAACCGTCCGGATGGCCGTGGACGCGCCCACGGACGAGATCGAGCTTGTCCACGACGCAGATCGCATTGCGGCGGTTGCGCATCAGCTCGCCTTCGCGCTCCATGGCGCGCAGGCGGCGGCCGAACGCTTCACGCTCGGCTGCGCTGATGCCGAGCAGGCGCTCCAGTTCCTCCTCGCTCACCGGAACCCCGCGCTCGTTCAGAACCTGCAGGATGTACTCGCGGCTGGGAAGCGGCTCGGCATAACGCGTGCGTTCTCGCTCGAGATACGGATCCTGCGAGCGCGGATCCCGGCGCGCAACGCGGGAAGCCCCGACGGTGCGGGACGATCGCTGCCGCTTGCGTGCGCCAAGCTGCGCGCGCGACCGTTTGATGGACGGTGACGTATCGGCGTGGCGTCGCTTCATTTGATCGCTCGGAGCGGCTCGGTTAAAATTCCGCTCCTCCGGCCGAGGTGGCGGAATTGGTAGACGCACCAGGTTCAGGTCCTGGCGGTGGCAACATCGTGGGGGTTCGAGTCCCTTCCTCGGCACCACCATTCCGGAATCGAGCGCACCGTCCGCGGAACGCGCACCGGGCCGCACCACCGCATCTCTGATTCTTCAATATACGCAGTAATCCGCTTCACTCGAATGGATGCTGGCGCACGATCGTCTGCGCGCGATCCGGACCGGTCGAGATGAGCGCGATCGGCACGCCGCAGATGGATTGCATCCGCTCCAGATAGGCCCGGGCCGCAGCCGGCAGCTGCTCGTAGCGCGTCAGGCCTACGGTGCTCTCGCTCCAGCCGGCCATCTCTTCGTAGATCGGTTCGCACTCCGCCAGCGTCTCCGCGCCGAAAGGCAGGATGTCGCGGCGCTCGCCTTTCCAGCGGTAGCCCACGCCAAGGCACACTCTCTCCATTCCGTCCAGCACGTCGAGCTTGGTCACGCACAGGCCGGATACACCGTTGATCTGGATGGAGCGCTTCAGCGCCGCCGCGTCGAACCAGCCGCAGCGACGCGGCCTGCCGGTTGTCGCACCGAACTCGTTGCCCCGGCTTGCGAGTTGACGCCCGATGTCGTCATCGAGTTCCGTGGGGAAAGGACCCGAGCCCACGCGCGTCGTATAGGCCTTGGTGATGCCGAGCACGTAGTGCAGGCCGGCAGGCCCGATTCCCGCGCCGGATGCGGCCGCGCCGGCCACGCAATTGCTGGACGTCACGTAGGGGTAGGTGCCGTGATCCACGTCGAGCAGCGTGCCCTGCGCCCCTTCGAACAGGAGGTTCTTTCCTGCCTGCTGCGCTTCGTACAGCAGCCGCGGCACGTCTCCCACCATCGGCCCGATTCGTTCCGCGAGCGCGAGTGTTTCATCGAGCGTCTGCGCGAAATCCACCGTCTTCCACTTGTAGTAGTTCTTCAACAGGAAATTGTGATAGTCGAGCAGTTCGCCCAGCTTGGCCGCGAAGCGCTTGCGGTGGAACAGATCCTGGACGCGTATGGCCCGGCGCGCGATTTTGTCCTCGTAGGCGGGGCCGATGCCGCGCCCGGTGGTGCCGATCGCGCTGTCTCCCTTGGCGGCTTCGCGCGCCTGATCCACCGCGACGTGATGCGGCAGGATCAGCGCGCACGCTTCGCTGATTTTCAGCCGCGATTTCACGTTCACGCCGGCGCCTTCGAGCATGTCGATCTCTTCGATCAGCGCCTGGGGCGACAGCACGACACCGTTTCCGATGTAGCAGGCCACGGCCTCGCGCAGGATGCCGGAGGGAATGAGATGGAGGACCGTTTTGCGCCCGCCGATTACCAGCGTGTGCCCGGCATTGTGCCCGCCCTGAAAACGCACCACGCCCTGGGCGTGATCGGTGAGCCAGTCGACGATCTTGCCTTTCCCTTCGTCACCCCACTGGGTGCCGATCACCACGACATTCTTTGCCATAAGCGCCTATAGCCTGATTTTTTCCACGGCCCAGCGGCCGTCACGGCGCACCAGGCGGCGGTCGCAGTTGAGCTCGGCGCGCGCGTCGAAATGCCCGGGCAGTTCCTCTATCACGGTCTCGCCGCGGCCGCGCAGCGCGTCGATACGCCGCCGCAGCGCCGCGTTACCGGGGAGGTACGGGGCCAGTATGCCCGCTCCCGGGCCGTGGTCGGATGCGCCGGAAACCAGTTCGCGCAGATCCATGCTGAAACCCGTGGCGGGCCGCGCCCGCCCGAACGCTTTGCCGACCTCGTCATACCGGCCGCCGCGTGCCAGCGCGTTTGAGCGACCTTCCGCATAGGCGGCGAATACCACCCCGCTGTGATAACGATAGCCCCGCAGCTCCGCAAGGTCGAAGCAGCGTATCCGCGCGCTATCCTGCAACGCCCGTGACAGTTCCGCCAGCGTCTGCAGTGCCGCGCGGATCTCGGGGTAGGCAGGGAGCCTGCGGCGCGCCAGCCTGAGCACCTCGGCGCCCCCGTAGAGTTCCGGCAGCAGCACCAGCGCATCGCGTGTTTTCGGATCGAGCTTGTGGCTGAGCGCTCGCACCCCGGGAACGTCCTTCACCTGTGTCGCCTGAAAAAGTTCCGATTCCAGTTCGGCATGCACCCCGCCCCGCTGGATCAGGGCGCGGAACACCGCCACATGGCCCAGATCGAGCGAAGCGCTCGCGACGCCTGCTGAAGCGAGCGCCTTCATCATCACGCGCTGGATCTCGATATCGCTTTCGACGCCCTTGTGCCCGTATATCTCCGCGCCGATCTGCAGCGGCTCGCGCGTGCGGTTCATGCCGTTCGGCAACGTGTGCAGCACGCTCCCGCAGTAGCACAGTCGGGTCACGCCCCTGCGGTTGAGCAGATGCGCGTCGATGCGCGCGACCTGCGGCGTGATGTCCGCCCGCAAGCCCAGCATGCGCCCTGAGAGCCGATCGACCAGCTTGAAGGTCTGCAGGTCGAGATCGTGCCCGGTCCCGGTCAACAGCGATTCGGTGTATTCCAGGAGCGGCGGCATGACCAGCGCATAGCCATGGACCTCGAACAGGTCGAGGATGCAGCGGCGCAGCCGCTCGATGGCGGACGCCTCGGCGGGCAGTATGTCCTCGATGTATTCCGGCAGCAGCCAGGTTCTCATGTTCGGGTCATCGAAAGCGAGGCCCGCGCCAGCGATGACAGGGGCACGCCCATTATAGACAACGTCGCGATCGGTCGATCTCGGTGTGTATCAGTGCCGAACGATGTACAGCAGAAGCAGGCCCGCGAGCATCGAGGTCAGCCCGATGAACCGGATCTGGCCGTCCGACATCTCGGTCAGCTTGCGAAACGTCTGCCGCCACAGCGCCGGCATGAGAAACGGCAGCACGCCCTCGATCACGAGCATGAGGGCGAGCGCGGTGAGCAGAACAGTCGTCATGAATGGACTGGAGCGGGCGAAGCCGTGCCTAACGCTGCAAGACGCCTACTTGCCGGTCCTGCCGCTCGATCTCAGGTATTTGAAGAAATCGGAGTTCGGCTCGAGCACCAGCACGTCGTTCCGGTTCTTGAAGCTCTGCTTATATGCTTCCAGGCTGCGGTAGAACGAATAAAATTCGACGTTCGGCTCGTAGGCTTTCGCGTAAATCGCCGTCGACTTGGCATCGCCCTCACCCCGGACCCGCTGCGAATCGCGGTAAGCCTCGGCGATGATGACTTCACGCTGCCGGTCGGCGTCCGCGCGTATTTTTTCAGACTCTGCCGCGCCCGTGGAACGCAGCTCGTTCGCGACGCGCTTGCGCTCCGCTTCCATGCGCCGGTAGACGGCCTCGCTTACCTCCTGCGGCAGGTCCACGCGCTTCAGCCGCACGTCGACCACTTCGGCGCCGATCGACTTGGCATCTTCGTTGGCCTTCTTGCGCATCAACTCCATGATCTGGTCGCGCTCGCCGGACACCACCTCGTGCACCGTGCGGTTGCCGAACTCCGCGCGCAAGCCGTCGTTGATCGTCTGCTGCAGACGTGTCGCGGCGGCGGCTTCTTCGCCGCGCACGCTGACGTAGTACTGGCGCACGTCGGTGATGCGCCACTTGACGTACAGATCGACCAGCACGTTCTTCTTTTCGGACGTGAGGTAGCGTTCCGCCTCCGGCGTGTCGATCGTCAGGATCCGGACGTCGAAATAGCGCACGTTGTCGAGCAGCGGTATCTTGAAATAGAGGCCGGGTTCCTTCTTGACCGCGATCACCTCCCCGAGCCGGAAGACGAGCGCGTGCTGCCGCTGGTCCACGACGAACATGCTGAGCGCGGCGATCACCAGGGCAACGATCAGGCCGATCAGTAGGGTGCCTGCAGACGGTTTCATCAGCGCACCTCGCGGTCCCGGCTGCGGAACGCCTCGCGGCTGCGGGCGGTGGACGGCTCGGGCGGCGTCTCAGCAGGCTTGGCGGCAGCCTCCTTCCCGGAAAGGGCGCCGCCCATCTGCATCATGCGGTCAAGCGGCAGGTAAAGGAGGTTGTTTCCGCCTTTCTGGTCGATCAGCACTTTGCTGGTGTTGGCGAGGATCTGCTGCATCGCTTCGATGTAGAGCCGCTCGCGGGTCACCTGCGGCGCCTTCGCGTACTCGGCCAGGATCTGCCGGAAGTAGGACGCATCACCTTCCGCCTGCTCGATCACGCGCTGACGATAGCCATCGGCTTCCTGCACGAGGCGGGCGGCGGCACCGCGGGCCTTCGGGATGACGTCGTTCGCGTAGGCCTGCCCCTCGTTCTTCTGCCGCTCGCGGTCCTGCCCGGCCTTCACCGCATCATCGAACGCGGCCTGCACCTGCTCCGGCGGCTGCGCATTCTGCATCGTGACATGACTCACGCTGATGCCGGTTCCGTAGCGGTCCAGGATTTCCTGCATCAGCTTGCGGGCGCGCGCGGCGACTTCGGCCCGTCCCTCGAAAATCACGAAGTCCATGCTGCTTTTTCCCACGATTTCGCGGATCGCGGTTTCCGCCGCCTGCAGCACCGCGTCGTCGGGCACCCGGCTGTTGAAGAGATAGTCGGTCGGGCTCTTCAGCACGTACTGGACCGCGAACTGCACATCGACGATGTTCTCGTCGTCGGTCAGCATGAGCGATTCCTTGAGCACCTTGCTCTTCACGTTGTTGCGATAGCCGACTTCCACGGTGCGCACCCCGGCCACGTTCACCACCTCGGCCGATTCGATCGGGTACGGGTAGTGCCACCGCGGGCCGGGCATGGTGACTTCCTTGAACTTGCCGAACTGCAGTACCACGCCGCGCTGCCCCTCGTAGACGATGTAGAAACCGCTCACCAGCCACACCGCGAAGATCAGGCCGAGCAGCAACCCCGCGCCGCCGAAACGCCTGCCGCCCGCGGGGGGCCGCTCGCCGTTGCCGGCGCCGCCGCCGCGGCGGCCGAACAGCCCTTCCAGCTTGCGGTTGAAGTTGCGCCACAGTTCTTCGAGATCGGGCGGGCCTTCGCGTCCGGGACGCTTGCCCCACTGCGGGTCGTTGAGCGACATCAGCGCGCCGGCAAGGCGCAGTGCGCGCGCCTTCATCCAGTCACGAAATGACCTAGCGTAAGCGAACATGAAGAAGATTTTCTGGCGGTCTCTAAGCCGCGGCCGGACTTGTGATGACTTCGGGGCTGTGCGTCATGCCCGACGCGTATTCTTCCAGCGCGAGCTGTACCAGGCTCTGGCCTGCACCCGTTCGGGCGCTGATCCAAGCACGCAAGATTCTACCATACTCGTCGCGCTCGCTTCGCGCATCGAAGCGCGTGCGATCGATCTTGTTATACACCAGCACCTGCGGGATTTCATCCGCGCCGATCTCGGAGAGCACCTGGTTGACCGCCGCGATCTGCGCGTCGCGGGTTGCGCTGCTGGCATCGACGACGTGCAGGAGCAGGTCGGCACGCGCGGTCTCCTCGAGCGTCGCGCGAAACGCAGCGACCAGCGTATGCGGCAGGTGACGGATAAAGCCCACCGTATCGGACAGCACCACCGCGCTGCCGCTGTCTAGGTGTACCCGGCGCGTCGTGGTATCGAGCGTCGCGAACAGTTGATCGGCGGCATAGGCGCAAGCCTTGGTCAGCCGGTTGAAGAGCGTGGACTTTCCGGCATTGGTATACCCCACCAGTGACACCGAGAGCACCTTGGCGCGCGTGCGGGCCCGGCGCTGGACTTCGCGCTGCCTGCGCACCTTGACGAGCTTTTCCTTCAACACCTTGACCCGCTTCGCGAGCAGCCGGCGGTCGGTTTCGAGCTGTGTTTCGCCCGGCCCCCGGAGACCGATGCCGCCCTTTTGCCGCTCCAGGTGGCTCCAGCCCCGCACAAGGCGCGTGGAAAGGTGCTCCAACTGCGCGAGTTCCACCTGCAGCTTGCCTTCGTGGCTGCGGGCGCGCTGGGCAAAGATATCCAGAATCAGGCTCGTGCGGTCCACGACGCGGCACTGCAGCCTCTGCTCGAGGTTGCGTTCCTGCACCGGGGAGAGATCGTGATTGAAGATGACGAGCGGCGCGCGATGGGCGTTCACGGAGTCGGCGATTTCGGCCACCTTGCCGCTCCCGGCGAACAGCGCCGCGTCGGGACGCTGGCGCCGGCCCTTGACTACGGCGCGCGCCGCCACCCCGGCGCTCGCGACCAGCTGCGCCATCTCCTCCACGCTTTCCGCGTGGTAAGGGTCACCGAAGTCGAGGCTGACCAGCACCGCCTCCGTGCCGTGGCCGGGACGGTCGAACATCAATTACGGGGGGAAAGCGCCATCTATCTCAGTCGGCCCCCGGATCGAGCTGGAAATTGACCGGTCGCGCAGGAACCACGGTTGAAATCGCATGCTTGTACACCATCTGCGTCACCGTGTTTTTGAGCAGGACGACATACTGGTCGAAAGAGTCGATTTGCCCCTGCAACTTGATGCCGTTGACGAGGTAGATCGAGACCGGGATGTGTTCCTTACGCAAAGTGTTCAGGAACGGGTCTTGTAATAACTGCCCCTTGTTGCTCATGATGCCCTCGCCTTTGTCATTATTGGAACAGCCACTTTACTTGAAATTTCGCCGTTAGGCCATAAGGTTAGCAACTTCAGCAGGCAAGCTTCACACATACGGGTTGCGCCCGCTGCGGAACTCCACCTTTAAGGGAGTACCCTGCAGTTTGAAAGCGTCGCGGAAAAATCGTTCCAGATAGCGGCGATAACTGTCCGGGACCCGTTCCAGCGCGGTGCCGTGTATCACGATCCGCGGCGGATTCGCCCCACCCTGGTGCGCGTAGCGCAACTTCGGGCGTATGGTGCCCGCGCGGGGCGGTTGCTGGCGCGCGACAGCCGCCTGGAGCGCACGGGTCAGCTTGGGCGTGGGCAGCCGGGCCATCGCGGCCCGGTAGGCGGCATCGACCGACTTCATCAGCGGCGCAATACCGGAACCCTGGAGTGCCGAAATGAAGTGCAGCCGCGCGAAGTCGAGGAAACCGAGCTTGCGCAGCAGGGCGCGCTTGACCAGCTCGCGCTCGTCTTCGCGCAGCCCCTCCCACTTGTTGATCGCAAGCACCAGCGCCCGACCCGTCTCCAGGATGAACCCGGCGATATGCGCGTCCTGCTCGGATATATCCTGCCGCGCGTCGAGCACGAGAATCGCGACATTCGCGTCGGCAACGGCCTGCATGGTCTTGATCACCGAGAACTTCTCCGGCGCCTCCTCCACCCGTCCGCGCTTGCGCAGGCCGGCTGTGTCGATCAGCGTGTAGCGGTTTCCCGCGCGCTCGAAGTGCACGTAAATCGCATCGCGTGTGGTCCCCGGTTGATCGAACACCAGCACGCGCTCCTCGCCCAGCAAGGCGTTTACGAGCGTCGATTTGCCGACATTGGGGCGTCCCACGATGGCGACCTTGAGAGACTTCTCGCCCTCCTCTGCCGGGTCGTCGCCAACAGCGAATGGCGCGAGCACGATGTCGACGAGGTCCGACACGTTGTCCCCGTGCGCCGCCGACACGGCGAGTGGCTCACCCAGGCCCAGCGCGTGGAATTCCGCCACGGCCACCGGCGCGGCCATGCCTTCCGACTTGTTCACCACCACGTGAACCGGCCTGCCGACACGTCGCAGTTCCTGCGCGATGTCGCGGTCCTGCGAGGTCAGGCCGGCGCGCGCGTCCGTTACGAAGAGAATCGTGTCCGCCTCGTCGATCGCCTGACGGGTCTGTCGCGCCATCTCGCGGAATATGCCCGCACCCGCCACCGGCTCGAATCCGCCGGTATCGACGACGAGGTGAGGCTTGTCGCCGATGCGCCCTTCGCCGTAGTGCCGATCGCGGGTAAGCCCCGGCACGTTGGCCACGATCGCATCGCGGCTGCGGGTGAGGCGATTGAACAGCGTCGACTTGCCGACGTTCGGTCGCCCGACGATGACGAGAGTCGGTTTCATGTGTCGAGGGCAAACGCAAAGAATGCACAGGACGCGAAAGAAAAAGAAGTGCTTTGCGTCCTTCGCGCCTTTTGCGTTTTTGGATTTTTACTGTGTCGAAATCGCGAAAAGGCCGCCGTTTCGAGTCTGAACGACGAAACTCGTCATGTCGAGCGCAACCGGGGGCGATATGATCGGGCTGCCGTCGGTGGCGGTGCGCGCGGCGAATGAGCCGTCTTCGCGCGAGAGAAAGTGCACGTAGCCTTCGAAATCGCCCACGATCACGTAACGGCCCAGCGCAAGCGGCCCGCTCACCCCGCGCCCGAACAGCCGGTCCTGTTTCCACAGGCTCGCGCCATTACCCCGGTCGAGCGCCACCACGGCATTCTGGTCATCGGTAACGTACAGGGTGCGGGCATCACCCCCCATGCCGGCGATGCTCGACATGTCGCGCGCCCAGATCGACGTCCCCGAGGCGGCATCGTAGCAGGCGGCGCGTCCCTGAAACGCCACCGCGCAGACCTGGCGGCCATCCACGAGCGGCAGGCTCGTGATGTCGGCCACGCGCTCCAGCTCGGTCGCTCCCCTCGGTACGGCGACGATGGCCTCCCAGCCGACATTCCCTGTCGCAAGCGACAGGGCAATCAGCCGCCCTCCGGGAAAACCCGCAAAAACCGCATCCCGGTAGATCGTCACGCCCGCGTGATTGCGCACCAGCAATGCCGGCAGCGCGCGCTGGTACATCCATCTTCGTTTTCCGGTTGCGGCATCGAGCCCGTGAAGGCGCCCATCGCCCGTGCGAACCACCACGACACCCTCCTCGGCTGCGGGCGGCGCCAGCACTTCACCCGTAAGCTGAACTTTCCACTGCAGCTTGCCGTCGCGCCCGAAGGCGAGCACCTCGCCTTTTTGGCCTCCCGCCAGGACCAGCCCGCCGCCCATGCCTACGCCGCCGCTCAGCCTGCCGGCCTCCAGCTTCGCAATCGGACGTCCACTCGCAGCATCGAAACCGGTGATCTGGCCGGCAGCCCCCGCGGCATAGACCGCGCCGCCGCTGACGGCGGGAAAGAACACCTGCTTTTCCGCGCTTCCGACGCTGCCCTGCCACAGGATGCGCGGACTGAACAGCGGCTTGATCTGTACCAGTTCCGCCGGCTTGCGCGTCTCGGGCGTGCGGCCGAAGAAGCGGTCATAGGTGCTCGCGACCGTCTGGCATCCCGCCGCGGCCATGCAAACGGGCAGCACCACGCCCATCAAAGCACGACGGTTCATCGGGCCTCGCCGAGCGCGTCGAGCTTGGCCTGGATCATCGGCCGGTACGGGCTCTTCACATCGCTTTTTTCGAGCGCCTGCTGGTAGGCGCCGCGCGCCTCCCCCCGCTTGCCCTGCGCGAGCAGGATGTCGCCCTTGAGATCGGCGTAAAGCGCACTGAACGCCTCGCCGTGCTTGCCGTTGACCAGCGCCAGCGCCTCGTCGTAGTTCTTTTCATCCAGCAGCACGCCGGCCAGCCGCAGACGCGCCACGTCCTTCAGCTCGTCTTCACGCGCGTGCTCGATCACCCACTGGAGCTGCGTCCTGGATGCAGCCAGCTCGCCGGTTTCGAAATTGGCGCGCGCGGCGCTGAGCGCCGCCATGGCGGCATAGGGCGTGCGCGCGTACTTGTCCGTGATCTGCGCCGCAATGTCACGCACGCGCTTGTGCTCGTTGGCACGCTCGGCTTGCGTGAGCTGCTCATAGAGCGTCACGGCGGCGACGGACTGCTGATGGCGGTAATAGCGCCACCCCTGGAACGCCGCGATAGTCAGCAGGCACGCCATCGCCACCGTGATGATCAGCGTGCCATAGCGCGACCACCACGCCTTGATGGCGTCGAGCTGTTCCTGCTCCTGCAAGTCGTAAGCCATTACCTTCCCTTCGTTACCCGTTCACGTACTGCCGGATTACATCGAACGCCTGATCGAGCGGCACGCGAGCCTGCGCCGCCGTCGCGCGCAGCGGCTTCACGCTCACCTCGTGCGCCTGCGCCTCATCGTCGCCGACGATCACCGCAACGCGCGCGCCGCTTGCGTCCGCCTTTTTCATCTGCGTCTTGAACGTTCCGCCGCCACAGTGCAGGACGACGTTCAATCCGCGATCGCGCAAGCGCTCGGCGAGCGGCTCCGCCACGCGGTCCGCCGCCTCGCCTTGATGCACCACATAGACGTCGGGCGCATCGGCGAAGTGCGGGCGTGCCTTCATGAGCGCGACCAGGCGCTCGACCCCCATCGCGAAACCGCACGCGGGCGCCGGCCTGCCGCCGATCTGCTCGACGAGCCCGTCATAGCGCCCGCCGGCGCAGATCGTTCTCTGCGCGCCGAGCCGGTCGGTCACCCATTCGTACACCGCGCCGTTGTAGTAATCGAGGCCGCGCACGAGCTTCGGATTGACCGCGAAACGTACGTTCGAGGCCCGCAGGCGGGCCTGAAGCGCCTCGAAGCTCGCCGCCGATTCATCGTCGAGGTCGTCCGCCAGCCGCGGTGCGCCGTCGAGCACCGGCTGCATGTCCGGATTCTTGGAGTCGAGCACCCGCAGCGGGTTCGTTTCCAGGCGCCTACGGGAATCGGCATCCAGCGCGGACCGGTTTTCCTCGAGATAGGAGACCAGGCGTGCGCGATACCGCTTGCGCGCCTCGGCACTTCCCAGCGTATTGAGCTCAAGGGTTACGCCTTCGAGCTCGAGGTCGCGCCACAACCGCGCGCACATGATCACGTGCTCGGCGTCGATGTCCGGACCGGGAAACCCGAGCGCCTCCACGCCCACCTGGTGAAACTGACGGTAGCGCCCTTTCTGCGGGCGTTCGTGCCTGAACATCGGCCCCCAGTACCACAGGCGCTGCGGGCCGCCGTACAGCAGGTTGTGCTCGATCACCGCCCGCACGCAGGCGGCGGTCGCTTCAGGCCGCAGCGTAAGGCGCTCGCCGTTCAATTCGTCGACGAAGGTGTACATTTCCTTTTCGACGATATCCGTCGCCTCGCCGATGGAACGCACGAAGAGTTCCGTGCGTTCCAGTATCGGCGTGCGGATCGCGCGGTAGCCGTAAGCGCGCGTCCAGCGCCTCACGCTGTCCTCGAACGCCTGCCACAGCCCCGCCTCCTCGGGAAGGACGTCGTTCATCCCCCGAATCGCGCTGATCCTTGCGGTCATTTATTGCTTGAGAGCAGCCGGTCAACCCGCATGCGCCGGCTCGCCGGTCGCATCCGCAGCTACACCCGTCGTCCTGGAATAGTGATCGACTACATACCGCTCGACGATCTGCTGGAATTCGCCGGCGATGTCCTCGCCCTTCAGCGTGACCGTCTTCACCCCATCGACATACACCGGCGCAACAGGATTTTCGCCCGAGCCCGGCAGGCTGATGCCGACGTTCGCATGCTTGCTCTCGCCCGGTCCATTGACCACGCACCCCATGACGGCGACATGCATGGTCTCGACGCCCGGATAGCGCTCACGCCAGACCGGCATCTGCTTTCTGAGATAGCTCTGGATGCGGTCGGCCAGTTCCTGGAAGAAAGTGCTGGTCGTCCTGCCGCAGCCCGGGCAGGCGATGACCATGGGCGCAAACGAGCGCAATCCCATGGTCTGCAGGATTTCCTGGGCCACCACAACCTCCTTCGTGCGGTCGCCTCCGGGCTCGGGCGTAAGCGAGATGCGGATCGTATCGCCGATGCCCTCCTGCAGCAGCACCGACAGCGCGGCCGTCGAAGCGACGACGCCTTTGGATCCCATTCCCGCCTCGGTGAGTCCGAGATGCAGCGGATAATCGCAACGCTCAGCCAGTTCACGGTAGACGGCGATGAGATCCTGGACTCCGCTTACCTTGCACGACAGGACGATGGCATCGCCGGGCAGGCCCAGCGCCTCCGCTTCGCGCGCGCTCTCCAGCGCGGACGCGACCAGCGCCTTGCGCGTCACCACGGCGGCGTCCTCGGGCGCGGGACAGCGGGCGTTCTCATCCATCATGCGGGCGAGCAGTTCCGGATCGAGACTGCCCCAGTTGACGCCGATCCGCACCGGCTTGCCGTAGCGGCACGCAAACTCGATCATGGTGGCGAACTGCTCGTCGCGTTTCGTGCCGCGCCCGACGTTGCCCGGATTGATCCGCAACTTGGCGAGCGCTTCGGCGCACGCGGGATGCCGGGTCAACAGCCGGTGGCCGTTGAAGTGGAAGTCGCCCACCAGCGGCACGTTGATCGCCATGCGGTCGAGCCGCTCGCGGATGCGGGGCACCTGTGCGGCCGCCTCGGCATTGTTGACGGTGACGCGGACGATCTCCGAGCCGGCGCGTGCCAGATCGGCAACCTGTTGAACCGTCGCCGCAGCGTCGGCAGTGTCCGTGTTGGTCATCGACTGCACCACAATGGGCGCGATGCCGCCGACGAGAACGTTGCCGACGCGCACCTGGCGCGTCTTGCGCCGCGGTGCCGGGCCGTGGATCGGGTAGCAGCTCATTTGAGCGTCAACCTCGCCACGCCGCCGCCCGCGATGTGAGGCACGAGATCGATCGCCTGGTCGTCATAGCTCAGCAAAACACCATCGGCATTGCCGATCACGAGCGAAAAAGGCGGCCTGCCCGTCACCTGCTGCTCGGTTCCGGCCGGATTGAGTCGCGTGAATATCGTCCGGCCGTCGGCCTCGCGCACCTGTACCCACGAATCGCGCTTGAATACGAAGCGCAGCAGTGCTTGCTCCGGAGGTGCCGTCGTGGCCGCCGGCGCCGTCGTCACGGGCTCAGATGCAGGTTCCCGCACGCGCTGATCAGCTTGCGAACGCACCGCGCTTGCCGCGGGTGCCGGCACGGCGCTCGCGGGCAGCGTCAGCTTGGGCGGCACGGCCGCCGTCGAAGCCGGAGCAGGCGACGAGGCCGCGCGCTCGCTCCAGTGGAATTCATAGGCCGCGAGCGCGCCGATTGCCAGCAAGGCGACCAGCATGACGTAACGGGGCCAGCGCCGTGCCGACCCGGTGCTGAACGGCACGCCGCGCGCGGTCGGCATCTCGTTTCGCAACTCGGTGCCGGGCGCGTCGGACATCATGTCGAGCAGCCGGTCGGGGTCCAGCCGGAGAAGTCGCGCGTAATTGCGGACGAATCCTCGAACGAAAACCGGTCCGGGCAGCCGCTCGAATTCACCCGCCTCGAGCGCGTTCACCTGGCTCGCCGAGAGCTTCAACTGGCGCGCCACATCGGCGACCGACAGGTTCTGCGCGGTACGGGCCGCCGCCAACACAGCGCCCGGCCCGCGGTCGCGCATGCGAAGTTCCGGATCGTCCGCCATATCGGTCATTCGCTCTGGCCTGCGAGCAGCGCGCGGGCTTCCTTGGAGTCGGGGAAATTGTTCCGCAGGCGGTGCGCATAACTTTCTTCGGAACTGCGATCGCCCGTCCGGCGCTCGATCCGCACGCCGAGCCACAGCACTTCCGCGCCCGGCTGCGCAACCTTCGTCAGCCGGTTGAGATACTGCTTCGCCGAGGCGAAATCCCCGCGGGCGTAGGTGAGATCAGCGAGCTGGTACAGCGCCTGCGGCTGCGACGGGCGTGTGCGCAGTGCATTCTGGAAATGCTGCTCGGCCGCCGCCAGATCGCCCGTCTGCCGCGCGCACAATCCTGCATTCAGGTAGGTGCGGTCGGGGGTTTGATACAACGGGTTGCGCAGCGCGGCCTGAAAGGCCTTGAGCGCTTCGGGCACCCGGTTCCGCTGGCACAGGAACCAGCCGTAGTTGTGGTTGGCGTCCGAATCGGACGGGTTGATCCGGAGCGCCTGCTTAAAATTCTGCTCCGCGAGCTGGTCTTCCTTGAGCACGGCATAGATGAGTCCCGCGATGTTGTAGGCCGGGCTGTAAGCGGAATCGGCACGCAGCGCGATATTGGTCTCCTCCAGCGCTATGTTCATGTTGCCCAGTTCGTAGTAGCCGGCCGCAAGCTCCGTATGGATGCGCGCGCGCATCCGGGCATCCGCCTCGCCGCCGCTGGTGTCCCGGTCGGGACGCACCTCGGGCTGCAGCGGCTGCGTCTCGCACCCGGCCATGATGAGCATAAACAGCAGGATCACAACTCGGCTCGCGTTCATGTCGCCGCAGCCTCCGCTCTGCGTTGTTTGCGCTTCGTCCGGTCCCGGACCTCTCCCGCCAGCTGGCCGCACGCCGCATCGATGTCGTCACCGCGCGTCCTGCGCGTCGTGACCGTGTAGCCCGCGCGCGCGAGCACGTCCCGGAAGCGCGCGATCGCGTCCGGCCCGGAGCGCGTATAGCCGGAATCCGGAAACGGATTGAACGGAATGAGGTTGATCTTGCAGGGCACCGTTTCCAGCAGCGCTGCAAGCCTGCGCGCCTGATCCACGCTATCGTTCACCCCCGCGAGCATGACGTATTCGAAGGTTACGAAATCACGGGGCGCCTTGTCGAGGTAGCGCACGCACGCTTCGAGCAGGGAGCGGATCGGATATTTTCGGTTGATGGGCACCAGCCGGTCACGCAGGGCGTCATCCGGCGCGTGCAGCGACACGGCGAGCGCCACCGGGCATGCCTCGCGCAACCGATCGATCGCCGGCACGAGGCCCGAGGTGCTGAGCGTGACACGCCGGCGCGAGAGGCCGTAGGCCGAATCGTCGAGCATGAGCCCCATCGCGCCCACCACGTAGTCGAAATTGGCGAGCGGCTCGCCCATGCCCATCATCACCACGTTCGTGATCGGACGCTCCGCCGTAACGCCCCGTCCCAGCGCGCGGTTCACGAGCCACAGCTGGCCTATGATTTCGGCCAGGCTCAGATTGCGGTTGAACCCCTGGCGTCCGGTCGAGCAGAAGCTGCACTCCAGCGCGCAGCCCGCCTGCGAGGATATGCAGAGCGTTCCCCGCCCCGTTTCCGGGATGAACACCGTCTCGATGGCGTTACCGGTTCCGACATCGAGCAGCCATTTACGGGTGCCGTCCGGCGCGGTCGTGTCACGCACGATCTTCGGCGCGCTGACTGTGGCGACTTCGGCGAGTTTTTCGCGCAGCGTCTTCGAGACGTCCGTCATGACTGCGAAATCATCCGCGCCGCCCGCGTGTATCCAGCGCATGAGCTGCTTCGCGCGGTACGGTTTTTCACCGAGCCCGGCGCAGAATTCCTGAAGTTGCCGGCCGTCGAGGCCGAGCAGATTGACCGTCATCGGCTGCTAGCGCGAAAAGATGTCGAGCGCCGGAAAGAAATACCCGATCTCCGTCGCAGCCGTCTGCGGCGAGTCGGAACCATGCACGGCGTTGGCGTCGATGCTCTGTGCGAAGTCAGCGCGGATCGTGCCGGGCGCCGCCTTGCGCGGATCGGTAGCGCCCATGAGGTCGCGGTTCTTCTGGATGGCGTTCTCGCCTTCCAGAATCTGGACCATCACCGGCCCGGAGGTCATGAATTCAACCAGGTCCCTGAAGAACGGGCGTTCGCGGTGTACGGCGTAAAAGCCCTCTGCCTCGCTGCGCGAGAGGTACATCATGCGCGCCGCAACGATCTTCAGCCCCGCCTGTTCGAAGCGGGCGTAGATCTGCCCGATCAGATTTCTGGCCACGGCATCCGGCTTGATGATGGACAAGGTGCGTTCGACTGCCGCCATGAAATCGCCTTGTGGGTCTGGAATTAACCCGCAAGAATATCACGATAAGGCTTTGAACTAAAGAGATTTCAGTCCAATGCACGCGGCTGCGTGCGCTAGCCTTACGCGATGGAACAGTTGTCTTACTGGAAGACGTCTTTGACGAGGAGATTGGGGAGCCAGGTCGCCAGTTCCGGGAAGAAAATCACCAGAAACAGCACGGTAAGATCTCCTAGGAAGAACGGTATGGTCCCTTTCAGCACCTGTGTGATCGGAATTCGGGAGGTACCTGCGACTGCGAACAGGTTGAGGCCCACCGGCGGCGTAACCACCCCGGTCTCCACGTTGAGGGTGATCATAACGCCGAGCGCGACCGGATCGATCTTCATCGCCATCGCCACCGGAAAGACCACCGGAACGGTCAGCAATACCATCGCCACGCCATCCACCAGCATGCCGAGTATGAGGAGCACGCCCATGAACGCAAAGATGAAGCCGAGCGGCGTCAGCCCCCAGCTCACCACGGTCTCGGTGATTCTCTGCGGCCAGTAGAGATTCGCCGCGAGGAACTGGAACACGCCGACGCTGCCGACGAGAAAAAGAATCACCGCCGTCAGGTTGAGCGAGCGTGCGGCGACCGGCAGGATCTGCTTCAGGAATTCCCGTCGGCCGACGATCAGCCCGTAAAGGAGCGCGTAACCGCACGCCGCTGCGGCCGCCTCGGTGGGCGTGAAAAGCCCGCCATACAGGCCGCCGAGGATCACCACCGGCATGCCGAGCGCCGGCAGCGCCCCAATGGTTGCCGGCAGGAGACGGCTGCCGTCGTATTTGCTGCGCGGCAATTTGAGATAGATGGCGATGACCATCACCGTGATGATATTTCCGAGCGCCAGCATCAGGCCGGGGATCACACCGGCAAAGAACAGCTTGACGACCGAAGTCTCGGTGACGAGGCCGTAGAGCAGCAGAATGATGCTCGGGGGAATCAGCATCGCGATCCCGCCCGCGGTCGCCACCAGGCCCCCTGCCAGCCAATCGGGATAGCCGCGCTTCCGCATTTCGGGGATGGCGATGACGCTCATCGCCGCCGCCATCGCGACGCTGGAGCCTGAAATCGCGCCGAACAGCACACAGGCGACCACGGTGGCCACGCCGAATCCGCCGGGTAGCCAGCCGACCAGCGCATCGGCGAAGCGGAAGAGCTGCGCCACCAGCCCGGTGCGCTCCATGAGAAAGCCCGCGAAGATGAACAGCGGGATCGCCATCAGCGAGTAGCGGCTGATGAAGTTGAAGAAGGCTCGGAATATGACTTCGGGCTGCAGAAGAGGATCGATAAGAATGTAGGCCGCGCTCGCCGCGCTGAGCGCGATGCCGATCGGCACGCTCAGCAGCAGCAGTACCAGCGCAACGATACCCGTGATACTCATCGCCTCCCCTTTATTGTCTTGCCTTGCGGCGTTTTCAGTGCAGCGCGGTCTCGGTGTCCGGCGGCTCTTCCAGCACGGTGCGCCCGCGCAGCTTCTGGATCCCGCGATAGATCTGGAAAAACAAGGTAACCGCCATGAATGCAAATCCCGTCAGCAGCACCGCGAGAAACGGCCACATGGGAAAGGCCAGGCTTTCGGTGCGGGTCTCGTAGCGGAAACTGTCCTCGACTTCCGGAATGCCCCACCACACCACGGCGATCAGGAACAGAAATGCGATGATCTGCGAGACGACCTTCACCAGTTCTGCGATGTACCGCCGGCCGAACGCCGTGAGCACTTCCGGCGCCACCGTCACCATGAGGTGATCGTCACGGCGCTGCGAGATCGAGAAGTAAAGATAGACGCCGCTCAGCGTGAAAAACGTCACGGCGTCCTGCTGCCATTCGAACGAATAGCCGAGGATGTAGCGGCGGAAGATTTCCAGCAGTGCGAGCAGCGTGCAGCCCAGCAGCAACACCGAGGCTGCAGGCGCTACGATACGATCCTGAAATGTCCGCCACAGCACATAGGCTTTCTCCACTCCTCCTCCTAGCGAATCGTCACTGTGGCTTGAGACCGACTCGCTTCACGGTATCGATCCATTCTTTTATTTCGCGCTTGATGAGCCCGTCGAATTCCTGCGGCGTTCCGCCCGCGGGTTCCCCTCCCTGGGCGAGGAACTGGTCTCGCACATCGGGCGCCTTGAGCGCGGCGTTGACGTCCTTGTTGATCTTCGCCACCACGGCCGGCGGCATCTTCGCAGGGCCGATCAGACCCAGCCAGTAGATGACCTCGAATCCGGGGTAGCCCTGCTCGGCGATGGTCGGGATATCCGGCACCATTGGGGAGCGCCTGGCACTGCTCACAGCGATCCCGCGCAGCCGCCCCGCCTTGTGGTAGGGCGCGAGCCCGAGCACCGACACCGAAGCCATCATGACGCGACCCCCGATCGCATCGTTGATTGCGGGCACGCCGCCCTTGTACGGCACGTGCGTGATGTCGATGCCTGCGAGCGCCCGGAACATCTCGACCGCCATGTGCTGGTGGGTCGCATGACCGCCGGTGCCGTAGGTCACCTTGCCGGGATTCGCCTTGGCCCACGAGACCATGTCCGGTATGGCCTTGAACGGCGCCGTGGGGTTGATTGCGATCATGTTCGGCGTCTTGGAGACGACCACGATCGGGGTGAAGTCCCGCATTTCGTCATACGGCCGCTTCACGAACATGCTGGGATTGATTGCGTGCGTCGCGGTGGCCATCAGCAGCGTGTGGCCGTCGGGCGCGGATTTGACGACGATCTCCGACGCGATCATGTTCGACGCGCCCGGCCGATTGTCCACCACGATCTGAACGCCCCAGCGTTCGGTCAGCGCCTTGCCGATGAGGCGGCCGTTGATGTCCGCGCCGCCTCCCGGCGGAAACGGAATCAGCAGGCGGACCGGGCGCACGGGATAGGTCTGCGCCATGCACGGGAGCGCAACCATGGCCAGCGCCGCCACCATGATGGCCCGGGTGATCACGGCGCTCCCCATGTCGATCCTCCCCGCTGCGCGGTTATCGCGAAGCGCTTACTTGATCACGATCTTCGAAGCATGCTTCGAGCAGTCCACCTTCTCGATCCACGAGGAGCCGGAAGGGTGCTGCTTCGACAACTCCCGCCCTTCTTTGACGAAAGTGTCGACCCATGGCGCGGCTTCCTTGGGCGTCTTGCTCTTCACGTACTTGATCGCGGAATCGCCGATGGCAGAGACCATCGCATTCACTTCCTGTGGATTCAGCCAGTAGACGCCGGGTTTCGACGGATCTTTGGTGCCGTATTTCTCATAGGCCATCTTGTCGAAGCACCAGTTGTATTCCTTCTGCACCTGTACCGTCTCTTCGATCAGTTTCTGCAGTGCGACCTGCGTCGGCTTGTCGAGTCGATCCCACCAGCGGCGGCTCGCGCTCACCATGTAGTAGTCGCCGACGAACGCGCCGGCACCGCCCATGGTATAGAACGGGGCCTGCTCGCGCATGCTGTTCCAGCCGCCGAGGCTGGTCATCAGCCCGTCGATCACCCCGGACTCCATGGCATTCGGCACTTCGCCGAAGCCCATCACCACCGGGTTCGCTCTCCAGGCTTCGAGCGCCGCATTCTCCACCGGCCCCATGCTGCGTACTTTCTTGCCCACGAAATCTTCCGGCTTCTGGTAGCGCCGCTTGCCGCCGACGCCCATGCCGAAACTCATGTGGCCGGCGCCGAACACCTTGATGAGCTGCCGCTTTTCCAGCCGGTCGGTCAGCATCTGGTAGGTCTTGGTCTTCTCCAGGCTGTCCACCGCGCCCACCGTCGTCAAGATGCCGGGGCCGACCAGCGCCATCATCCACGGATCGACGGGGGCCGCCTTGCCGATCTGCATCCACGTCATCTCGAGATTGCCGTGGCGCATGGCCTCGAACGCTTCGGGCACCGTATAGAGAGCGCCTGCGTAGTAAAGCCGCGCCTCGCTGCCGGGGATGACCTGCGGCAGGCGGTCGGCGAAATAACGCATCGCCAGGCCGGCCGGATGCGGCGGCGGCGGAAAATCCGCCGCGAAGCGAAGCACCACTCTCTTGGGTTTGTCCTGCGCGTAAGCGTCCCCGCCTGCGCCAACGCCCGCCAAAGCAGCAAGCAATATCGCGGCTGCCTTTGCGCTGCTCCACCAAAACCGCGTAGTACGGTTCATAAGTTCCTCCTTCGAAATCAATTTTTGATTGGCGCCGGCCTGGAAAAACCGGGGTTATGACGGCTGCAGGGGAACCGTATAGGAATGGTCGGTTACCGTCAAGGGCGGGACCTACTACACCGGCCGCCAGAGGGGCCGGAGCGCCGGCTCGTTCCCTGTGGAACGGTACGCGCAATCGACGCCTATGCCTGCCGCCCATACCAGGTGCCCGTCGCAGTAGAGCAGCGGCACGCGATCCCGCTGCCAAGGCGGCATGCGGGCCTCCTGGAAAAGGTTTTTCAGAGTACGGCGGGGACGGCTGCCATCGGGCTGCAGGCGCTCGCCACCCGCTCGCGTCGCAATGGTGACCTCGCGCCCCTGAAGCCGGGCAAGGCTGATACCGTCGCGGTCAGGGTCGCGGGCGAGCACGAGTACGCCGCCCAGTTGTGGCAGGTCGATTTCGGTCTCCCCCCGCCAGCGGCGCACGAGTCGTGCATCCTTCGGCAGGCTCTTCACCAGATAAACTTTTCCGGCAAAGCGCCGCAGTTCGGCTCCCTGCAGGTCGATCAGCACGCGCGCGTCCGTCCTGGCTGTAAACAACTGCCGCAGCGCCTCGTCGAGGCGCTCGGCGGGCGGCGCGCCGATCCCGTGACGGGCAATGAAACAGCGCAGCAGGTTCTTGGCGCGCGGCTTGCGGAACGCACGCAACGCCGCGACGGGAAGCGCGCCATCCTCCATGTGCGCGTGCAGATCGGCGGCGGCGAGTTCGTCGAGCAATTGTGCCGCCTCGGCCAGATTGCCCGCGGATCGTGACAGCGTCTGGCGATACGCAGAGTAGCGGCGTGCGATGACGGGCAGCACCTCATGGCGCAGAAAGTTGCGCAGGAAATACGTCTCGGCATTGCTCTCGTCGTCGATCCACTCGAGCTTGCGTTTCTTCGCATACGCCTCGACAGCGCTCCGCGGCACGTCGAGCAGCGGGCGCAGGACAGCCGGCGCTCGCCGTTTGCCCTGCACGGCGCCCAGGGAACTCGAAGATCGAACCCTCCCCTGGTGGGCGAGCCGCGGCATTCCAGCGAGGCCTTTGACCCCGGCGCCGCGCAGCAACTGCAACAGCAGCGTCTCAGCCTGATCGTCCTGGTTGTGAGCGAGCACGACGTAATCGGCGCGCCGCTGCGCAAAGACCGCGTAACGCGCCTCCCGTGCCGCTGCTTCCAGGCTGTTTCCGCGCTTCACTGCAACTTTTATTACCTGAAGCGGGATGCCGCGCGCGCGACACAGCGTCCGGCAGAATTTCGCCCATCGCGGGGCGTTGGGGCTCAGCCGATGGTTGACGTGAACCGCCGCAAGTTCGAAGCGCAAACGCGAGGCCACACGCGCGAGGATATCGAGCAGGACCACCGAATCGATGCCGCCGCTCAGGCCCACAACGAGGCGGTCATCCGCCTTGACGAGGCCCTTCAGCGCAGCGGCAACGCGCTCGTGCGGCGAAACACCGCTACTTCGTCTCGACTTCCTTGAACTTGCCATAACCGATGAGTCTTTCGAAACGCGCTTCGAGAAGATCGTCGATCGGCTTGTCGCGCATCTGCCGCCAGGTGTCCTGCAGCGCCTTCTTCAGATTCTGCAGCATCGTCTCGTGGTCGCGGTGCGCGCCGCCCAGTGGCTCGTTCACGATCTTGTCGATCAGCCCGAGCGTGCGCAGGCGCGTTGCGGTGATTCCGAGCGTCTCTGCGGCGTCCGGCGCGAAATCCGCGCTTTTCCACAGTATCGATGCGCAGCCTTCGGGAGAAATGACGGAGTACGTGGAGTACTGCAGCATCTGCACCACGTCGCCGACGGCGATCGCGAGCGCCCCGCCGGAACCGCCCTCGCCGATGATGGTGCAGATGACCGGCACGCGCAATTCCGCCATCGCGTAGAGATTGCGCCCGATCGCCTCGGACTGGCCGCGCTCCTCCGCGCCGACGCCGGGATACGCGCCCGGGGTATCGACGAAGGTCATCACCGGGACTCCGAATTTTTCCGCGAGCTTCATGAGGCGCAGTGCCTTGCGATAACCTTCAGGCTTCGGCATGCCGAAGTTGCGGTAGATCTTCTCCTTGGTGTCGCGCCCCTTCTGGTGTCCGATCACCATCACGGTCTGCTCGTTGAAGCGCGCAAGCCCGCCGACCACGGCCGCGTCGTCCGCGAAAGCGCGATCCCCGTGCAGCTCCTCGAACCCGGTGAAAAGGCCGTTGATGTAATCGAGCGCATACGGCCGCTGCGGGTGTCGCGCCACCTGCGCGATCTGCCACGCCGTCAACTTGCCGTAGATTTCTTTGGTAAGCGCCTGGCTTTTTTTCTGCAGCCGCGCGATCTCTTCCGAGATGTCGAGCGCGGTATCGTCCTGCACGAAACGCAGTTCCTCGATCTTGGCTTCCAGCTCGGCGATCGGCTGCTCGAAGTCGAGAAATGTCGTCTTCATACGCACTCATGATACAAGATAACGGAATGACTGCGAGATGGATTATCGTCTTTCCGGAGGAAGCGGCGATCCACGAGTGAGCCTGGATTCCGGACCATCGTCCGGAATGACGAAGTGACGTGTCGCACCTTGTGACGTGCAGCGTGATCATCGAGGTCGTTTATTCGGTAGTGTCTCAACTGAGACACTACCCGTCATTCCGGCGCCAGGCCGGAATCCAGAAAAGAAGTGTGGAGCCCGGCGTACGCCGCGAAGACAAAGCTTCGCCAGCTAATACCAGGCGATGCCTTGACCGCGCGGATCGCTCGCGGCTTGCGCGATGCCGTTGCGCGACTTGAATACGAGCTGCATGTTGCCCCATCGCCGTTTCGCGACGTGCACCGCGTGACCTTTCGCGATCAGGGCTACGCGCCATTGTTCAGAGAATCCCTGCGGCTCGATTTCCACGCGGTCGGGCCAGTACTGATGGTGATAGCGCGGCAGTTCGAGCAGGCGCTCGAGATCGACCTCCGGTCCGTGCAGGTGCTCGATTATCGCGAGCAGCACCTGACTCACGATGCGCGATCCCCCGGGCGAGCCCAGGATCAGCACGCCGCGGGCATCTTCCACGAACGTCGGCGTCATGCTCGACAGCGGCCGCTTGCGCGGCGCGATCGCATTCGCCTGCGCACCACGCAGCAGAAAGGCGTTGGGGACTTCCTGCGCGACGGTAAAGTCGTCCATCTCGTTATTGAGCAGCACGCCGGTGTCGCCGGCGACGATCCCGGCGCCGAAGAGCAGATTGATGGTGAGGGTGGCAGCCACCCGGTTGCCGGCGTCGTCTACCGCCGAGAGATGCGTGGTGTTGCTGCTGCCCTCAGGCGCAGGCGCGAGCTGTCCCAACGCGGTGCTCGGCGTCGCCTTGCCGGGCCCGATGGTGGCGGCACGGCGTTCGAGATAGCGCCGCTCGAGCAGTCCCGCTACCGGCACGGCGGCAAAGTCGCTGTCGCCGAGAAAGCGCGCGCGATCGTGGAACGCCCGGCGCAGCGTCTCGACCACGAGGTGCGCGTAGTGCGGTTCATGCGGCGAACCGGGCGCAAAGCGCTCCAACATGGCCAGCGCCTGAGCCAGAGCGATGCCGCCGGCGGAGGGCAGCGCCGCAGTCGTTATGGTGGCGTCGCGGTAACGAAACCGCACCGGCCGCCGCTCCACCACGCGGTAATTCTCGAGGTCGTCGAGCTGCCACACGCCCCCTGCTTCATTCACCGCGCTTACCATGGCGCGCGCCACCGCTCCCGAATAGAACCCTCGCGTTCCCTCGCGCGCCAGCCGTTCCAGCGTCTGTGCAAGCTGCGGCTGACGCAGGAGATGGCCGGGCTGCGGCGCGCGCCCGTCGGCGAGGAAGATCGGCGCTGTGCCGGCGCCTTCCTGCAGGAATCGCTCGCGCAGCTTTGCAACCGACGCGTAGCGGGCATCGACGCTGAAACCCTCACGCGCGTAGCGGATCGCGGGCGCGAGAGCAGCGCTGAGCGGGAGGCTTCCATAGCGTTCAGCCACATGCACCAGGCCGGCGGGCGCGCCGGGAATCGCGACCGCAAGCCCGCCGCGTCGCGTTGCGCCGGGAATGGGCTTGCCGTGCGCATCGAGATAATGCTCGGGCTTTACCGCAGCGGGCGCTGTTTCCCGCGCATCGACCATTACCTCATGGCCGTCGGATGCGCGATGCAACAGCCAGAAACCACCGCCACCCAGCCCCGAGGAATACGGCTCCACCACCGCAAGCGCCGCGGCCGCCGCCACGGCGGCGTCGAAGGCATTGCCGCCCTGCTTGAGGATCTCGTAGCCCGCTTCCGTAGCAAGCGGGTGCGCCGTCGCAATCGCGGCCGTCTGCTGCGCCCCCGCGATGCTCGTCCAGCAGACCAACATGAACGCGCAGGCTGACTGGAAGGCAAAAACCCACCCCCATCCCAACCTTCCCCGTGAGGGGGAAGAGGGAGTTGTGTTTCCCTCCCCTTCAAGGGGAGGGCCAGGGTGGGGATGGGGTTTCGGGAGACTCACGCGTCCAAGCGGCTCGACACGGGTTGCGGTGCCCTTGCATCGCTGCGCGGGCGCCGCGCGTCGCGGCGCATCAGCGCGCCGGCCCAGCCCAGTATCAACGCCTCCATCCAGAATACCGGCGGCATGCCGAGTGCCGTGCTGAGCGTGCCGAAGACGAGCGGCATGACCACTTCCGTCGCCTTGTTAACGGTCTGACGAATCCCGACCGCCTCGCCCGCGCGACCCGCCGGGGCGCGATTGTAGGCGAGGATCATCGACAGCGGACTGCCGCACCCGAGTCCCAGCCCCAGCACGAATGACATCAGCGTCAGCAGCGCGAAACTCGATACCAGCGGGAAAAGCAGCGCGGTCGCCCCCGCCAGAAACAGCGAACCGCTCAGCACCGCTTCCTCGCTCGTCCGCCGCGCGAGCAGGGGCATGATGCCGCGCACCAGCAAAAGCGCCGCCGCGAAGGCGCCCATGCAGATTCCGATCTGCGAGGCGCTAAGGCCGCTGTAATGTCCGTAGATCGGGAGAAAGAAGTTGAAAAGCTCGAGCCCCGTCTCGACGAGCCCGGCGGTGATGAAGGCGCGGCGCAGCGGCGGGTCGCGCACGAGATCCATCACCCGGTGGGCATGGCGCTCTTCGTGCTTCACCGCGATGTGCGGCAGCATCGACCGCAAGACGAGCAGCGCGACGAACGGCAGGCCGGGCAGCACCGCGAGCAGGAGGTAGGTATGGCGATGCCCGATGAGATCGATGGCGAATCCGGCCGTAGTGGGACCCAGCATGGCGGTCACGGCAACCCCGACGCTGTAGAGGCTGTAATTGCGCGTGCGCTCGGGACCCTCTCCCGCCGCCCCGACAAGATGCTGGATCGACACGGTGTAGAAGATGTAGCACATGCCGATCAGCACGGCCGAGGCGTAGAGCGACCCCAGTCGCGGAAAGAGGAACGGCAGCAGCAGCCCGACCATCAGCCCGCCCGCGCCGAACAGCATGGGGAGGCGAGCGCCGAGCCGGTCGGAAATTTTCCCGGCGTAGACCGAAAGCAGCACCGGGAACACCGAGTACATCGAGAACAGCACGCCGATTTCGAAGGGCGTCGCGCCGAACTGGATCGCGTAGAGCGAGACTGCGACCTTGCTGCCCTTGAACGCCGTGTGGGTCAGCACCGTCAGCAGGATGACGAAGTAGACCGTCATCCCGACGTCAGTTACGGAACATCGACCGGCGATCGCGCGAGTAGTGGATGACCTCGTTCGGCTGCTCGACCCGGCTGCGGCCCAGGACGATCTGGCCGGCGCCCTCGAGCAGCATTTCACTGCGCAGGACGTGCACCTCGCCGCCGCCTTCGAGGCAGACGAAGGTGCCGTTGATGCTGTGATCGATGAGATAGAAATTGGTCCGCATCAGCCGAACGGTGAGGTGCCTGCGCGAGGCGAACTTGTTCGCCACCACGAGATCGCAATCGGAGGCACGCCCCGCGCTGATCTCGGGCCGCCACTGGTCCATGCGCAGCCGCTGCTCGCCGAGCGTCAGCAGCAGGCTGCCCGTATCCGCCGGGATGAGCTTCTTGGAATGCACGTTGACGTCGGTGAGATGCAGGTTGTCGGTGCGCCACAGCACCTGGTACACCGTGGACTCCTGCGCGCTGCCTTTGAGCATGGCGCGGAACACCGGGCGCACGCACGACTTGAGCGCCGCGGAAAGGCATTTCTCCGTCGTCTCGGTGGTGAGGATCTGCTCGGGCGTGGCCACCGCCGTGAGATAGGCCGCGACGTTCACCGCGTCGCCGAACACGTCGTCGTTCTCGAACAGCACCGGCCCGTAGTGCAGCCCGATATGGATCATCACCGGGTAATCGCCGGGGCGGCTGGAGGCCACGAGCGACTGCATTTCGCTCGCCGCGAGTACGGCAAGATCGGTGCTCGGAAACACGCACAGCACCTCGTCGCCGATGGTCTTGACGGCGCGGCCGTCGTAGCGCGGCAGCACCCCGGTGACGAGCGACAGGCAGGCATTGACGACATTGCGCGCCGTGGCATCACCGAGCTTGGAGTAGAGGCTGGTGCTGTCGCAGATGTCCGCGAACAGCACCGCCATGGTCTTGGCCTGGCGCGACATGGTCAGCGCTGCATGATAGCGGGGATTGTCGCGGCCCGACAAGCCGCGGCGGGCGGGGCGTTGGCGTCGAAGCTATGCGAGGCCGGCGGTGGGTGCAGGCTCTTCGAGCTCCGAGAAGCGCACCGGGAGCACATCGCGCGTCGAGAGTTTTCCGTCGGCTGATTTTTCGACGAGCGTGAGCGTCTGCTTCTCCGGAATGCCGGTGGGGATGACCATGCGTCCACCGGGCCTGAGTTGCGTAAGCAGCGGAGTCGGAATCAGCTCGCACGCCGCGGTCACCATGATTTTGTGGTAAGGCGCGTGCTCCGGAAGCCCGTAGTAGCCGTTTGCCACGCGCACGTTGACGTTGCTGTATCCCAGACGGCGCAGGCGTCTCTCCGCGCCCGCTGCGAGCTCTTCGATGATGTCCACGCTGAAAACCTGCTGAACAAGCTCGGAGAGCACCGCAGCCTGATAACCTGCGCCGGCGCCGATCTCGAGCACGACATCGTCCGATTCGAGTTCCAGCAGATCTGTCATCAGCGCCACGATGAACGGCTGCGAAATGGTTTTCTCGTAGCCGATCGGCAGCGGGCGATTGAGATACGCGTAGGGCTGCAGCTCGACGGGCACGAACTCGTGGCGCGGGATGCGGCTGATCACGCCGACCACGCGCTCGTCGAACGCGGCACGACCGGTATGCGATCCGGTCAACGCGGCCTCGGCGACCACCTCCACCATCATCTCCGCCCGCAGGCTTTCGAACAGGTCCTCGCTCATGCTGAAGCAGACTGTCGTGGTCTCGAATAATTCCCACGCAATGATCGCGCAAGACGCAACCGACCGGTAGTGTCCGATCCGTCGTCGTTCCCGACAATGAGCCGCAATCCAGGCGTTTTTCCGGATCCCTGTTTCGGTTTAAAGCATTTTCCGGGGCGTGCCTGCCGACGCCGGGATGACGTGTGTTCCGAGGATACAAGCCACCTAAGAGCCATTGCAAATCAAGGCGTAAACGCCGACAATTCAGTCCGGCGCAGAACAACCCGTCCACCACCCCGCCGGAGTTTCCCCCAATGCCCACACCGCAGGACACCGAGAACATGGCGCTGTTTTGCGACTTCGAGAACGTGGCGCTCGGCGCGCGCGACGCCAAGTACGGCAAGTTCGACATGAAGCGGGTGCTGGAGCGGCTGCTGCTGAAGGGCAGCATCGTGGTCAAGAAGGCGTATTGCGACTGGGACCGCTACAAGGAGTTCAAGGGCGCGATGCACGAGACGGCGTTCGAGCTGATCGAGATCCCGCACGTGCGCATGTCGGGGAAGAACTCCGCCGACATCCGCATGGTGGTCGATGCGCTCGACCTCTGCTATACCAAGGCGCACGTCGATACCTTCGTCCTCATCACCGGCGACTCGGACTTCTCGCCGCTGGTGAGCAAGCTGCGCGAGAACAACAAGACCGTGATCGGGGTGGGCGTCAAGTCGTCGTCCTCGGATCTGCTCGTCGCCAATTGCGACGAATTCATCTACTACGACGACCTCGTGCGCCAGCGGGCGAAGCGTCCGGCGCGGAAGAAGGCTGCCGCCGCCTCCCCGGAAGCGGTCAAGACAGAAGGCGCTCAGGAGGAGAAGGCGGAGGGCGACAAGAAGCAGGAAGCGCTCGATCTGGTGATGGAAACCGTGGAAGCGCTGTTCCAGGAGCGCGGCGCGGAGGATCGCATCTGGGGGTCGATGGTGAAGCAGGCTTTGAAGCGCCGCAAGCCGGGCTTCAACGAGAGCTACTACGGGTTTCGCTCGTTCGGCAAGCTGCTCGAGGAATCCGCGGCACGCAAGCTGATCACGATCGAGCCTGATGAAAAGTCGGGCGGCGTCATCATCAAAAGTTTCAATCCGGACTATTGAACGCCGCCCGGGCGGCAGGGTCGGACTATTTTGGCAAACCCATCCCCACCCTGACCCTCCCCTTGAAAGGGAGGGAATGAGCCGCAGGGAAGGAAGACCGCCCCACCCTGACCCTCCCCTTGAAAGGGAGGGAACGAGCCGCAGGGAAGGAGAGACCGCTCCTTCCTCTCACGGGAAGGCTCGTGCTCCTTCCCCTTCAAAGGGGAAGGCTGGGATGGGGATGGGTTCAAGGTAGCTTTGATACATCAGATGGAACAGAAGCACTATCAGCGACGACTGACGTTCGAATCGCGGCGGGCCAACTGGCTCGAGCGCGTGCTCTACGCGCTCGGCGC
>JBQTHU010000113.1:0-4586 GCA_052389535.1 Betaproteobacteria bacterium | reverse complement strand
CGTGAACTTGTCCACCGGCACCCGGTAGTCGATAACGGACTCCACCGAGTCGATATGCGGCGCCGGAAAGTTGTGCCTGAAAAAAGTTTTCGTGGCGACGATCCTTTTCCACGGGCCTCGCCGGTGCCAGACGAGCTGTGTCTCCGTGGCCTCGTCCGGCTCGCCGTATTGATCGATCACGAGCTTCGCGGCCTCCCGGGATTCCGAGGGCCAGGACTCGATGCGCCGGGACCGCGGTCTGGCGCCGTGTGGATCGGCGGGCGGGACGGCGGTGCGCGGCGGATCGCTGTCCTGATCGTGTTCCTGTAGAGACGTGCTGTCAGACTGGGGTGCGTGCCGGGTACGGCGAGGGGATGCGGGCGTGCTTTCACGTTTCATGATGACACCTCCTGGTACCGGTAGAACCCGCGGCAAAATGGAGGTTCCGTCTTCGCCGGCGGTGCTCGGGAGATTGCGAAACCGGAGACTGGCGTGCAGAATCAGACGCCAGCAGCGGACTCCGTACAAGCATGGGCGCGATTCTCAAAACCGACAGTCTTTCCGCGGGATCGATTTTCCCGGCGCGGCCGGAATTCTCGTTCTACGAGATTGCGCTCGCCGCGGCGCAGTACCGCGACCGCCACATCCAGAGTCTCGGCGGAGGCTGGTACTGCTACACCGCGCTGCCCTGGATATTTACCTACCGGGTACGCGAGTGGACCGAGCGCGACATCGAAGTGCACCGAGCCCGGATCCGCAAGCTGCTCTGGTAAGGTTCCTGCGAATTTAGCGACGCTGCGCGCGCTGCACCGCTGCGATGATTTTCACGAGGCGTTCCCGTGACAGCTCATCCGGATGCGGCACGGCGGCGATGTCGATCAGGCGCCGCTCGATGTCTTCCTGAGTCGTCGCGGCGCCGCGGCGATTCTCCATCGCTTCTTTCAGTGCACGCAGCTTCAGGCGCTGGCGGTCGGCTTCGAATTCGGCGGGGCTCTCGATGCCGCAGGCGATCTCGAGATTGAGCAGCAGGTCGGACAGACTGTCGGCCGACTTGAATTCGCTTCCCAGGAAACGCGCTTCCAGCTTCTTTTTCCACGGTGCAGGAAAGTGTTCGATCGCATTCCAGCGTGCTTCCAGGTCCGACGCCGGCTCGGCGGATGTCTCGCGCTCCCGGCACATTGCCATGGCCTGCGTGAGCGCATCAAAACGGGCGCGTGACGCATGCGCCGCAAGTTCGCTCGTACGGCTCATCGCCGCCGCGCGGGCTGCACGGTAGCGCTTTTCGTACTTCTCGACCTGCGGCTTGGGCGCCTGGGGACAGGCGCGCCACGCGCTCTCCGCTTCAGCCAGCGTGCGTTTGATTTCGGAGGCTGCATTACCGGATGCACACGCCGCGACGCGCTCGATGATTTCCTCGCGCGCCCTGGTTTTGGCGCCGAACTCCGCCTCCTTGGCGGCGCGCGATGCATCGAGCCCGGTGAATACCGCGTCGGTCGCGCGTTTGAACGCGATCCAGAGCGCGTTCTCTTCATTCCGGGGCAGGGGCAACGCCTTCGCGTGCGCCTGCCAGTCGGTCTGCAGCCTGCGTACTTTGCCGACCGCCTCCCGCACCACGCCCTCCGGCGTGACGAGATTCTTTGCGGCGGCGATCAGCGCCTCGCGCTGGCGGGTCGCATCGCCGTAAGCGTTTTTCAGCGGCGCGAGCAGCGACTGGACGGCCGCTTCATAGCGGGTCGTCACCGCGTTCTCGCCCTGCAGCGCCTTGCGCGGCACGGTATGCTCGACCGGTCCCAGTTTTCGCCAGGCGATCCGGGCCTCCTCCAGCGTGCGTGAAACGGCACGCCAGTCGGTCTTCGCATCGGCGGCCGGCGCAGCGTTGTCAGTGGAAGTGGGAAGCAGCCGCGGCGCGGCCTGATTCAGTGTTTCGATAATCTTGTTGCGGGCCGCGAGGTTCTCGTCGCGCGCGGCCTTGAGTTTTTCGAGATGCGCGGCGACGGGCGCGTAGGCAGTTTTCAATGCGCCGTCGAACGACAGCCAGAACGCCTGATTGGTCGCGCCGCCCAGCTTGTCCAGTTCTTTCCAGCGCTCGCGGAGCTTCTCGATCGCTTCGGCGTGCGCCTTGACCGCGACTTTGCCTGCGGCAGCGGTGGCGAGCGCCTGCGCCTCGGCCACGAGCTGCTCGCGCGCCTGCCGGCCGCTCCAGCGCTGCCAGTCGCGCAACTGCAGCTGCTCCCGGCGCAGCGAATCGATGCGCCGGGTGAGCGAGCCGCTCACGGGCCCGGCTTTGAGCGCGTGCTCGATCGCGCCCATGAGCCGCGTCAGTTCCGCGACCTGTCCGGCCGCGTGCGCCGCCTCGGCTGCCGTCACGTCGCGTTCGATTGCGTTCTGGCGCTCCTTGCGCTGCTCGGCCCGCTGTTCCTGCTCGCGGGCCCGGCGCTCGTCGTGCTCGTGCTGGCGCTCTTCGAGGCAGGCATTGCGCCAGGATGCGAAGCGATGCGCGAGCACCGTCTGCAGGTCCGGCTCGGAGACTTCAGGAATGTCTCGCCACTGCTCGATCCGGGCTTTCTCGGCGGGCTCGTCGACAGCGCCCGGCGCGGGCAGGGTCCGCAGAATATCGGCGCGCTGCGCCACGCTCGATGCCAGCGCGAGCGCCCGGTTGGCGGCGTCCGTCTTGTCGTGGCGGCGCGGATCGTCGGATTCCGGAATGTTGCAGAGCAATTCCAGCACCCGCGAGGCGAGATCCTGCGCCGCCGTCGGCGGCAGCTCGCCGGACGCGACGCCGGCGAGGCTCGCTTTCAGGCGCGCGATGCCCTCATCGATGGCCGTCAGCCAGCCGGCTGTCGCGCGTTCGCCTTCGCCGTGCGCGCGCGCCCTGGCCCCGAGCTGCGTGCTGAGCGCGGTGAATTCGGACTGCAGCGTGGAATCGAGCAAGGCGGGATCGAGCGCGGCCCACGCCCGATCCAGCTCCACCGCGCGATTGACGGGAATGAGGTCCTGCGCGAGCAGATCGCGGGCGCTGCCGATCAACGCTTCCGCTTTGCTGACGGTCTTGCGCTTGCCGCTCCTAGCCTGCCAGCCGGACCGGGCCGCGCGGTACAGGCGCTTGTCCTGATCACGGAACTCGCGCATCGCCCGCCGGAACGAGTCTTCCTGTGACAGCGCCTCGATGGCGCTCAACTTGAGTTCCACGCCGGGTGCCTGGTGCGCGAGGCGCAGCAGCGCCGCGTCGTCCGATCTTGCCGCGTGTATCCGGTCTTGCCAGGCTTGCCAGTCGGCGGGGGGGGGGATATCCGATTCAGTGCGCATCCGCGCTGCAGTAGGTCAAATGTGGGTCGAGCAGTCGGGCATGGTGTTACGGGAGGCGGTATTTTGACAGGCTGCGCGATGCGGCTGCAACGTCATTAGCGGGCGCGCTGTCGCGCTCGGTCATGCCTGGGCCCGGGAGGCGGCGTCAAGGTCCGGGTTGTGGAACTTGCGCCGGGCGGTGGGAGGACTTCCCGAAAATAGCGGCCGTCGTCCGGACGGTGTTTATCCGCGACTATTTCCTGCTCAAGCCGTCGGGGGACATTTTTCTGAACAAACTGCACTGCCACATGCGGCCGCATGGTGCCGCATCAGGCGGCTCGGCGCCACCTTTGATACAAAACTGAAACGATCCGATACCGGTCCGACATGCGCGGGTCATGTGCCGCGAGTAGGATTCGCGCCCTGAGCAATGAAAGGAACAGGCCATCATGAAAACCGCTGTCATTTCCGCTCTCGCCATTGCCGTCGCCGCTGCGTTCCCTGCATCTGCGCTCGCCTGCCGGGATAGCGGCGCGAACCATGCCAGGCACGGCGCGACGCAACACGCCAAGGGCAGGGTGCCGCTCTATGACAACCTCGGCACGCACGAATACCGCGTCACGACGCGGAACCCGCTCGCCCAGCGCTATTTCAATCAGGGCATGCGCCTTTACTACGCCTTCAATCATCAGGAGGCGATCCGTGCATTCGAGGAAGGCGCTCGGCTGGACCCGGCCAGCGCCATGCTGCCCTGGGGCATCGCGCTGGCGCTCGGGCCGAATATCAACGTCCCGATGGACGCGGAAACGGGTCGTGCGGCTTATGCCGCGATCCAGAGAGCGATCAGGCTCGAAGGGAACGCCAGCGCGAAAGAGCGCGTCCTCATCCGTGCGCTCGCCACCCGCTACGTCGCCAATCCGCCCGAAGAGCGTGCTTCCCTGGACCAGGCGTATGCAAACGCACTGCGGGATGTCGTGCGCCAGTACCCGGATGATCTGGAGGCGCGCACGCTCTACGCGGAGGCGCTGATGGATCTGAGCCCGTGGAACTACTGGACGCGCGATGAGAAACCGCGGAAGCACACGCCGGAGCTGCTCGCGCAACTCGAGCGCGTGCTGAAGGCGAACCCCGATCATCCCGGCGCGAATCATTTTTACATTCATGCCGTGGAAGCCGTGCAGCCGGAGCGCGCCGTGCCGGCCGCGGAGCGGCTCGCGAAGCTCATGCCCGGCGCGGGCCACATCGTCCACATGCCGGGTCACATCTACATCCGGGTGGGGCGTTACCTCGACGCCATCAAGGCGAACGAGCACGCCGTGCAC
>JBQTHU010000112.1:0-2554 GCA_052389535.1 Betaproteobacteria bacterium | reverse complement strand
GGTGGTGAAGGCGCCCGCCGACGGCTACACGCTGCTGATGGGCGGCGCAGCCAACGCGATCAACATGAGCCTGCTCGCCAAGCCGCCCTACGACACGCTGCGCGATCTCGTCCCGGTCTCGTGGTGCGTGCAGGGCGCGAACGTGCTCTCGGTTCACCCGTCGCTGCCGGCGAAAAATCTCAAGGAGCTGATCGCGCTCGCGCGCGCCCGCCCCGGCAAGCTCAACTTCGCCTCCTCCGGTGTCGGCGGCTCGAACCACATGGCAGGCGAGCTGCTGAAGGTGATGGCGAAGATCAATATCGTGCACGTGCCCTACAAGGGCAACAATCCGGCGCTCGCCGACGCGGTGGGCGGCCACGTCGAGATGATCATCTCGGGCGTGCCCGCGCTGCAGCCGCTGATCCAGTCCGGCAAGCTGCGTGCGATCGCGATCGGCAGTCGGGAGCGCTTCGCCGCGATCCCCGACGTGCCGACCTTCATCGAGGCGGGACTGCCGGGCTACGAGTCCACCAACTGGTTCGGTCTGATGGCGCCGGCGAAGACCCCGCACGATATCGTCATCCGGCTGAGCGCGGAGACGGACAAGGTCCTGCGCAATCCCGAGCTGAAGTCACGCTTTCACAACGCCGGGCTGGACGCGAAGGGCGGCAGCCCGGAGGTTTTCGGCAAGTTCATCCGATCGGAAATTAACAAGTACGCCAGCGTCATCAAGTTGGCGGACGTGTCGCGGCAGTAAGGTGGGAACCATGCCTGTCACCGAAAAGTGGATTTTCACCGCCGCCATGGACGTCGATCCGGACAAGGAAGCGCTTTTCAACGAGGTCTACGACCAGGAACACGTTCCGCATCTGCGCCGGGTACCGGGCGTAATTTCCGTGACGCGAGCCGTGCTCGACACGCTGCGCATCACGATGGGCGGCGAGACCAAGACCGCCGATACGCAGGGTGTGCCTCGCTATGTTTGCATCCTCGAACTCGAAAGCCCCGATGTGTTGACCAGTGCGGCCTGGGCGAAGGCAGTGGACGCGGGACGCTGGCCGACGCAGGTCAGGCCGTTTACGCGAAACCGGCGGCATACGCTGCACAAAGTGTTGGGCAGCGAATAGACTACGACCTCATTCTCCGAAAGAGACAAAGCCATGCCATTCTTCAAGCTCGACGACCTGCCCGGCGCGGTGGTGGCGCCGGGACATTCCACCGCCTACGGCGCGACGATCACCGGGAAGGAACTCGAAATCGGCTGGTACACCGAGCCGAGAGGCACGGGGGCGAAGCCGCATCACCACAGGAGCGAGCAGATGATGCTCGTCATTTCCGGGCGGCTGAGAATGCGGATAGGGGACGAGACGCGCGAAATCGGGCCCGGCGAAGTCGCGCTTATCCTGAGCGACCAGGAACACGAGCAGACCGCGCTCGAGGAAGGGACGCGCTTCGTGAGCTTCAAGTGCGCGACGGGGCAGCTGCCCGACGGAGAGTAAATCCCCCGATTCGGCGGCGAGCTCCGCATCCTGAGCCAAAATCGTAACAGTGCACCACGCGGATCATTATGTTAGGCACTCTAAGATGCGTCTTCATTCAAGGAGGAAGTCGTGAGAAAACAAGCGGTCGTCGCAGTACTGTTCGCCGGCTTGGGTATCGCAGCACAGCCTGCGAGCGCGCAGGGCGGCAAATACCCCGAACGCCCGATCCGGCTCGTGGTCGGATTTCCGCCAGGCGGCGCGACCGACGCCCTCGCGCGCATCCTGTCGCATCACATGCCCGAGTCGATCGGCCAGTCGGTGGTGGTCGATAATCGCGGCGGCGCAACCGGCACCCTTGCCGCGGCGATCGTCGCGAAGGCGCCGCCGGACGGGTACACGATCATGATGGTGCCGAGCGGACCGTACACCATCAGCGCCAGCGTGTACACCAGGCTTCCCTACGATGCCGTGCGCGATTTCGCCGGCGTTTCGCTGCTCGCGTGGGTGACGAACGTCATCGTCGTGCCGCAGGCCTCACCGGTGAAGACACTGCAGGATCTCATTCGCATGGCCAAGGAGAAACCGGGGCAGCTCACTTTTTCGTCGTCCGGCGCAGGGTCGCTGCATCATCTGTCGGGCGAAGTGCTGAAGCGCATCACCGGCACGGACATGATCCACGTTCCGTTCAAGGGCGCCGGTCCCGCCATGGCCGCGCTCTCGGGAAGCGAAGTCACCTTCGGCTTCACTTCGATGCCGTCCGCGGTGCCGCTCATACACGGGAAGCGCATCAGACCGCTCGCCGTCACCAGCATGAAGCGCATGCCGGCGCTGCCCGACACGCCGACGATGACTGAAGCCGGCGTGCCGCCGCCCGCCGGACTCGACATCAGGGAATGGTATGGCGTGATCGTGCCCGCTGCGACTCCAGCGCCGATCATCAACAGGTTGAACGCCGAGATGGTGAAGGTGTTCAAGCGCCCCGATGTGCAGAAACGGCTCACCGATATGGGTGCGGAGTACGTCGGCAGCACTCCGCAGGAGCATAACAAGCAGCTCGCGAACGACGTACGGACGTGGGCGAAGTGGGTGAAGGA
>JBQTHU010000111.1:0-25538 GCA_052389535.1 Betaproteobacteria bacterium | reverse complement strand
CTGGCGGTCAAGCGCCTCAAGGATGGGCGGGGAATCGGGCCGGTGGCACGGGACTTGGGGCTGGTCGAGCAGACGTTGCGTAACTGGGTCAAGGCGGACAGGCACGGCAAGCTCAATCCCGCGGGCGGGCCCGGACGGTGCTAACAGGTTGACTCGTGTATCGCCATGCGATACACTCCCATATTCCCAATAACAACAAGAACAGGGAGTCGCGATGATTAGGAGTTTTCGCCACAAGGGGATAGAGCGGTTCTTCAGGACGGGATCGAAAGCCGGGATACAGCCGCAGCATGCGAAGAGGCTTCAGGTTCAGCTCGGTCGCCTCGACGCTTCACAGAGTGCCGAGGACATGAATTTGCCGGGCTGGAAATGGCATCGACTGACTGGCGGTCTAAAGGGCCATTGGGCCGTGTCGGTAAGTGGAAACTGGCGGCTGACCTTCACCTTTGAGGGATCAGACGCCGTGCTCGTGGATTACCAGGACTATCACTGAAGGGAAACGACGATGACGACTACGCGCATGCATAACCCGCCGCATCCTGGCGAAGTGCTCCAGGACACGGTACTCGCCGATGACCGAATTTCGGTGAGCGACTTCGCGCGCAATCTCGGAGTCTCGCGTGTTGCGCTTTCGCGCGTGGTGAACGGCCGTGCGGCGGTGAGTGCGGACATGGCGTTGCGGCTTGCCGCGGCGCTCGGCGGATCGGCAGAATCGTGGCTTCAGATGCAGGCCGCTTATGATCTGTGGCAGGCAGCGAAGAAGCGTCGCCCGAAGGTGCAACCGCTCAAGCTCGCGGCGTAGCCTGATGCGGTACTTCACCTACCCCGTGAAACTCACCCGCGACCGCAAGGACGGCGGCTACGTCGTCACCTGTCGCGATCTACCCGAGGCGATCACCCAGGGCAACACCATCGAGGAGGCGCTGAGTGAATCCGAGGGCGCGCTGCAGGCGGCGATCGAGGGCCGGATCGAGGACGGCCTTGAGGTCCCCGCGCCGTCGCGTGCCAGGCGCGGCGAGCGCATGGTATCGACGCCGATTACAACCGCGCTGAAGGCGGCCGTCTTTCTCGAAATGCAGAAACAGGGCGTATCGAAGTCCGAGCTTGCGCGCCGGATGCAGGTACATGAGAAGGAGGCGCGGCGCATGCTGGATCCGCACCACCCTACGCGCGTGCCGACGCTCGAGCGCGCGCTGGCTGCGCTCTTAGCGGCGCCCGCGGCGCGCTATCTCGGCGTCGAGTCAATCGATAAAGCCGGCCTGCCCATCCGTCAGGCGGGATTTGTCCAACGGGGCAGGAACGGGCTCCGGGCGAAGCTCGTCGGCTCTACCCATACGAACGACTTCGCGTGCGGAGAGATCGATGAGCGCGCATCTGCATTCTCCGCAGCACGGTACAGGATGCTCGGTCCAAAAAGCGTCCTCATGGTGCTTCACGGTCCCGTTCAAGGAACGACAGCGCGCTGGCGTTCTGTCGTCCATCACGGGCGCGAACAGCACGTATGGCCTGAGGGGAGATCGCCCGCTCGCCTTCCCCATCTGTGGTTTGAATTGTGGGTAGGTTTATGATAACTAAAGTAAGCTATTGTTTTATATATCACTACTGGCGGAGAGAGTGGGATTCGAACCCACGATACGCTTGCGCGTATACCGGTTTTCGAGACCGGCCCATTCAACCGCTCTGGCATCTCTCCGTTGTGACGCAACCTCAGTAGACCGGTTTTGGCTCCGGCCGCGCGCAGCGCTTAACCTGCGTTCCTTCAGTGCAGGTTAGCCTGCGCCGCAACAATGCGAAAAGCGCGCATTGTTGTCGAGACCGGCCCATTCAACCGCTCTGGCATCTCTCCGGAGCGCGCGATTTTACCAGCGCACCCACCGGACCGCCTAGCTAACCGCGCGCGGGCTCGATGACTTTCTGTCCCCCCAGGTACGACCGCAACGCCGCGGGAATCTCCACACCGCCGTCCGCGCGCTGGCAGTTCTCCATGATGGCGATGAGCGTGCGGCCGACAGCGAGCGCTGAGCCGTTCAGCGTATGCACGAACTCCGGCTTGCCTTTCTCATTCCGGAAGCGCGCCTGCATGCGACGCGCCTGGAACGCTTCGAAGTTGCTGCATGACGAAATCTCGCGGTACGCGTTCTGCCCCGGCAGCCACACCTCGATGTCGTAGGTCTTCGCCGCGGCGAATCCGGTATCTCCGGTGCACAAGGTCATCACGCGATAGGGCAGTTCCAGGCGCTTCAGTATCGCCTCGGCGTGCCCGGTGAGTTCCTCGTGCGCCGCGTACGATTTTTCGGGATGGACGATCTGCACCAGCTCCACCTTGTCGAACTGATGCTGGCGTATCATGCCGCGCGTGTCCTTGCCGTACGATCCCGCTTCGCTGCGAAAGCAAGGCGTATGACAGACGTAGCGCAGCGGCAGCGCATTCGCCGCCAGGATGTCATCGCGCACCATGTTGGTCACGGGCACTTCCGCGGTCGGGATCAGATAAAACTTTTCGTCGTTCTCGCGTGGCACTGCGAAGAGATCGCCCGCGAATTTTTGCAGGCTCGTCACGCCCTGGACACTATCGGCATTGACGAGATAAGGCACATAGACCTCGGTATAGCCGTGCTCCTGCGTGTGGACATCGAGCATGAACTGCCCGATTGCACGGTGCAGGCGCGCGAGTGCCCCCTTCATCACCACAAACCGCGCGCCCGCAATCTTGGCAGCCGTATCGAAATCGAGCATGCCGAGCGCGGTGCCGATATCGACGTGGTCCTTGACGGCGAAGTCGGAAGCGCGAGGCGTGCCGATGCGCCGCACTTCCCCATTGTCCTCCGAGGAAGTGCCCTGAGGCACGCTCGGATGCGGCAGGTTCGGCACGACGAGCAGAAATTCGTTCAGCCGACTTTGTATCCCGGCAAGACGGCGCTCCAGTTCCTTCAATTGATCGGCTTGCGCGTTGACCTGCGCCATCAATGCCGTCGCGTCCTCGCCCTTCGCTTTCGCCTGTCCGATCTGCTTCGAAAACTGATTGCGCCGCGCCTGCAGCTCCTGCGTCTCGACCTGCACTTTCTTGCGCTCGGATTCGAGCGCCTCGAATGCGGCGACGTCGAGCGTGTAACCCCGGGTTGCGAGCCGGGCGGCTACGCCTGACAGATCGCTGCGCAACGATTGAATATCGAGCATGGCTGTCCAACCAGACGGAAAAAGCAAAATTGGCCGGACATTATCGCGGAGTTTGTGCGCACCGGCCAGCACGCAGGAAATTCGGTAGCGTCTCACTGAGACACTACCGGAAATTCTGACTTACGAATCGCGCCGCTTTCCGGCTTTCCGGTCCAGCGCCCTGAAATGCTCGAGCTTCTCGCGTATCTTCGCTTCGAGACCGCGTGACGTAGGTTCGTAGAATGACGGCGGCGTCATGCCTTCGGGGAAGTAGGTTTCGCCGGCGGCATAAGCCTCGGCCTCGTCGTGCGCGTAGCGGTACTCGCGTCCGTATCCGAGTTCCTTCATGAGCTGCGTCGGCGCATTGCGCAGGTGCTCCGGCACCGGCCGCGATTTGTCCTTGCCGACCAGCTCCCGCGCGCTGTTGTAGGCCATGTACACGGCGTTGCTTTTCGGCGCCACCGCCAGATAGACGGCGGCCTGCGCGAGCGCGAGCTCCCCTTCGGGCGAGCCCAGTCTTTCGTAGGTCTCGCAGGCGTCGAGCGCCACGCGCAGCGCCCGCGGGTCGGCAAGCCCGATGTCCTCCACCGCCATGCGGACCAGACGCCGCGCGACGTAAAGCGGATCGGCGCCGCCATCGAGCATGCGAACGAACCAGTAGAGCGATGCATCGGGAGAGGAACCGCGGACCGACTTGTGCAACGCCGAAATCTGGTCGTAGAAGGCATCGCCGCCCTTGTCGAAGCGCCGCACGCTTTGCGTGAGCGTGTTCCCGACGAAGCCCTCGTCGATCACGCGCGCGCCAGTTTCACCCGCTGCCGTGGCGATCTGCTCGATCATGTTGAGCAGGCGCCGCGCATCGCCATCAGCGTAACCGATGGTCATCGCACGGGCAGACGGCTCGATCTTCAGCCCGTCCAGGCTTTGCCCCGCAGCGCGGTCGAAGAGCTGTCCCAGTTCATCCTCGGTGAGAGGATGCAGCACGTAAACGGTCGCCCGCGACAGCAGCGCGCTGTTCACCTCGAACGACGGGTTCTCGGTCGTGGCGCCGACAAAGGTGATCAGGCCCTGCTCGACGTAAGGCAGAAACGCGTCCTGTTGCGCCTTGTTGAAGCGGTGCACTTCATCCACGAAGAGGATGGTGTGGCGGCCGTGCTGCTGCAGCTCCAGTTCCGCGCGCTGCACCGCCTCGCGTATGTCCTTTACGCCCGAGAATACGGCCGAAATGGCGATGAACTCGGCGTTGAAGGCCTCCGCCATCAACCGCGCGAGCGTGGTCTTGCCCACGCCGGGCGGCCCCCACAGGATCATGGAATGCGGCTTGCCTGCCTCGAACGCGAGCCGCAGCGGCTTGCCAGGTCCTACCAGGTGCGCCTGTCCGACGACGTCATCGAGCTTTCGCGGACGCAGCGCCTCGGCGAGCGGCGGCGCGGGCGCACGTCTTGCGAAAAGGTCATTCACGGATGATGTCCGCGCCGGCGGGCGGCGTGAACTTGAACGTGTCCGGCGGCAGCTTGGGGTTGCGCTGCAGATCGGCGAACTTGATCACCGTGATCTGCCCGAACTGGTCCCGCAGCTCCATCGCCTCCAGCCCGGACTTGCCGAAACCGATGCGCACTCTCTCGAACGCCGTATCCTGTGTCTTCGGTATCGCCTCGACCCATTCCAGTCCTTCCTGGCTGCCGATGTCGTTGAGCGTGTAGTTCTCCTCGAGCACGTCCTTCCCCGCGAGCAGCGCCGCGGGGCTGCTCCCCAGCGCGCGATCGAGCCGCCGCACCGTCACCTGGTTCAAGTCCTTGTCGTAGATCCACAGTTGCGTGCCGTCGCCGACGATCACCTGCTCGTAGGGCTTGTTATACACCCACCGGAATTTGCCCGGCCGGGAGAACTGCATGGTGCCGCTCGCCTGCTGCAATTGCTTCAGGTTGCGGTCGAGCACCATTTGCGCGAAGCGCGCCTGCGCCGTGTCGGTGTTGTTGATGAACGATTTGAGCGCGTCGATGCCGGCCGCATGCGCAGCAGGCGGCATCGCGAGCATGGACAACAGAAGGATACGCTTGAGCATTTTGCCTCGGTCGGGGGTACGGAGACGACCGTAAGACAGCCGGGCGTGAAGGAAATTCGGCGGCGGGTCAGCGTTCCTCGGCGTTCGCCGCCGAAGCCGGGACCAGCACGTCGCGGTTGCCGTTCGACTGCATGGCGGACACCATTCCGGCGCGCTCCATCTGCTCGATCAGGCGCGCGGCACGGTTGTAGCCGATACGCAAATGCCGCTGGACCAGCGAAATCGAGGCGCGCCGCGTTTTCAGGACGATCGCGACCGCCTGATCGTAGAGCGGATCGGATTCGGCGTCGCCTTCCTCGACGAGACCCTCTTCCGCGGCCTCCCCATCCGGGCCTTCGAGCACGCTCTCCACGTACTGCGGTTGAGCGAGCTTCTTCAATTGATCGACCACTTTGTGCACCTCGTGATCGGCGACGAAGGCGCCGTGCACCCGTTGCGTGAAACCCGTGCCCGGCGGCAGGAACAGCATATCGCCCTGCCCCAGCAGCGCCTCGGCGCCCATCTGGTCGAGGATGGTGCGCGAATCCACCTTGGCCGCAACCTGAAAAGCGATGCGCGAGGGAATGTTGGCCTTGATGAGCCCGGTGATGACATCCACCGACGGGCGCTGCGTCGCGAGGATGAGATGGATGCCCGCCGCGCGCGCTTTCTGCGCGATGCGCGCGATCAGCTCCTCGACTTTCTTGCCGACGACCATCATGAGGTCTGCCAGCTCGTCCACGACCACCACGATCAACGACATCTCGTGCAGCGGATCGGGATTTTCAGGGGTGGAAGTAAGCGGATTCAGTATCGGCTTCCTGGCTTTGGCGGCGTCGCGCACTTTCTGGTTGAAACCTCCCATGTTGCGCACGCCCAGCGCCGACATGAGCTTGTAGCGCCGTTCCATCTCCGCAACGCACCAGTTGAGCGCGTTCGCCGCCTGCCGCATGTCGGTCACGACCGGCGCCAGCAGGTGGGGGATGCCCTCGTAGACCGAAAGCTCCAGCATCTTGGGATCGATGAGTATCAGGCGGACCTGCGAGGGCGGCGACTTGTAGAGCAGCGACAGGATCATCGCGTTGATCGCAACCGATTTCCCGGATCCCGTCGTGCCGGCTACCAGCAGATGCGGCATGCGCGCGAGATCGGCGACGATGGGGTTGCCCGCGATGTCCTTGCCGAGCGCCAGCGTGAGCGGCGAGTTCATGTCGGCGTAGACCTGCGAGCTGAGAATCTCGGTCAGCCGCACGATCTGCCGCGTCGGGTTCGGTATCTCGAGGCCCATGCAGCTCTTGCCGGGTATCGTCTCGACCACGCGGATGCTGACCACGGAGAGCGCCCGGGCGAGATCGCGCACGAGATTGATGATCTGGCTGCCCTTGACCCCCACGGCCGGTTCGATCTCGTAGCGCGTGATGACCGGCCCCGGGTACGCGGCGACGACCTTCACTTCCACGCCGAAATCGAGCAGCTTCTTCTCGATCAGCCGCGAAGTGAACTCCAGCGTCTCGGCGGACAGCACCTCGACGTTTCTCTGAGAGGCATCGAGCAGGCTGAGCGGTGGCAGCAGCGAGTCCGGGAGATTTTCGAACAGCGGTACCTGCTTTTCCCGCTCCACCCGCGTGGACTTCGGTATCTCGAGCGCGGGCGGCTCGATGCGGATCGGCTCGCGTATTTCTATCTCGAGCTTCTTCCTGCCCTCCTCGACCACTTCCTCGCGCGCGATCGTCGCCTGCGCACCGGCCTGGCGATCGACGCGCTCCTGCCATTTCGCGACCAGGTAGAAGTAAGCGCCTTCGAGCCAGCCGCCGAGCCGCTCGATCACCGTCAACCACGATATGCCGGTAAACAGCCCGAATCCGGCGACGAATATCGTGAGCAGGATCAGGGTGCCGCCGGTGAAGCCGAGCAGGCTCGCGAGACCGTCGCCCGCGAGCGCGCCGATGATGCCGCCGGGCGCGTGCGGCAGGGTGACTTTTAGGCTGTAGAGCCGGAGGGCTTCGACGCCGCTGCTCGCCACCAGCACCATGAAGAATCCCGCTATCGCGACCGCGTACGACCGGCGGTCGGTCTCCGGGACGCTTTCGATGCGGCGAAAGCCCCAGGTGACGGCGGCGGCGCACAATACTGCCCACCAATAGGCCGAAATCCCGAACAGGTAGAGCATGAGATCGGCGATATAGGCGCCGACGACGCCTCCGGCGTTGTGTATGGTGTGCGCGGTGAGGCTGTGCGACCAGCCGGGGTCGTTTTTGTCGTAGGTGTACAGAACGAGCAGGAGGTAGAGCGCGAGCGCGAGCAGCGCGAACCACCATGACTCGCGGATCCGTGCTGCGATCCGGGGCGGCAGTGGATTCGGTGCGGCGCGCGGATCGCCTAGTTTGTCCCGTGCAGACACTGGTTCAAGTGTTCCTTTTAAGCTATTGATTGTACATCCCAATGGCGCGCAACGCTCGAAAAAAAACCCCGCCGGGCCGGCGAGGTTTTTTTCGGTTCACGCGCCACCTCAGCGCACGACGCACTCCCCGGGACCACCGGGCTGCACGCCGAGCGAGAACGGCAGCTGGCTCAGGCCCATGCCCGGGTCTTTCGCGAGGACCGAAGGCGGCGTGCTGGCGTCCTTGACGTAGGCCGTCTGGCCGGGGTTCACGAGCACCGAGCCGGCGTCGTTCTGAACGATGTACACGCCGGTATGCGTGGCGTGATAGACCCCTTGGGGAAGCTTGCCGCTGGTGGGTGTCGCCCCGGGGCAGCCCTCCGAGCACTCCAGCGTGTCGCCGGACGAGCCGCGTATGCCGATGGTCGCCTGGTTGGTGCCGATCTTGTAGGCGTCCTGGTTGCCGCGCCGGCCGATCAGGCCGGTCACGGTGCGCATCCCGCCTTTGACCAGTCGCATGAACGAGTTGTCGTTCTGCGGCTGCTCGCGACTGAAGTTGTACGCCTCCACCCTGACCGTGGTGTTCGGCCGCAGCGTCATCGAACTGCCGTCGGTGAAATTGATCTGGGCGTAGCTGTCCTGTTCGGTGGTCAGCACGTCGCCCGGGTTGACCGGTGAATTGCGCGCAAGGATGCTCGATGTGCCGTCCGCACGCTGCACCGAGAGCGACCCGCTCAAGTGCGCGACCGTGCCGGCGGCAGCAAAGGCGGCACCTGCAGCCGCGGCAAGAAAGATGAACCCCGCGAGCCTGGCTAAGAACCCTCTTGCAAACATTCCGACCCTCCCTTCATTCATATACCTCCCGCATCCTCCGCTGTCGGCAGCGGCGCGGGCTGACGTTCTTATATCACGAAACCATGACAGTCGAATTCACCCGGGGACTCGAGAAGCGCTGCGTGTGCTCATCGTCTGCCGGTCGAGCAGCAGGATCTTGCGCCGCTCCGCGCGGATCAGTCCTTTCGCCTGCAGGTCCTTCACTACCCGGCTCACCATCTCGCGCGAGGCGCCGATCATGCGCGCGATCTCCTGCTTCGGGGGCGCGTTCTGCACGATCCACTTGCCGTCCACCTCCTCGGCGAGGTCGATCAGCAGCCGGGCGACCCGGCCGTAGACGTCGATCAGCGCGAGGCTCTCGATCTTGCGATCCGCGTCGCGCAGGCGTTTAACCAGGTTGCGGATAATGCGCATGGCAAGGTCGAAGTTGTCTTTCATGCAGGTCACGAAGCCGGCCTTCGAGATCCGCAGCATTTCGCACGGCTCCAGCGCCTCCACGCTCGCCGATCGCGGCTGATCGTCCAGCACGCCCATCTCCCCGAAGAAGTCGTGGGGCCCCAGATTGCTCAGTATCACTTCGTGCCCTTCGTCGTCCTGGATGATGACCTTCACCCGGCCGGCGAGGATGATGTAGAGCGCGTCGGTCTCGTCCCCCGCCCGCACGATGAGCGCGCCGCGCGGACAGCGGCGGTGCTGCACGTAGGCCAGGACCGCCAAGAGCTGCTGCTCGGAAAACGTGGAAAACAGTGAAACGCGCTTCAGGATCTGCGGATTGAGGGCGAACTGTACCGGCATGGTGAGGGTCCCGTTATGGCCTTTTTCTCGTGTTCGCGTTTTTCTGTCCTGTATTACGCAACAAGGCGGCTCATATAGTGCCAGATCACGCCGCCTGCGTCATCTGCCGACGCAATCCTGGCTGTGCCGGACTGGTCTCGTCGTCTCGACATCTCCTCCGCCGACCTGCTAGATTTCCGACCTTCAGATCACCGATTCCTTTCGCATCATGCCCGCCCGCCACTGCCGCCTGCTCATACTCGGATCCGGCCCCGCCGGTTACTCGGCCGCCGTCTACGCCGCGCGCGCCAATCTGAAGCCCGTGCTGCTCACCGGCCTGGCGCAGGGCGGGCAGCTCATGACGACGACGGACGTGGACAACTGGCCCGCGGATGCGGCGGGCGTGCAGGGCCCCGAGCTGATGGAGCGCTTCCTCAAGCACGCACAACGCTTCGATACCGAAGTGATCTTCGACCATGTGCACACCGCGAAGCTCAAGGAAACGCCGATCGCGGTGATCGGCGACCAGGGCACCTATACCTGCGATGCGCTCATCATCGCCACCGGGGCGTCGGCAATGTACCTCGGGCTGCCCTCGGAGCAGCGCTTCATGGGCCGGGGTGTTTCCGGGTGCGCGACCTGCGACGGCTTCTTCTACAAGGGACAGGAGGTCGCCGTCATAGGCGGCGGCAACACCGCGGTGGAGGAAGCGCTCTACCTTTCCAACATCGCGAGCCGCGTCACCGTCGTGCACCGGCGCGACAAGTTCCGCGCCGAGGCAATCCTCGTCGACAAGCTCCAGGCGCGCGTCGCCGACGGCAAGGCGACGATCCTGTGGGACCACGTGCTCGACGAGGTGCTCGGCGACAACAGCGGCGTGACCGGGATGCGGGTGAAGCACGTCAAGAGCGGCGCGCTCACCGACCAGAAACTGCAGGGTGTCTTCATCGCCATCGGGCATCGCCCGAACACGGAGATCTTCGAAGGGCTCGAAATGGTGAACGGTTACATCATCACGCGCAGCGGCCTGAACGGCAACGCCACCGCGACCAGCATTCCCGGCGTGTTCGCCGCCGGAGACGTCCAGGACCACGTCTACCGGCAGGCCGTGACCAGCGCCGGCAGCGGTTGCATGGCGGCGCTCGATGCACAGAAGTTTCTCGAGAGCAAAGACATCATATAGCGTGCACATGGCCGGTAGACCAGGATGAAAAAGCGCAGCAGCAAGCCGGCGGCGGACGACGTGGCCCTGCTGCGCGCGTCGCTGGCGGACGTTATCCCGCTGGCGCGCGCGAACCGCGCGCACACCGCGCCGGTTCCGCCGCGACCCGTGCCGGTACAGCGCTTGCGCGATGAGCAGGCGGCGCTTTCGGAAAGCTTGAGTGCCCAAGTTGCCTGGGACAGCGGGCACGAGACCGGCGAGGAACTTGCCTATCTGCGCCCGGGTTTGCCTTCCCTTACGCTGCGGAAGCTGCGCCGCGGGCACTGGGTGATCCAGGACGAAATCGATCTGCACGGCGCGACCACACCGGAGGCGCACGCGCTGCTCTCCGCGTTTCTCAGCGATTGCCTGCGGCGGGGCCTGCGCTGCGTGCGCGTGATCCACGGCAAGGGCTTGCGGTCCCGGAACCGGGAGCCGGTGCTCAAGCAAAAGGTGGCGCGCTGGCTGATGCAGCGCGATGCGGTGCTGGCCTACTGCCAGGCGCGCCGCACCGAGGGTGGAAGCGGCGCGGTGGTGGTCCTGCTTAAATCCCGGAGCTAAATCGCGGCTTCGTCGGTCTCGCCGGTGCGGATGCGGATCACCTGGTCCACGCCGGTGACGAAGATCTTGCCATCGCCGATCTTGCCGGTGCGCGCGGCTTTCACGATCGCATCGATCGCGCCTTCGAGCAGCTTGTCCGGGACCACGACCTCGACCTTGACCTTGGGCAGGAAATCGACCACGTACTCGGCGCCGCGATAGAGTTCGGTATGGCCTTTCTGCCGGCCGAAGCCTTTGACCTCGGTCACCGTCAGCCCGCTCACGCCGATTTCGGACAGCGCTTCCCGCACCTCGTCGAGCTTGAACGGCTTGAATATCGCTTCGATTTTCCTCATGGAACCCTCCGCATCGCGCTGGATCACGGCACTGACGCCATGAACCGGTAAGGATAGCACAGAGCGCGCCGCCCCCGAGCGCGGCGGCGGAGCGATGCGTCAATCGAAGCGGTGACGGTATTTGTTGGTGATGGGGTAGCGCCAGTCCTTGCCGAAGCCGCGACTGGTGATGCGTATTCCGATCGGCGCCTGCCGCCGCTTGTATTCGCTTACGCGGACGAGATTCACTACGCGCTTGACGTCACCCCTGGAGTAGCCATGCGCAATGATCGCCTCCGGACTGGCGTCATTCTCGACATACGCCTCCATGATCGCGTCGAGCACCTCGTACGGCGGCAGGCTGTCCTGGTCGGTCTGATCCGGCTTGAGTTCCGCGGACGGTGCGCGCTCGATCACCCTCGTCGGGATGACGGGCGAGATGCTGTTGCGATAGCGCGCAAGCCGGTACACCAGCATCTTGTTGATGTCCTTAAGCACGCCAAAGCCGCCCGCCATGTCGCCGTACAGCGTGGCGTAACCGGTCCCCATTTCGCTCTTGTTCCCCGTCGTGAGCACGATGGCCCCCGACTTGTTCGATAGCGCCATCAGCAGCGTGCCACGGATGCGGGATTGCAGGTTTTCCTCGGTCGTATCCTCCGGCAACCCCCTGAACTCGTCCGCCAGCGCAGCGCGAAAGGCATCGAAAATCGGCCTGATCGCGATCTCGCTGTAGCGCACCCTGAGCGCTTCGGCTTCGGCGCGCGCATCCTCGCGGCTCATGCCTGCCGTGTACTGCGAGGGCATCATGACCGCCTTGACGCGCTCCGGACCGAGCGCGTCCGCGGCCACTGCAAGCGTCAGCGCCGAATCGATGCCGCCGGACAAGCCCAGCAGCACGCCGGGAAAGCCGTTCTTGTTGACGTAGTCCCGCACGCCGAGCGTGAGCGCGCGATAGACCTCGGCCTCTTCCGACAGCGTTTGCGCAATCTCGCCCGGCTGGGGCTCGCCATTGGTCAGCGTCACGATGCCGAGCGCCTCCTCGAACCATGGCAGCTGGTGGGTGACGAGCCCGCGTCGATCGAGCGCAAAGGAGGCGCCGTCGAACACCAGTTCGTCCTGCCCGCCTACCATGTTGGCGTAGACGAGCGGCATGCCGGTTTCCTCGATGCGCTGCCGCATGACGTCATAGCGCGCCTGCTGCTTCCCCATGTGATAGGGCGAGGCGTTGAGAACGAGCAGCACGCCTGCTCCGGCATCGCGCGCCGCGCGGGGCGCCTCGGCGTGCCAGGAATCCGCGCAGATGTTGACGCCGACGTTCATCTCGCTGCTCACGCCATGCGATGCCGCCGGCATGCCCCACGTGTCCTCGCAGATGTTGACGCCGAAATGCACGCCGTCCACCGCGAATACGCACGGCGCCGTGCCCGACTCGAAATAACGTTCCTCGTCGAACACGGTGTAGTTCGGCAGATTGCGCTTGTCGTACAGGCCGACGATGCGCGAGTCGCGGACGATGGACGCGGAGTTGTAGCGTCGTCCGTTTCCGGCACGCGGATGGCCTGCCACCACGGCAATACCATGCACCCGGCGCGCGAGGTCCTCGAGTGCGCGCGCACACGCTTCCATGAAATCCGGGCGCAGCAGCAGGTCCTCGGGCGGGTAGCCGCACAGTGCGAGTTCCGGCGTAACCATCAGGTGCGCGCCCGCAGCACGCGCGCGTTCCGCAAAATCCAGGATGCGATCGACGTTGCCGGACATGTCGCCGACGCTCGCGTTCATCTGCGCAATCGCAATTTTCATGGGGCGGATGATATCATCCGCCCGTCTGCAGAGCAGTTCGATGCACTACAGCGTCCTCCCTTCTGCTTCGGCCAGCGCGCAACGCGCGCTGGCAATCGCCACACCGACCGCCTCGTGAAAATAGAGGTTCGGGACACGCTCGCCGACATCGCGCCGCGCGAATGGAACCTTATGGCGGGGGACGATCCGTTCCTGCGCCACGAATTTCTTTCGGCGCTGCACGAGACGGGGTGCGCTTCGCCGGACACGGGATGGACGCCGCACCACCTGGTCATGCACGTAGACGGCTCGCTCCGGGCCGCGATGCCGATGTATCTCAAGGATCATTCGTACGGAGAGTACGTTTTCGACTGGGCGTGGGCCGACGCGTACCACCGTCACGGACTCGACTACTATCCCAAGCTGGTCTGCGCCGTGCCTTTCACTCCGGTATCGGGCGCGCGCATCCTCGCGGCGCACCCGCGAGATCGAACGCACCTCGTCGCCGTCGCCTTGAAGCTGGCGCGGGAAATCGGCGTGTCGTCGCTGCACTGCCTCTTCCCGACGCAGGCGGAAGCCGAGCAGATGGTCGGACAGGGCATGATGCTGCGCCGTACCGTGCAATTTCACTGGACGAACCAGGATTACGGGAGCTTCGAGGATTTTCTCGCCGGCATGAGTCACGACAAGCGCAAGAAGATCCGTCAGGAGCGCCGCAGGGTGCGCGACGCCGGCATCGAATTCCGCTGGCTGGAAAGCACGGACATCAGCGATGACGACTGGGCGTTTTTTACCCGATGCTACAGGCATACTTATCGCCAGCACCATTCCACCCCCTATCTCAATCTGGAATTCTTTCTCCGCATCGGGCACGCCATGCCGGAAAACATGGTGATGATCGTGGCGCACCGCCGCGGGCGCCCGATCGCCGCGTCGCTGAACCTGTGCAATGCGTCGCGCATGTTTGGCCGCTACTGGGGCACGCTCGAGTACCACGCGGGACTGCACTTCGAAACCTGCTACTACCAGGGCATCGAGTGCTGCATCGCCCGCGGGATCGCGGTATTCGAGGGCGGCTCCCGCGGCGAGCACAAGCTCGCCCGCGGCCTGATGCCGGCAGAAACGTTCTCCACGCACTGGCTCGCGCATCCCCAGTTCAGCGCCGCAGTCCAGGCGTTTCTCACCCGCGAAAAAGGCAGCATCGCTCATTACGTCGACGAGCTTAATGAACGAGGCCCCTACAAGGATCGGCTGAACGATCTTCCTTCCCCTTGAGCGGCGGATTGGGTTCGGTGACGGACCTTATGTATACTGGGAGAGGATTGGCTACGCCCGGCACCCCGAATATAGAGATGGGCGTGCACATACAGAATCCACAGGAGGGAGCCGATATGCATGCCCTGATCTGGTTGTTCGCGAGTATTGCGCTGTGGACCGGCTCCGGGGTTGGCGCCCAGGAGTATCCGACCCGCCCCATCCGTCTCCTGATCCCGCAGTCGACGGGCGGCGCACAGGACACGACGGCGCGCATACTGACGGCGACGCTCACAGATCGTCTCGGGTGGCGGTTCGTGGTGGACAACCGCCCCGGTGGCAACGGCTTCATCGGCGTCTCCATCGCGGCCAAGGGCACGCCGGACGGTTATACGATGCTGATGGCGCATACGGGCGAATTCGCGGTCAACCCGGCGATCTTCCCCAACGTCCCCTATGATCTCGAGCGCGACTTTACTCCGGTCACGATGGTGACCGACGCGCCGCTGCTCCTCATCGCCAGCCCCAAAATCCAGATCACCAGCTTCCAGTCGCTGGTGGCAATGGCCAAGGCGAAGCCCGGCCAGATCGCCTACTCCTCGGCCGGCACGGGAACCATAAACCACCTGGCTGGAGAATGGTTGGCGCATGCCGCGGGTGTCAAGCTGATCCATGTGCCTTACAAGGGCGGCGCGGCGGCGGCGACCGCGGTCGTGACCGGCGATGTGGCGGTGGGGATCGCTTCCGTCGCGGGATCGATAGCCCATGTGCAGGGGGGGCGGGTACGGGTGATAGGCGTCACGACAGCAAAACGGATGCGTGCATGGCCAGACTGGCCGACGGCGCAGGAAGCCGGGATCTCGGGGGTCGATGCATCCATCTGGGTGGGCCTGTTCGCTCCCAAAGCGGTCCCCCAGCCGATCATCAGCCGGCTGAACACCGAAGTACGACGGATGCTGGAGCTGCCCGAAGTGCGCGCCCGGTATGCCGAATCGGGCTCGGAGACTGCCGGCATGACGCCAGCGGCTTTTTCCGAGCGAATCAGGAAAGACCTGGAGCGGTATCGGGCAATCGTAAAAGCGAGCGGTATCACGCCTGAATAGCCCGGCCACGCGCCGCCGTTGCGCAGTCGCGACATAGTCCTGCGCGCGGATCCGCTTCCAGACGCTTCCGCGCCAGGAGTGCAAAACTTGCAGTCGTTATTTTGCTCATGAAGCGTTCCCGAAAATGAAGAAAAGCTTCCGTGATTTTTTGCGCGAACTCGAGGAAGCCGGCGAACTTATGCGGGTGAGGAAGCCGGTCGATGTTCGCGACGTTTCGGCGCTGATGAGCCACGCTCCCCGCGCGGTGCTCTGCGAGAAACTGAAGGAGTACCCGGACTGGCAGCTCGCGGGCGCGCTGGTGTCGAGCCGCAAGCGGCTGGCACTGGCGATGGGCTGCCCGGAGAACGACGTTGCGCTGCGCTTCGAGCGCGGGCTCGAGCGCGCCATCGACCCGGTGATGGTGAGCGAAGCGCCGTGCCAGGAGCTGGTGCTGGAGGGAAAGGATGTGGACCTCACTTCCATCCCCTACCCGCTCATGCATGTATACGACGGGGGACCGTACCTTTCGGGAACGCTGGTGGTCTCCAAGGACCCGGAATACGGGCGCAACCTCGGATCGTATCGACTTATGTACCGCACGCCGACCGAAACCGGCATCGATCTCGTTTCGCCTTCGGACATGCGCCGCTACTACCAGCGCCGGCTGGACCAGGGAAAGCCGCTCGAGATCGCGGTGGCGATGGGGGTGCACCCGTACGAGATGCTGGCCGCCTCGTACAAGGCGCCGATCGATGTGGACGAATACGCCATCGCAGGCGGACTTCATGGCGCGCCGGTGCCGCTCGTGAAATGCCGTACCGTCGACTTGGAAGTACCTGCGGACGCTGAATTGGTGCTCGAGGGGGAACTCCTGCCGGTCGGCTGGACGAGGGACGAAGGGCCGTTCGGCGAGTTCAGTCAGATCTCGGGCGACGTCAAATGGAACCCGGTATTCCGCGTCAAGTGCATCACGCGCAGGCGCAACCCGATTTTTTATTTTCTGCAGATGCCCTGGGAGAACGACTGGCTCGCCGCGCCGGTGACCGAGGCGGCGGGTCTGCGCGCGCTGCGCAACGCCAGCGTCGAGCCGGTGGCGATCCGCGCGCCTATCGGAAGCTGCGGCTACTGGACGCTTATCGCCTCGATCCGCAAGCGTCCTGGTGAGGGCAAGAATGCGGTCCTCGCCCTCATGTCGGTTTCCGAGGTCAAACTTGTCATCGTCACCGATGATGACATCGATATCCACGACCCCGACGACCTCGACTGGGCGCTCACGTTCCGGGTGCAGGCCGACCGGGACCTGATCATTGCGCACGATGCGCGCGGCAAGCACATCGATCCCAGCATCAAGGCGTGGGAACTGGGCAAAGCCGGGCTCCCAACGACGGCCAAGCTCGGCATCGATGCGACGATTCCGGAAGGCGTGCCGAAGAAGTTTTACAAGCGCATCGAGTACTACGGGCGGAACCGCGTCAAGCTTGAGGACTACCTGTGAGCCCGCTCGCCGAGAAAATCCGTCACGAGCTCGAGTCGAAGCCGCAGCAGTTCTCGGAAGTCGTGGACGCTCATCGCCACGTCAACTGGCGCGAGTTCCTGCGCGCGTGGGGCGAACTGCGGGAGCGCGATATCCTGAAACGTGACGATGACGGCCGCTATCTCATCGGAAGCGGTGGGGAACCCAAAACCCGCTGAGCACCCGATCCAGCTAGCGGCCACGCCGGAAGCGCGCGAAGAACTGCCATATCTCGCGGTTCGCGTCGATGACGGCACTCGATGTGCCGAGCAGCAGCGGCAGAAAATCGCGCTGCCCGCCGGGCCAGACATGCCCCGGACCGAACAGTTTCCACAGCACGACTTCGGCACCGTCGCGGCATGCTCCGTACGCAATCCGATTCGCCGAATGACCCTCGTCGGCGCCCTTACCGGTGGCGAGGCCCACCACCCTGCCCGGCCCCGTGCAACCATTGTGCGCGACCCACTTCTGCATCATCTCCTCCACGGAGGCATGAAACACGCGGGTATCGGTCACGGGAAACGCGGGGCCCAGCCCGCCGGAGTACAGCGCCCGCTCGTCATCAAGACTGTGGATGTGCATGACGGGCACCGGGCGACCGGGGTTGAACCGGCGCAGCGTCATCGCGCCCGCCACGCCCGCCACGGCAGCGATGCGTTCCGGCGCCTCGGCGGCGAGGCGGTAGGCCATCATCGAGCCGTTCGAGAGACCCGTCGCGTAGATTCGCGTCGCATCCACCGGTGTGCGGTACGCGAGATCGTCCAGGACGGCAAGGGTAAACCCTACGTCGTCCACGCGGTTGAGCGCCGCGATGCCACAGCAGTTGCCCGCGTTCCAGGTAAGGAACCGCGTCCCGAAACCGCCGGTGCCGTTGGGATAAACGGCGATGAAGCCCTCGCGATCCGCGACGGCATCCATGCGCGTATACCACTTCTGTGTGCGTGCATCTCCACCGCCGCCGTGATAGTTGATCACCGCCGGCAGCGGTGCACCGCCGGACGCTTGTGGCGGCACGCGCACCAGATAACTGCGCTTCAACGACTGGTGAACCAGCGTGAACTGGTGATCGCCCGGCGTGAGCGCGGCATGGACAGCGCCTGGCCCCGCTGTTGCAAAAGCGACCAGAACGCCAAGCGCCCACGCTAGCCGGCGCATGTCACCTGCCCGCGGGTTCAACGGCTGCGAACGACCGCAACAGCGGTCGCAGTGCAATCAATCCCAGTACCGGCCCGATCGCGAGCGGCAAAAAGAGATACGCCACCGGGACTGCAACGGCAAGCGCGTTCAGGAGCTGTATGCTGAATATCGTGATCGCGAACCCGATGCAGTTCGCTATGGTCAACGCCGATCCCACGAGCGCCCGGGGTGCATTCTGCGCGTTCAGCGCCGAGAACTGCGGCGAATCCCCGACCACCACCACGCCCCAGAAAACGAGAAACGCCAGGAATACGGGCGTCGGCGCGTGGAACAGCAGCGGCGAGGCGATGCAGCACAGTCCGGAGGCGAACAGCTGAACGAATGCGACCCGCGCGCTGCCGGACCGGAGGGACACCACGCCGCCCACCGCACAGCCCACGGCGCCCGCCGCGATAACGAGAAACGACCAGAACGCGACGTTGAATTCAGCCCCCGGCGTTTGTGCGGCATGCGCTGAGAGGGCGAGCGGCAGGAAGGCCCAGAACGCGTAGAGTTCCCACATGTGCCCGAAATAGCCGCAGGCCGAAGCGCGGAAAGCCCGCGAGCGGAAAATCAGCGCCAGTGCGCCGGGATCGAAGCGCGTGCCCTGCGCAAGATGCGGGCCATCGGGAACGAACCGCAGCATCGCCACGCCGCCGAGCACGGCGGTGATGGAGACGCCCACCGTGACGATCTCCCACGGAATGGCCTGTCCGAGCCCTTTCAGCAGATGGGGAAACGCGGTGCCGAGTACCAGCGCGCCGACGAGGAACCCGATCGCGCTGCCGAGCCCGCGCTGGTACCAGCCCGCGGCGATCTTCATGCCGACCGGGTAGATGCCTGCAAGAAAAAATCCGGTGAGGAAGCGGAACAGCAGCAAACTCGCCAGATCGTGGGCGAGGAAGATGCCCAGCCCCGACAGGCCGCCCAGCAGTGAGCAGGCGAAAAACACGATGCGCGGGGAATAGCGGTCCGAAATCGCGAAGACCGCGAACACCAGCGTGCCGAAGATGAAGCCCGACTGCACCGCCGACGTGATGTAGCCCACCGCGTCGGCCGGCAGGCGCCATTCGCGCTGCAGTTCGGGCAGGATGGCATTCCCGGCAAACCAGAGCGAGGTGCCGGCAAATTGCGAGAACACGATCACCGGCAGGATCCAGCGCGGGCGCGCCGGCTCCGCATGCAAGTCTGCCATCGCCCCTTATCGTCCCATCAGTTGAGCTGGATGCGCTCGCCCCACGGCACCGCGCCTTTGCCTTTCACCAGCCAGATCACCGGGTACTCCGGCGCCCGCGGCGGAAAATCGCCCTGTCCATCGGTGAAATACAGCATGAGATCGGGTCGCAGGTGCTGCTCCGCCGCCCACTCGAAGGCTGGCTTGAAGTCAGTCCCGCCGCCGCCGCGCAAGCCTTCGGGGATCACGAAAGGCTCCCACGTCTGATAGATCCAGGGACCGCGCGTATCGAGCCGCTCGTCGCAGGCCTGCAGCGTCACCCGCGCGCGGATCTGGCCTTTCAGCGCGTCGACCTCGGCGGCGAACTCCGCGAGTTCCTCATTGCCGATGGATGCGCTCGTGTCGAGCACGACATACACGTCCACCTGCTCGCTCGCAAGTCGCGGCAGCAACGCATCGCCTTCGCGCCGGGAAAGGCGCTGGAAACTGTAATCGTCACGGGCCAGGCTTGCCATGTAGCGCGCGAGCAGCTGGCGCCAGGGCAGCCGCCGCGCAAGCAGCGCATCGATGCGGCGCAGCCACGACTCGCCCATGCGGCCCGCCTGCCGCGCCTGCTGCGCCGCCGCCGCCATGCGGCCCTGCCATTTGTGGGCGAGCGCCTCGCGTTCGGGTGCGGTCAGCTCCGGTGGAGCGTTGCGGCCGCCATGCGAACCACTGCGGCGCTCGTCTCCCGCATCGTCCCAGCGGTCGCCGGCGTCTTGCCGGGCATCCGCTTCAGCCGGCTGGCGGTCTCGGCGCCCGGCCTCCGCGGATCCGCCCGCTCCCGTGCCATCCTTCGGCGTCGCCGCCTCGCTGAATACGTGCCGATCCAGCGTGGCCTCCTCCGAGTCGGGCGGGATGAGCGGATAGATTTCTTCGGCAGACAATCCCCTGAATTCTGCATTGAGCAAAGCACCCGGCGGCGGCCTGAGGCCGTCATCAGTGAGGAGCAGATTGACAGCGTAGTCCGCGGCGACGTCCCAGCGGCGCACCGAGCGGTGATGCCGGCGGTCGAAATGCGCGAGCGCGCAATGCATCGCCTCATGGGCCAGCACGAATTGCGTCTGCGCGAGATCGAGCGTCATGATATAGCCGGGGTTGAAGTAGAAGGCCCGCCCGTCGGTCGCGATGGTCTTGCACCACGCCGCGTCCGCCTCCACCAGCGGCAGGTGCATCACCAGGGCGCCGGTGAACGGCTTTTCCAGTATGAGGCGCGTGCGCGCGGCACCCAGCTTGGTCGCAACGTCGGCGGAATCGGTCACGGGCTGCGCGCGAGCTTGAGATCGTAGAGCATGAGGTCCGTGATGCTGCTCGCCCACGCCGCGAACTCGGGGACTGCGAAGAGTGGCTTGCCCACTGAGCGGTGCATGTCCGTCACCAGCATCACGCCCATCTCCCGCTGCGGAAACCGCGTGGCGTAGCGCAGGATGTTCCCGTACACGACTTTGGCATGCGGCATGTCGCGCGCCTGCATTGCGCGCCGCACGAGCGCCGCAGCGACGCCGTACTGCAGGTCGATCGCCTGCGGCACCGGCTCGCTCTCGCCCTGCAGGATCGCCTCGATATCGGGCAGTTCCGCCATGTGATCGAGAAAAGCCTTGCACTCTACGCCCGCGGCCTGCCCCACGCACGCCTGCAAGGCGTCGCGCAGCAGGTGCGGCGCGTCGGCGAATTTGATCAACGCCCGGTGGGCATACTCCCACGAGCGCGGGCTTGGGAAAGCGACCGGATTCTGCGCCGGGTCAAAGCCGAAGAGCAGATCGGGTCGAAAGCGCAGAAATGCGATGATCCGCTCGTCGATGCCGACGGCGTGCGCCCAGGCGACCCAGTCCTCGAGGTCCGGCTCGATGTCGTAGTGCGTGAAGCGGTTGGCGAGCGGGGCCGGCATCACGTACGTCACGCCGCGATCCCCATGGCGATTGCCCGCGGCGAAAATCACCCAGCCGGTCGGCACCCGGTAATCGCCCAGCCTGCGATCGAGGATGAGCTGGTACGCCGCTGCGGTCACGGTGGGCGGGGCAGACGTGATCTCGTCCAGAAAGAGAATGCCGCGCGCGCCGTGGCGCACGGCGTCCGGAAGCAGCGACGGCACCGACCATTCCACGACGTCGCCCTTGCGAAACGGCACGCCCCGCAGGTCCGTCGGTTCCATCTGTGACAGCCGGATGTCGATGAGCGGCACGCCGTGTTCGCCGGCGATCTGCGCGATGATCTGCGACTTGCCGACGCCGGGCGGACCCCACAGCATGACGGGTGTGTGCGCCTGCGACGCGGTGCTCGCAAACTCGCGGTCCAGGATCGACCTGATGTGTGAAGGACGCATCGGATTCAAATCTCTGCGGTTGCGCGCGACTGCATGAGCCGCGCCTGCACCAGCGCGACTTCCAGCCTGGCGCGGTCGATGAACTGCGGAATCAGGCGGAACACCTCCAGCAGCTTGTCCGGGCGGCGGCACGCTGCCGCTTCGAGCCTGCGGCGCGTTCCGGGCGTCAGGTCCAGATGCGTCAGCAGCGCCGCAGCATGCCAGTCGTGGTATTCACCCACCAGCGCGCGCGCAGTGGGGTCCGACCAGCGCTCGGAGACGAGCATCTCCGGAAAGGCGTCCCTGGGGAGCGCTGTACCGGCCCGATCGGTACGCGCACGCGGGCCCGTAAGCTCCTCGCCACTTCCATTTTCGTTGCGCGCGAACCAGCGCGCTGCGGGATGCGGTCGGGCGGCGTCGTTCACGTAGCGCGCCAGCACATCACGGTGCGAAAGCGACCCGGCCACTCCGCCGCGCGACTGGTGCAGGCAGTCAGCAAGAAAATCGGTATCGCCGGCGACGAACGGCCGCCATACCGGATCGGTCGGCGTTTCGACTGCGGCGCCGGGCGCGATGCGCGTCTGCAGCAGCGCGAGCGGCCGGCCCAGCTTGCTGTCGAGTAGCCACAACTCGATGCGATCGGCCTGCGGAAAGGGCAGCGGCGGCCTGCCGTTCAGCGCTTCCATCAGCGTAGCGGAATCCGCCGGTGAAAATCGGTGCGCCTCGTCCATCCAGCCGCCCACCGGCCACAGGCGGCCCTCACGGCTGCGCAGCCGGGCGCGCCAGTTTTCGCCGTCCACGGTGTAGGCAAGGGCGTGCCCGACATCCACGACATGCAGCATGCCGCGATACGGCGAGAGCTGGCGCTGGCTGTAGTATTTGGGCGTCATGCTGGCGGCGTCCCGTGCTCTTCGGAGTATAGTTACGCTGGTTCGACCCATTTTATCCCATGAAATTCTGCAGCAATTGCGGTGCGGCCGTGACCCGGCGCGTTCCGCCCGGCGACAGCCTTCCGCGTCACGTCTGCGATGCCTGTCACACCATTCACTACCAGAACCCGCGCATGGTGGTGGGCTGCATACCCGAGTGGGACGACGAGCGCATTCTCCTCTGCCGCCGCGCAATCGAGCCGCGCCATGGGCTGTGGACGGTGCCTGCGGGCTACATGGAAAACGGTGAGACGACCTTTCAGGGCGCGCAGCGCGAAACGCTGGAAGAAGCCAACGCGCGCATCGAAATCGGACCGCTCTACGCACTCTACAACATACCGCACATCAACCAGGTGTATATCCTGTTTCGCGCGCGCCTCCTCGATCTCGATTTTCGCGCGGGCGCCGAGACGCTTGAAGTCCGCCTGTTCGCGGAGCACGACATTCCGTGGGGCGCGCTCGCATTCGCCACCGTGCGCAACACGCTTACCCGCTACTACCAGGACCGCAGGCACGGCGAGTACCGGTTCCACATGGGAACGATCGAGCCGGTTCCACAGCGCGCGAGTTGAAATGAGCGTAGAGCACGATCTCCAAGTGGCCGTGGTGGCGCGCGGTTGATGCACCCGCTTGCTCGCGTGCTCTTCGTTGCGTGCCTGCTTGCCGGCGCCGGCGCGACGCGGTGCGAACCGTTTGCGTCAGGCGTCGAGCAGCGCACTTTCGAGATCGCGGGAATCCCGATTGAGGTCCACAGCTACAAACCGCAGCGCTACGCCGGCCGCGCGGTGCTGGTCACCCTGCACGGCTTGAACCGCAACGCGGCGGGCTATCTCGCCTACAGCCAGGCGCTCGCTGAACGCCACGGCTTTCTGCTCGTCGCGCCGCTCTTCGACCGCGAGCGATTTCCAACCTGGCGCTACCAGGCCGGCGGCATTGCGCGGTATGCGCGCCCGCCGGAATCCCGGCCGCCGCAACTCGAGCCGGAGTCGCGCTGGACGGCGGGGATGCTGCTCGATCTCATAGAAGCCGTGAGGCGCGAGGAGAATTCGCCCGATCTCCCCTACTATCTCATCGGACACTCCGCGGGAGCACAACTGCTGAGCCGCTTCGCCGCCTTCGTACCGAATGCCGCGCGGCGCATCGTGGTCGCGAATCCCTCGACATACGTATGGCCGACGCGCGACGCGCATTTCCCGTTTGGATTCGGCGGACTGCCCGAGGCGATCGGCACCGATGAGGCGATCCGCCGTTACCTGGCGCAGCCGGTGACGATATTCCTGGGCACGTCCGACGTGGCACGCGACGCAACGCTCAACGTGACTGCCGGGGCGATGCGCCAGGGGTCGAACCGCTACGAGCGCGGCATGCAGATCTTCCAGGCGGCGCGCGAGCTTGCGAAGAACAAGGGTTGGGATTTCAACTGGCGGCTGGTCGAAGCCTCGGGCGTAGGCCACAGCGCGCGCCGCATGTACGCAAGCCCGCAGGTCGACGCGGCGATCGTAGATTGAGCACAGCGCAGAGTGCCGGCGTCACTCCGGCATGTGCCGCCGCAACTGCACCGGCTCGCGCCGCTTCGCGCGCACGCGTATGTTGAGCATTTCGACCGCGACCGAGAACGCCATCGCGAAGTAGATGTAGCCCTTCGGGATGTGCAGGTCCCAGCCTTCGCCGATCAACGCCAGGCCGATCAATATCAGAAAACTCAGGGCCAGCATCTTGATGGTCGGATGGCGGTCCACGAACTCCCCGATGGGGCGGGCGGCAAACATCATCACCAGAACCGCGAGCACGATGGCGATGATCATGATTTCGACCTGATCCACCATCCCCACGGCGGTGATGACGGAATCAAACGAGAACACGATGTCGATGATCGCGATCTGAACGATGATGGAGCCAAAGGTCGCGACGGCGGGCGCAACGGCCCCCTGCTGCTCTTCGCCCTCGAGCGCATTGTGTATCTCGTGCACGCTCTTCCACAGCAGGAACAGCCCGCCCGCTATCAATATCAGATCGCGCCCGGATATCTCCTTGCCGACCACCGAAAACAACGGTGCCGTCAGCGTCATGATCCAGGCCAGCGACAGCAGCAGGCCAATGCGGGTCAGCATGGCGAAGGCAAGTCCGAGCGTGCGGGCACGATTGCGCTGGTGTTCCGGCAGACGCCCGACGAGTATGGTGATGAAGATGATGTTGTCCACGCCGAGCACGATTTCCAGTGCGGCGAGCGTGATGAGTGCCAGCCAGGCGTGAGGATCGAGCAGCCACTCCATAGGAGCTCCGGTTTGTCAGGAGGACTCGAATTATAGGCGTCCTCGCTGTGCTAAAGTTCGCGCTCCTCAACCTGTAGCGATCCCATGACGGCATCGTTGAAGCATCTGCGCGAGTGGATCGGGAAGAAAGAGCGCCACAAGGACACGGCGACGGCGTGGCCGGTCGCGGCATTGTCGGCGACGCTCGATCGACGGGACGCGGAGCCCGTGAACGGCACGGAGATTCCGCCCGGCTGGCACTGGCTCTACTTCCTCGACACCACGCCGGCATCGGAACTGGGGGCCGACGGTCATCCGAAACGGGGCGGCTTCCTGCCGCCTGTCGAATTGCCGCGACGCATGTGGGCGGGCGGTCGCATCGAGTTTCATGCGCCGATCCGCGTGGGCGAACCGCTGCTGCGCGAGTCCGAAATCCTTTCAGTGGAACCCAAACAGGGCAGGAGCGGCAGCCTGGTCTTCGTAACTGTCCGTCACACGGTGAATTGCGCGGGTGCCGTGGCCGTCATGGAGGAGCACGACATCGTGTACCGTGAAGCGGCAAAGCCCGGCGACCCGGCGCCTTCCGGCACGCCCGCCCCGCAAAGCGCGGCATGGCGGCGCGCTATCGTCGGGGACCCGGTGCTGCTGTTCCGCTTCTCGGCACTCATCTTCAACGCGCATCGCATCCATTACGATATCGATTTCTGCCGCGAGGAAGGGTATCCCGGCCTGATCGTGCACGGGCCGCTGCAGACGATACTGGTTCTCGACCTG
>JBQTHU010000110.1:0-5977 GCA_052389535.1 Betaproteobacteria bacterium | reverse complement strand
GGAGTGGTACGGGATGGCGGCGCCGGCGAGGACGCCGCAGGACATCATCGCGCGCCTGCACGGCGAGATCGTGAAGATCGGCAATACCGACGATTTCCGGAACAAGCTCGCCCAGCAATCGGCGGAGGTTTCGCTCAGCAGGCCTGCCGAGCTGGCGAAATACATGAAGAACGACTTCGCGCGCAACGGAAAGATCGTTCGCGAGGCCGACATCAAGCCCGAGTAGGCGGCCTCAGCCGGTCAGCAGCCTCAGCGCTTCCTTGTACTTTTCGGACGTTTTTGCGAGGACGTCCGCCGGCAGCGCGGGCGCGGGAGGCTTCTTGTTCCACGACTGCGTCTCGAGCCAGTCGCGCACGAACTGCTTGTCGAAGGACGGGGGGCTGATCCCGACCCGATATTCGGCAGCGGGCCAGAAGCGCGACGAGTCGGGTGTGAGCGCTTCATCGATCAGCACGATTTCCCCGCGCTCGTCCATGCCGAACTCGAACTTGGTGTCGGCGATGATGATGCCACGGGTGGCCGCATACGACGCGGCCTCGCTGTAGAGACGGATCGACAGATCGCGTACTTGCGCGGCGTGTTTCGCGCCGACGGCCTGCTCCGCCTCGGCGTAGGTGATGTTTTCGTCGTGCTGCCCCGCGGGCGCTTTCGATGCCGGCGTAAAGATGGGCTGCGGCAGTTTTTCCGCCTGCTTCAATCCCGGAGGCAGCGTGATGCCGCACACCGCGCCGGTCTTCTGGTAGTCGCTCCAGCCCGAGCCGATGATGTAGCCGCGCACGACGGCCTCGATCAGAAGCGGCTGGAGTTTGCGCACCACCATCGCCCGCCCCGCGACCTGATCGCGCTCGTTCGGCGCCACCACCGACTCCGGCGCCATGCCGGTGAGGTGATCGGGCACGATGTGCCGCAGCCTGTCGAACCAGAAAAATGAAAGCTCCGTCAGCACCCGGCCTTTGCCCGGAATCGGAGTCGGCAGGACCACGTCGAAAGCCGACAGCCGGTCGCTCTGCACGATCAGCAGCTTGTCTTCGCCGACCGCATAGAGATCGCGCACCTTGCCGCGGTGGAGAAACTCAAGGCTCTTGAGGCTCGTTTCGAAAATCGGGGTATCCGTCATGACATCGCCGGGAAATGCGCCTGAATGTTGATGAAGCCCGATTACACTTCGGGCAGCTTGACCTTCCGGACGGACTCGGCCTGCGCGGCGCGGAACTTCGTCAGCGCGCTCGCAAGCTTTTTGTCCTCCAGCGCCAGCATCGCGATTGCAAAAAGACCGGCATTCGCCGCGCCGGCATCGCCGATCGCGAACGTGGCGACCGGTATGCCTTTCGGCATCTGCACCATGGAGAGCAGCGAATCGAGACCCTGCAGGTGTTTCGAGGGCATGGGCACCGCGAGCACCGGCAGCGTCGTCTTCGCCGCAACCACGCCAGCGAGATGCGCCGCGCCACCCGCGCCGGCGATGAAACACTTCGCGCCGCCCGCCGTCATCTTATCGATCCATTCGATCAGCAAGTCCGGCGTGCGGTGGGCGGACAACGCCCGCGCCTCATAGGGGACACCGAAATCCTTGAGTTGCCGGGCCGCCTGCTTCATCACGTCCCAGTCGCTCTGGCTGCCCATCACTATGCCGACCAACGGTGCGGTCATGTCGTGCTCCACCGTTATGCGAGCGCGTTATTTTAGCGGTGTTTCGTTGTCGCCACACGTCTTGCTCTGCTAGAATTCTGCGTCAATATAAGGTGCCGCATGCTTCGTGCACCGGTCGCGGTTCAAGTTTTTCCCTTCCCCGCATGGACATCACCCGCACCCTCGCCCGGCGTCTCGTGGAATCACGCTACGAGGACATTCCGGAGGCGGTGCGGCACGAAGCGGCCCGCGCACTGCTCAACTGGCTGGGATGCGCGATCGGCAGCGCCCGTCACGAAACCGTTGAGCGTGCTGTCGCCGCGCTGAGTCCCTGTTCCGGTCCGCCGCAGGCTGGCCTGTTGGGTCGGCGCGAGCGTTTTGACATCCTTCACGCTGCGCTCGTCAACGGCATCAGCTCGCATGTGCTGGACTTCGACGACACGCATGCGCGCGCCATCCACCCCAGCGCGCCGGTGCTGCCCGCCCTGCTCGCATTGGCTGAGTGGAAAAAGCTCGCGGGCAGGCAACTGGTGCATGCCTTCGTGATGGGTGTCGAAACGGAGGAGCGCGTCGGCCTCTCGGTATTTCCCGAGCACTACGACGTCGGCTGGCACATCACGGGCACGGCGGGCGTATTCGGGGCGGCGGCCGCATGCGGCATCGTGCTCGGCCTGAACGCGCGCCAGATGACGTGGGCGCTCGGTATCGCGGCGACGCAGTCGGCGGGGCTGCGGGAGATGTTCGGCAGCATGTGCAAGAGCCTGCATCCGGGACGCGCCGCGCAGAACGGGCTTGCCGCAGCCCTGCTCGCCGCCCGCGATTTCACGAGTTCGGAGCAAGCCATCGAGGCGCCACGAGGCTACGCCCATGTGCTGTCCAGTAAGTTCGACCCACGGGTCATCATGGAAGGCTGGGGTGAACGCTGGGAGTTGATGAGCAACATGTACAAGCCCTACGCCTGCGGACTGGTGGTGCATGCCGCGATCGACGGCTGCATCGAGTTGAGGCGTGAACACGGCATACGCCCCGCCGACGTGGCGAGCGTAGATCTCAGCGTGAGCCCGCTCGTGGTGGAACTCACCGGCAAGCGGACGCCGCGCACCAGCCTCGAAGGCAAGTTCAGCGTCTACCACGCGGCCGCGGCGGCGCTCGTTCACGGCGCGGCCGGTGAAGCGCAGTTCAGCGAAGCCTGCGTCAACGATCCGCAGGTCGTCGCCGTCCGGGAACGGGTGAGCGCAACGCCCGATTCGGCAATCGGGCGCACGGAGGCCCATGTTACTATCGCGCTCAACGACGGCCGCACCTGCTCGAAGCACGTCGCGCACGCACTGGGCACTCTCGCGCGCCCGATGAGCGACGCCGATCTCGAAGCGAAATTCCGGGGCCTTACCACAGGCATTCTTTCTCCGGCACGGACGGATGAGGCCATCGCGCTGTGCTGGCGTATCGCCGAGCTCGAGGATGCGGGCGGGATCAGTCGCGCAGCCGTGCCTCATTCATGATCCAGGCGTGAGCGAACGTGAACGGCGGCGGATTCATGCCGTGATCAAACTACGGGAGAGAAAGCAGTGACCAAGGAAGCCACGCAAGTTTCGCCGCTCATGCGCGAGCTGGCGACGTACATGTCGCGGGCGCTGCGCCGGCCGCTGCCCAGGGAAGTGGTCGAGAAGACCAAGCACCACGTGCTCGATACCATGGCCGCGATGGTGTCCGGCTCGCGGCTCCTGCCCGGCAGGAAAGCGATCTCTTACGTGAAGACGCTGGGCGGGGTCAAGGAATCCACGGTGATCGGCTCCAAGGTGGTGACCACCGCGCAGCATGCGGCGCTCGCGAACGGGATGCTGGCCCACGCCGACGAGACCGACGATTCCCACGCGCCTTCGCTGTCGCACCCGGGCTGCGCCGTCGTGCCCGCCGCGCTCGCCATGGCCGAGCGCGAGAAGCGCAACGGCACCCAGTTCCTGCGCGCGGTAGCGTTGGGCTACGATGTGGGCGCCCGTCTCAACATGGCCCTGCACTCCTACGATTTTCGCGACGTCGGGCATTCCACGCACAGCTTCGGCCCCATGTTCGGCGCCGCGGCGGCGGCCGGCGCGCTCGCGGGACTGAATTATGACGGGACACGCCACCTGCTCTCTTATACGGTGCAGCAGACTTCCGGGGTGTCGTGCTGGATGCGCGACGAAGAGCATATAGAGAAGGCGTTCGACTTCGGCGGCATGCCTGCGCGCAACGGCGTCGCGTCCGCGTCCATGGTCGCGCACGGGTTCACCGCCGTGGAGGACGTCTTTTCCGGCGAGCGCAATTTCTTCATCGCCTACGACGAGCGCCATCGCATCGGGCGGGCTCCGGAGCCCGAGCGTCTGACCCGCGAGCTGGGCGTGACCTACGAAATCATGAACACCAACATCAAGCGCTGGTCGGTGGGCTCCCCGATCCAGGCGCCGCTCGACGCGCTGCTCGAGCTGATCCGTGCGCATGACGTCAAGGCGGACGACGTGGAGAAGCTCGTCGTGCGCGTCGCGCACCAGGGCGCCAATACCACCGACAATCGCCACATGCCCGACATCTGCATGCAGCACATGTGCGCGGTGATGCTGATCGACGGCATCGTGACCTTCGCATCGGCGCACGACGAGAGGCGCATGAAGGACAAGCGCGTGCTCGCGCTGCGCGGCCGCATCGAGCTCTACGGCGACGACGCGCTGACGCGTGCGCTGCCTTCGCGCCAGGGCATCGTGGAACTGAAGCTCAAGGACGGGCGCGAGCTGCGCAATCACGTGAAGGCGGTGCGCGGCACGACGCACAACCCCATGAACCGCCAGGAAGTCGATGAAAAGTGCTTCCATCTCATGGCTCCCATCCTTGGCAAGGCGCGCGCGCGCAAGCTGTGCGACGCGGTGTGGAAGCTGGAGGGCGTTTCCAGTGTGCGCAGCCTGCGCCCGCTCCTGACCGCATGACGCATGAAAGGGGTCAGGGTCGATTTTTTCGGATGCGCAGATGACAGGCAGGAAAATCGACCCTGACCCCTTTTCTCGCGCGCGGCTGGCGCAGGCGCTGTTCAGCCCGGCGACGATCGCCCTGATCGGCGCTTCAGGAGATGCGCGCAAGAACACCTCGCGCCCGCAGCGCTTCCTGAAAAAGCACGGCTACACCGGCCGCATCGTGCCGGTCAATCCCGGCCGCGCGGAGATTTTCGGCGAAAAAGCCTATCCGGATCTCGCTTCGGTCCCCGCGCGCATCGATCACGCCTTCATCATGGTGCCGGCGCCCGCGGTTGCCGCCGCAGTGGAGCAGTGCGTGGCGAAGAAAGTGACCGTCGCGACCATCTACAGCGACGGGTTTGCGGAAACCGGCCCCGACGGTCGCCGCGAGCAGGAGCGCCTACTCTCGATCGCGCGCGCAGGCGGCGTGCGGCTGGTCGGACCCAACTGCATCGGGCTCGTCAGCACCGAGCCGTCGTGCGCGCTGTCGGTCAACGCGGTGCTGGAATATGCAGACATACGCAAAGGGCCGCTCGCCATCGTGTCGCAGAGCGGCAGCATGATCGGTGGCCTCCTCTCGCGAGGGCTCGGGCGCGGCGTCGGCTTCTCGAAACTGATCTCGGTGGGAAACGAGGCCGATCTCGGGGTGGGCGAGATCGCCGACCTGCTCGTGGACGACCCGCATACCGGCACGATCCTGCTCTTCATGGAGACGCTGCGCGATGCGACGCATCTCGCGCGGGCGGCGCGGCGCGCCTGCGCGGCGGGCAAGCCGATCGTCGTCTACAAGATGGGGCGATCCGAAGTGGGGCAGGATCTGGCGGCGTCGCACACTGGCGCGATGGCTGGCGGCGATGAGGTCGCGGACGCTTTCTTCCGTGCGCACGGCCTGCTGCGCGTCGATATCCTGGAAGGATTGTTCGAGCTGCCGGCGCTGGTGCAGTCGCAGCGGCCCGCGTTGCGACACCGCGTCGCGGTGATGACCACCACCGGCGGCGGGGCGGCGAGCGTGGTAGATCGGCTCGGCACATTCGGTGTCGAAGTCGTCGCTCCGACGGCTCAGGTGATTGCGAACCTGGCGCGACAGAACATACGTATCAGCAAGGCGCGCCTGACCGATCTCACCCTCGCCGGCGCGAAGAAGGATATCTACAGCGCTGTTTTGAATGAGCTGCTCGCCTCCGATCATTGCGATCTCGTGCTGGCGGTTGTGGGCAGCTCGGCTCAGTATCAGCCCGACATCGCGATCGAGCCCATCGTCGAAGCGAAAACCGGCGGCAAGCCGCTCGCCGTGTTCTGCGCGCCGCACGCCGAGCAGTCGCTCAAGCTGCTGGCCGATGCCGGCATCGCCGGATTCCGCACGC
>JBQTHU010000109.1:0-14753 GCA_052389535.1 Betaproteobacteria bacterium | reverse complement strand
GCTGGAACCGATTGGCAACGTCCCGCCGGCGGAGTTTGAAGCATCGTATCATCAGTCAACGGGTCAGCTGCCGATGGCGGCCTGACTCAAACCCGGAGCTCTCCGGAAAAGCCGGGGCGGTTCAGACAGACGAGTGCCGCCCGCGCGCCTTACGCTTGCGCCCCCGTGTCAGTCACGAGGTGAACAATGGACCAGGGGGAATTACTCGGGGCCGTAACGATCGCCGAGCTCACGGCCCTGGCTCACGTAGACCGCACCACGGCGATGCGATGGAAGCGCGGCCGCTCGCGCGTGCCGCACTCAGTCTTGCAGCTCGTAAGACTGCGGATCTTGGGCGAGGCCTCGGCGCTCTTGGGCGCCACGTGGTCGGACTGGCGCTTCGGGCGCGATGGGCTCTTGTACGCGCCCCACTGGCGCCGCGGCTTCGCGCCGGGCGAGATCCTCGCCATGCCCTACCTGTATGGGCGTATAGCCGCGCTCGAGCGCGAACAGCGCGAGCTCGCCCGCCGGCGCCGGCTCGATTTTCACCACCGCGGGCGGCGCTGCAAGGTCGAGCGCGCGCGCCCTTGACCCGCCCGTCGACGGCGGATATCGTCTTACTTTAACGTCTTACTTTTTTGGATAACGCTCGTGGAAAAGGTCTCCGTTTCAAGCAAAGGGCAAGTGGTCATCCCCAAGGCGATGCGCCGGCGACTCAACCTGCAGCCGGGAACGCGGCTCGAGGTGAGTGTCATGAACGACGATACGCTCACGCTCAAAGTGGCGCCGAAGCTCTCGCACAAGGAACAGATCGCGCGGCTCGCGGGCTCGCTCAAGCGGCCCGGGCAGCGGCGTATCAGCGATGAGGACATGCACCGGGCGGTGCTCGACATGGCGGCGGCGCAAGACGAGCGCACCAAGACCAAACCCCGCCGCAAGGGCAAACGGCGGTGATCGCGGTCGATACCAACATCCTCGTGCGGCTCCTGATCGCCGATGACTCGGCACAGTTCAAGCGCGCGCAGCAGCTCGTCCAGGGCGAGGACACCTACTGGGTGCCGGTCACGGTGCTGCTCGAGCTGGTCTGGGTGCTGCAGACCAAGGGCTGGGAACGCGAACCGCTCGCGACGAGGCTGCGCGAGCTGATGGCTGCGCCGAACCTGCGCCCGCAGCACCCGGAGGCGGTCTATCGGGCGATCGACTGCTACGCGAAGGGTGCGGACTTCGCCGACGCGCTGCACGTCACGCTCTCGGCGCCGGCGGACGAATTCAAGACCTTCGACGCGGCCCTGGCGAAGAAGGCGGCCGCGCTTGCCCTCTCCCCGCCCGTCACGCTCGCCTAGACCCGGATCAGGCCCGCCGGCGGCGTGCTTGAGCGCTCACGCATCACGAGCAACGCAATGATCGTCGCCAGAATCAGCCAGTCTTTCCAGTCCATCAGGGATTGAACGGCCCCATCGGCGTGTTGTTGCGCACGAGCCGCTGCAGCTCCGGGATCCGCGAGATGATCCAGACCGCGGCGATCGTCGCGAAGAGCACCGTGTAATTGGCGCCCACGCCGGTAGCGGCATCGATCTGAATGCCGATGAAGGATGCGCCCGTGCCCGTGTTGTTGCTGCTGCGCATGGCGCTGTTCAACAGGATGCGCGAGGACGGATGCACCGGAGCGAAGTTGACCCACTCCAGGCGCTTGGTGTTGTCCAGCTCGGCAAACGTGCCCGAGGCTACGCCTACCGTGCCATGCGTCACCTTGAGCCGGCGCGGTCGCAGGTTGAACCACGAGCACACGAAGCGCTGCGTATCGGAATCGACCCACGCCGGGCCGGCGCCGATCTTGGTGATGCCGACCAGCGTGCGCGAGGCATCGCCGGTCTTGATCTGCACCCCGGTCGTGAGATCTCCGGTGTAGACGGTGGCGCTCGCCTCCAGCGTCATCACGCCCGCGTTCATGTAGGCATAGATGTAGAGCACGTCCCCGACGTTTAAGCCCGCGAACGCGAGCGTGACGCCCGCGCTCGGAATCAGGCACTGCGCGCCGTTGATGACGATGAAACGACCGTTCCAGCGTGAGAGCTTCAAAAGCCCCGTGCCGCTATCCTTGTTGAGGTAGTATTGCCCGTGCAGACGTGGCGATTTTCGGATGACCGGCATCGCTACGCCTCAATAACGTGGACGTTCGTTCCGGCCGATGCCGCCGACATGATGCCGCGCACTTCCCCGGTCGGCGCGACCAGCGGCTCGTACGCCTCGCCGGGCTCCAGCTTGATACAGTTCGCGTCCGTGCTCGCCGCACCGCCATCCGTGGCGATGTAGAGATCGTTCGCGCTGTCCTGATTCTGGATCAATAGATACTTGCGCGCCGAATTGGCGGCGATGATCACGGCGCTGGTATTGGAGATCGCTACACCGGCCTGCGTGTGCGCGTCGCCCACCGCTGCAGGGGTCGTGCTCACGGACACGTTGCCGGTGAAGTTATTGTCCTGGAAGTCCCCTTCCCCGATCAGGAGCTTTCCCGTGATCGTCAGCAGCGCATCGAAGTTCTCGACGTACCACTCGGCGACCGATTCCGGCAGCCGGATCATCTGTCCGGGCTTCAACAGGAATTCCGAGCCGGGGCGGCCGGCCTTGATCTTGATCGTCGGCGATGCCGCGCCCGCTGAGATGTCATAGAAGCGGCAAAAGTTTCCCTTCACCTGGAGCCGCTGCGACGCCCCGACCGCGACCGAAAAATCGTAATAGCGCACTACGCCCCCTTTCTTTTGAACGCGAATATCGCCACGATTCCGGCCGCGATGATGCCGAGCGTTGCGAGCGTGCGATTGCCCGCCGTCGAATACGCCGCGCCTATTTGCTCCGCGCTTTTGGTTTGCAGGTTGATGTTGCCCTCGGTCAGCGTCAGCGCCTTCTCCGCAAAGCCCAATATGGCGTTTAGGCTCGCGCCCTGCGCGGCCGTGCTGACCTTCGCAAGATCAATGGCCGCGTTCACGCTGGCGTGATCGGTGGAAGTGACATGCACCGTTGACGAGTCCGACGAGACGCCCACACTCGCACCGTCCACCACCTGGCGCTTGTCGATGTTCTGCGTGGACGTTTGCGTTGACGATGAGGAACCGCCTCCGCCAAACTCGTACACGTGGCGCACGCCTGGCAGGCCGCACATCATCATTTCCGGCCGAACGCCGAACATCATTGCACCCTGAGACGTTTACGAAGAATGAAGCCGTCCACCCGGAAGCCCCCGCGCGCGAGCTTGCGCACCAGGCCCGGCCGGCGCGTATAGGTGGCGATCGACGCGCAGCCCGATATGCGCGCCTCGATATCGCGGATGCCCGCGCGCGTCAAATCGCGCCCCGGTGCATGGCCCGCTGCGGCAAGGATCACGGCTTCGAGGCCGTGCGCGTGCTGTTCGACAGTCAGCAGGTAGCGGCAAACGACCTCGCCGCCCTCCTCCATTTCGATCAGCACTCCGCGCGCCGCCAGCTCGTCAATCGTGACGAGCCCGCCGCCGGTATCGAAGTGCGCTGCAGCCTCGAACGCTGCGCGCGCCTCCTCATCGAATTCGCCGGGTCGCGTGTTCATCATTCGTCACCGAATTTCTTGAAGATGGCGAGCCCGACCAGCGCCGCCGCGATGAGCCACGGAGAAAACGGAAGCCCTGCAGCTTGCGCCTGGTCGCGATCGCCGCCGCGCGCGCTCGCGCTACCGGTGGCGACTGTCCACCCGGAATTGTCCAGCCAAGAATTGACCGTACCGCCTGAGACTGCGGGCGCTGCAGGCCGCCCCGCCGCTGCCGACAGGACCTGCGAGGCGCCCGCGATGACTGCTGGCCACATGGGCGCCCCCCTCAGTCGGAGAGCGCGAAGAAGGCGATGCCCCCGACGATCAGCCAGAACAGCAGCCCCGCGTCCTGTCCCTGGAACAGCGGCACGCCGTGCTGATAGACCGGCACGGTGTTCTCCGGCGCGACCGGGCGCGTCTTGGCGTCGATGATGCGCGCGAGCCCGAACTTGAGCACGTCGCCCCATGATTGCGCGTGGGGATTCGCCGCCTGCGGACTCCACGTCGCAGACGGCTGATTGACGAGCGTGTCGGTCGCGTTCGTGGACGCGACGAAGCCGTAGTCATTCGACCAGGTGAGCGTCGAGCCGTCGTCAAAGACGGTCGTATTGAGTCCTTCCATGGCGCCCCCCTGGGTTACAGGTTGTACGGCTTGTCCAGGCACTGCATGATGGCCGTGACCGTGTCGGAAGCCGTCAGATTCGGCTGAATCGCAGGCTCGCCGCGTCCGCCGTCACCAGGGCGCCGGACTGGTTGTTGTCCACGATCGGGTCATACACGTAGAGCTTGGACTGCGGGACCTTCCTGTACTCCTTTTGAACGAAGCGCGCTTCCGCGCAGCCGATTTCCTCCCAGACCGGCACGCCGTTTTTCTTCACGCGCAGGTCCGCCAGGTTGCCGTCGCTGTTGTTCGACACGACGAGGTCAAAGCCATCGCCGGCGACAAAATCCGTCGCGCCGTCCGCCAGCGTGAACGCGAGCCCGCCGCCCGAATAAGCCGACGCGACCACACCGCGCGCGCTTACCAGCGTGCCGGCCGGGTCCTCGTGGATGAAGGTGCCGACGTTCGTGCCCGGCTCCACGATCGTGATCTTGTGCGTGCCGACTTTCGCCGCCGCTGAAACCGTGATCGCGCCCATGGCGCCGTTGCCAGTGTTGCCGCTCCAGGCGGTGGCCGATGCCGACGCTACCCAATCGGTTCCGGTGTAGAACAGGAACGCGCGCTGCAGGAGCGAGCCCATCGGGTTGAAATTGATGTCCTGGCGCCCGGCGGACAGCGTCGCGGTCGTGATCTTCACCAGCTTCTTGATGAGATCGTTACCCTGCGGGGGCGTGAAGAACGCGATGGCTTCCAGCGTCGGATTGGTCGCGCCGCTGTTGATGGCGACCTCGATGAAGACGTCATCGTTGATCGTCGTCATGTCGATGCCGCCGATTTCCTTGCCGACGATGTCCGGCGCGTCGCGCTCGGTGAAGTTCAGCGTCAGGTGGTTCGCGTCATCCTGCAGCCCGACGTACTTGTTGACCTTGTCGAGTTCGCTGCCGGTCAAGTCCCATATGGTGTGCGCGCCGAGCTTCACGTTGATCTGATCGATCTGCGATTTCGTGAAGGTGCCGCCCAGGATCAGCAGCACGCGCGTCAGCGTCAGCGCGAATTTCGGCACCTTGAGCAGTGCGCGCTGTCCCGCGGTGACCGGCTGGAACGACGGTAGTTTTTGCAGAATCATGTTTGCCTCCGGATCAGATGTATTCGCGCACGTACGGAATCTGGCGCGCGACGATCACGCCCGCGACACCGAGCGCGGCGCCCTTCACTTCAGCGGGGCCGAACTTGTACGCCGCATAGATGATTCCGGCAGCGAGTGCGAGGCTCATCAGCTTTTGACTGTCCATGGTGGTGTGTCCCTTTCCCGTTCAAAAAAAAGTAGGTGCGACGCGCCGACTGTAAACGCGCGTTTCACGGAAAGAGAAGAAATCCCCTCAATGGGGGGCTCACCAATGAAGAGGTGGCAAACGGAGAGACGCGGCGCGGAAAAAAAGCGCCGGTTAATACCTTCGGTGCTTACGCAGCGAACATGCGCTGCAGGATGTCCAGGGCGGGGAGCGGATCGATATGGGCGTGCCTGCGCACCAGGCGCCGACGATCGACCACGCGGATTTGATCGAGTGCTGCGGAGCGCGCCCTGCCATCGATCTTCACGGTGTAGCGCGTGGCCCAGGGCCGGATCGTGCTCGTGATCGGCGCAACGATCACGGTGCCGAGCGCTCGATTCATTTCATCAGGGGAGACCACCAGCGCCGGACGGCGCTTCGCGATCTCGCGCCCGATGACCGGGTCTAGATTGACCCACCACACTTCACCGCGGCACGGGCTCACCGCTCCCAGCCCTCACCCGGGGGCAGATCGCCCCAGAGGTCTTCCGGCTTGCGCGCGCGCCTGGCACGAAACGAGTCCTCCCATCCAGCACGAGGATCATCCGCCGCCTGCTCGATCAGGATTGCCCGCGGGCGGGCGCTGATGCGCACCGGGCGCGAGGGGTCTAGCTGTGCGTCACGCAGCACCTGTTTTGGCAGGCGCACGCCGCGCGAATTGCCGATGGCTACGATCTTGGTTTCCATGGACGGACTCCCGTAATTACGTTGTAGTCACTACGATCGTAGCAGATCGGTCTCCTCGCGTCATCTTCGGCGCTTCACCCGAGGGCCGAAGGTGAGCGCACCGGCTGTCACTTCGCCTGTTGCCATGTCACGCTGCACATAATCGAGCGGCTTCAATGCTCAGGGTCAGTTCGCGAGGGCGGAAAAATGATTCCGCGGTGGAGACGCGGTCGTGTCGATGGCGATGGCTTCAAAGAGGCGCGATTGATCGCGGGGTGGGACCGAAAGACTGCGGCAGCGGTGCTAGGCGTCAGCACGCGCACCATACGCAATTGGGAAAGCAGGCGCGTGTGTGTGCCCTACTCTGCGTTCAAGCTCATGCGCATTCTGTCCGGTTATGCGTTGCCGGGGAAAGCATGGGCGGGCTGGTGCGTGCGTGGGGATACGTTGTTGTGGTCGCCAGCAGGTCAGGCGTTCCAGGTGGGCTCGCTCGGCTATCTGTCGCTGGTGTTCCGTATGGCTAAGACAGTTCCAGCTTGATCATTCGGGCCATTCGAGCTGGCGTGCTCGCCGTGCACGTGCCTTGGTGTGCCGGCATTGCGGGGGTAAGTGGGAGCGGCGCGGCGGCGCGAGCGCGAGCGAGCGGCCGCGCGCGCCACTACTAGACTTGAAAGAAAGGGCAACTTAGGAGAATCCGTCATGCTTTGCCTTCTCTTACAACGTCTTATCTGGAAAGGGGATGCGCGGAACCAGCACGGAACAAGCACGGATTTGAAAATGGCATATCAAGGGGGGCTACAATGGGCAAGTCGGTAAGAATCAATGTCAGTTTGCCGGAACAGCTACACGGTATTTATGCTGAGGTCGCGAATCGGACGGGAGTGAGTCTGCCGCAAGTGCTGGTCAACACATTGGGTGCGCAGGCGGCCTATACGCGTCGATGGATGGCGACGTGGGACTTTCGATCGCGGGATGTTGCGCCCTTCCCTGCAGACAACATCGTGGAAGAGAGCGAGGACGGTGACGGGGTCCCAACCCCGGCTCGGGCTGTGAAGGACAAAGGTGCATCCGGCCTGCTCAGTCGCCAGCAGAAGCGTAGGCAAGAGCAGCTGTCACGCAAAGCGCAGCGGGTAGCCTCAAAATAACCGGCTGACGCGAAAGGGGAAAAGCATTTGCAATCGCTATACATTATACGCATACATGGACCAGTGAAGAGACGCGTCTAAAACCGCTATCCGGATACGCCGCTTGCGTAAGCTACCGCTCTTCAATTCGCTATCGCTCAGCTGCGGTATCAGTACGCGTCGAACATTACAAGGAATGCGGCCGATGATGACGCCGGTATAATGCGCGGGATGCGGCGCCACCTTATCGTTTTCTACACGCTGGTTATCATCCTGATCATCTCCGGGCGCTACGCGTACACCCATTGCGAATGGGATTGGGTATCCCGCGTCGCCGCCGTGGGCGTGATCCTGGGTATCGTGATAGAGCGCTGGAATGTCTTGACCGGGCGGCCAGCCGTCCAGACAGAACCGCCGGAGCGGCTGCCGATCATCCTGCTGTGCGTGGGGACGTTTATCGCCGGCTTCGGCGGGCCGTTGGGCAGGTCGCTGCTGGGATGCAACTAACCGGTCGCCCGGATACGGTCCTTAGATAATCTGTTCAGTCCTCTGCGCCGGCCTTGATCAGGGCTTCGGCGATTTGCTGCATACCCCGTTCCCGTGCAACCTCAAGCGCGGTGTAGCCGAAGCGTGTCTTGTGGTTGACATCAGCGCCGTGATCGAGCAGCAACTGCACCATCTGCAGATGTCCTTCCCTTGCCGCCATCATGAGGGGCGTAGTGCCGTTGTCTGCGACCGCATTAATGTCCGCCTTGCGCGCGATCAGCAGCCGGGCGACGTCGACGCGGTCGTTGACGGCGGCGTACATCAGCGGTGTCCAACCGCCATGGTTGACTTCCGCACCCCGCTCCAGCAGCAGTCGCACCACGTCGGTGTGCCCTCGCAGCGCCGCCAGCATCAGCGCAGTTTCGCCGTGCGCGTTGCGGGCGTTGACTTTGGGCCTGGCACTTAACAGTGTTGTGACCAGGTTTACTTTCCCGTCCTTTGCTGCGAGCATCAGCAGCGATTCCCCCTCCGGAGTGGTACTGTCTACGTCGACGCCTTTTTTCAACAGCACGGCCGCTGCGCGCTCATCGCCATTTTTAATGGCGTGAATCATGTCTTCGTATACGCCGGCCTGAACTGCGGACGCGAGCATGAGCGCGGCCGCGGCACTCACCGCGAAATCACGCAGATATCTCATTTTTGGCTACACCAAAAAGTTTGTGGAAGTTTTCAGTCGTGGCCCGGGCCACTTCATCGAATGGCACGTCGCGTAGCCGCGCAATCTCCTCGGCCACGTGCTTCACCAACCCCGGCTGGTTGACTTTACCGCGGAACGGCACCGGCGCGAGATAGGGGGAATCGGTCTCGATCAGCATGCGTTCGAGCGGTACTTTTCGCGCCACCTCCTGCAGGCTCCGGGCGTTCTTGAAGGTTACGATACCGGAAAAGGAAATGTAAAAGCCGAGTTCCATTGCTTTCGCGGCAGTCTCCCATGATTCGGTGAAGCAGTGCATTACGCCGTGCACCTCCCCTGCTCTTTCCTCCTGCATGATACGCAAAGTGTCGTCGGCCGCCGAACGGGTGTGGACGATGAGGGGCTTGCCGCACTCGCGCGCTGCACGGATATGCGTGCGGAAGCGCTCGCGCTGCCACTCGAGATCACCTTTCAAGCGGTAATAGTCGAGGCCGGTCTCCCCGATGCCGAGTACCCTCGCGTGAGTCGCCAGTGCAACGAGTTCCTTTACGCTGGGCTCGGCAACGCCCTCGTAATCGGGATGGACGCCCGCCGAAGCGTAAAGCTGCGGATAGCGCTCGGCGAGCGCCCGCACCTGCGGAAAATCTTCGAGTTTCACGCTGATGCAAAGCGCGCGGGAAACCTGGTTGTCCCGCATGAGCGTCAGCACGCTGTCCAGCTGGGAGGCCAGTTCGGGAAAATCGAGATGGCAATGCGAATCGACCAGCATTTCAGGCGGAGCTTTCCGTAGCCACGTTGGTCACGGCGCGGTCGTAATCCAGCAGGACCTGTTCGAGCAGGAGGCGCGCATTGAGCGGGTGATCTATCACGCGCTGCAGATTCAGCAGGTCGCGATGAAACCTCAGGATCTTCATCGGGTCGACCAGCGCGGACAAGGCGTCGATCTCCGCGCCGCGATCCGGGTTGTACCGTACCCTGCCGGCGCAGCGCCGGAGGGCGAGGTCGTAGGTCCATTTCTGCAGCCAGCTCAGGACATCGCGCAGCGCGATGTCGCCAGCCTGGTCGGCAGCAGCCAGGGGATCGAACCGGCGCACCGCGACCTGAGAGAGGAATGAATCACGCTGGCGCCAGTAATCGCCGTGCTGCAGTTCGTATGCGAGTACCGGTGCGTTGCCCGTGTGGGCCAGTGCGAGAGCGGCGTCCGTTGCACCCTGAGAACGCAGCCAATCCGTTGCGCTCTTCGGCCGGGGTGCAGGCAGGGCGATCTGGCGGCAGCGGCTGCGCAAGGTCGGAAGCAGAAAGTGGACGCGGTGGGCAACCAGCAGAAAAAACGTTCCGGCGGGCGGCTCTTCCAGATTCTTGAGCAGCGCATTGGCGGCATTTGCGTTCATCGCCTCGGCAGGCTTGATCAGGATTACCTTGGCGCGCCCGCGATGACTGGAAACGTTGATGAAATCGGCAAGCCCCCGAACCTGCTCGATGACGATGCGCAGCCCCCCCTTGCCGGGGCCTGCCTGCTCCTCCTGTTCGTCAGCGTCGGGACGCGCCGGCTCGATCAACCGAAAGTCCGGGTGACTGCCCGCCTCGAACCAGTTGCACGCCGCGCAGGCCTGGCAAGGCCTGCTCGTCGCCGACTCGCAAAGCAGCGCCTGCGCCACGCTGCCGGCGAGGCGGGCCTTGCCTATGCCTTCTGGACCGTACAGCAACAAGGCGTGCGGAAGAGGCACGCGACTGTCGGTCAGGTGCCGGAGCAAGGGCTCATGCCAGGGCAAAGGAAGCATCTCAGAGATTATGATAGTAACACTAAATCATGGTCATAAAACGATATTCTGCAGTTCTTTCTGAACCTCGTCGACACTGGAGCTGGCATCGATGACCCGAATACGGGCGGGGTGCTCACGGGCACGCTGCAAGTAGGCATCACGCACTCTCGCGTGAAACGCCTCCTGCTCCTGCTCGAACCGGTCCGGTGCGCGAGCCCGAGCACTGCGCTGCCGCCCTACGCCGGGCGGGACATCGAAAAGCACGGTGATGTGGGGCTGCAGCTCGCCATGCACGATGCGTTCCAATGCCGTGATGTCCGCCCACGGCACACCGCTGCCCCCGCCTTGATAGGCGAAGGTCGCGTCCGTAAAGCGATCGCACAGCACCCATCGCCCATCCTTCAGCGCCGGGACGATAACGCTGCTCAGATGTTCGCGGCGCGCGGCGAACATGAGCAGCATTTCCGCGACCGGGGTGAGTCGCTGCGTTCCGTCGAGCAGCAGCTCGCGCAAACGCTCGCCAAACGGCGTGCCGCCCGGCTCGCGTGTAACGGTGATCGCGATGCCCCTTTCACGCAGAAGGTCTGCAAGCCACGCGAGGTGCGTGGTTTTCCCGGCGCCGTCGATGCCCTCGAACGTGATGAATTTTCCCGGCATCAGCGCCTCCCCGACCTCTGATATCTGGCGACGGCACGGTCGTGCTCGGCGAGCGTGCGGGAAAACTGCGAGGTACCGTCTCCGCGGGATACGAAGTAAAGCACGTCACTTGGCGCCGGATTGAGCGTTGCATTGATCGAGGCCAGGCCAGGAAGCGCTATGGGCGTGGGCGGCAGACCGGTCCGGAGATAGGTGTTATACGGCGTATCAGCCGTGAGGTCGCGACGGCGAAGGTTGCCGTCAAAGTTCGCGCCCATGCCGTAGATCACGGTCGGATCCGTCTGCAGTCTCATCCCGATACGCAGGCGATTGATGAACACGGCTGCAACGAGGGGCCGCTCGGTGGCCTGCCCGGTCTCCTTCTCTACGATGGACGCGAGTATGAGCGCTTCATAAGGCGTGGCAAGAGGGAGGTCCGACGCCCGGCCTTTCCACTGCTCGGCAAGCGCGCTCCGCATCAGCCGGTGCGCCCGTCGCATGATGCTCAGATCGCTGCTGCCCTTGCTGAAGTGATAGGTATCCGGAAAAAACCATCCTTCCGGAGACGGCTCGCCCATTTCGAGCCGCTGCACTATCTCCTCGTGGGTGAGGCCACGCGTGTCGTGGCGGATTGCGGGATGTTCGTCGAGCGCCCTGCGCATCTGCTGAAACGTCCAGCCTTCGACCACCGTGATGACATCCTCGGTGTAGTCGCCTTCCGTGATCTTGCGCAGCAGGCTGAGTGGCGTGATCGGCCTTGCAACCTCGTAGTTACCGGCTTTGATGCTGGCCGCCTTTCCCATCAGGCGCGCAAAGAACACGAAGACCACGGGCTTCGCGAGCACGCCGGCATCAGCCATCTGCTGTGCCGCGCTGCGCAGACTGCTACCCTTCTTGAGGCTGAACTGAAGCGGCGACTGCACCGGGTTGAGGGGGCTGTATGCGTAAAACGCCATCGCGCCTGCTGCAAGCGCAAGGCCCGCGAAGGGCAGCAGCACGATAGCCCACAGCCAGCGCTTAGTCGTCGTCTTCATCGAGCCAGCGCCTGATCGTTTGAGACATCGTTCCAGCCGCCCAGCTCCTGTCGGCCAGTTCACGGACCTGCCAGACACCGATCAGGCTGTTTGCCAGAAACAGTTCGTCCGCCTGAAGCGCTTCCGTCAAAGGCAGATCCGACACGGTGCATGCAATTCCGTGCGCGGCGGCCCGGGCGATGATGCGATCACGCGTTGCACCCGACACGCCGCAGCGGCGCAGATCAGCCGTAATCAGCGCGCCGCCTCTCGCCATGAACAGATTTGTCATGGTGCCGCCGATGACATTGTCCTCGGTATCGAGCAGCACGCCTTCGGCAACGTCGGGATCGTCCCATTCCCGGCGCGCAAGCACGTTCTCGAGCCGGTTCAGATGCTTGATACCCGCAAGCGCGGGCTGGAATCCGAGGCGCAGCGAGCATATGCGCGCTTTGACGCCCGTTTCAACGTAAGACGCGGGGTATGCAGGCAATGGCATCGACATGACAATCCGCGAGGGCTGGGATTCGCGCGGCACGGCATAGCCGCGCTGTCCCGGGCCGCGTGTGACCATGATTTTCACCGCGCAGACAGGCTCATTTTCAGCGACCCGGGCAATTTCAGGACCCAGCAGGGCTTCGGGAGGACAGGCGATGCCGATGGCGGAACAGTCATGCTCGAGCCTGCGAAACTGATATCGCCAGGCAAGGGGACGGCCGCGGCGCGCTTGCAGCGTGCGAAAAACTCCGTCGCCATAAGCAAAACCACGGTCAACCACGGGCACGGTGTCGCTCACCGCTCCGTTCACCAGGATCATGGCGTGGCAGTGGAAGGACGATCGGGCCCGGCTGCCAGCGCGCTACAGCGCCCGGAATACCAGGCTGCCGTTCGTTCCCCCGAAACCGAAGGAATTCGACACGGCGATGCCAATCTTCATCTCGCGCGCGGTATTGGGCACGTAATCCAGGTCGCACTGCGGGTCGCGATTGAGCAGATTTATCGTGGGCGGAGCGACGCGGTCGCGCATGGCAAGAACCGAGAACACCGCCTCGACGCCGCCCGCCGCGCCGAGCAGATGGCCGGTCATCGACTTGGTCGAACTCACGGCGACTTTCGCGGCGTGGTCGCCGAAGCAGCGCTTGATCGCAATGGTTTCCGCGATGTCTCCCAGCGGCGTCGAGGTGCCGTGGGCATTGATGTAGTCGACCTGATCGGGATTCGTGCCGGCGTTGCGCAGAGCGTTTGCCATGCAGCGCACGGCGCCGTCGCCGTCCTCGCACGGGGCGGTCATGTGATGCGCGTCGGCGCTCATGCCGTATCCGGCCAGCTCGCAGTAGATCCTGGCGCCGCGGGCTTTTGCATGCTCGTACTCTTCGAGTATCAGCACGCCTGCCCCCTCTCCCAGCACGAAGCCATCGCGGTCCTTGTCCCAGGGGCGGCTTGCGCCAGCCGGGTCGTCATTGCGTCCGGATAGCGCGCGCGCCGCACAGAACCCGCCCAACCCCAGGGGCGAGACGGTCGACTCGGCGCCGCCCGCGATCATGACGTCGGCGTCGCCATATTCTATGATCCGTCCCGATTCTCCAATGCAGTGCGTCGCCGTGGTGCAGGCGGTCACGATGGCGAGGTTGGGTCCCTTGAAGCCGTACATGATCGAGAGGTTGCCCGAGATCATGTTGATGATGGTGCCCGGCACGAAGAACGGCGAAATCTTGCGCGGGCCGCCCTTCTGGTATTCGACGTGGGTGTTCTCGATGAGCGGCAGCCCGCCGATACCCGAGCCGATGTTGACGCCGATACGTTCCGCGTTTTGGGCTGTGCCTTCCAGGCCGGCGTCCTTGATCGCTTCGATTGCCGCGGCCATGCCATAGTGGATGAACGTATCCATCCGGCGCGCTTCCTTCGCCGGCAGGCAGCGGGATACATCGAAATCCTTCACCTCGCCCGCGATCTGCGAGCTGAAGGCTGAAGCGTCGAAACGGGTGATGCGGTTGATTCCGGACTTGCCGGCAACGATGTTACCCCAGCTCTGCGCTAGACCGATGCCGACGGGGGCGACGATTCCAAGTCCGGTGACTACGACTCTGCGCCTTGCCAAATGGGCTCCGGATCCGGGACTACGACTTGACGTGGCTCTTGATGTAATCGACGGCCTGCTGAACCGTGGTGATCTTCTCGGCCTCCTCGTCCGGTATCTCCGTCTCGAACTCCTCCTCCAGAGCCATCACCAGCTCGACGGTATCGAGCGAATCTGCACCGAGGTCGTTTACGAAGGACGACTCGTTCTTGACGTCGGCTTCGTTCACTCCCAACTGCTCGGCGACGATTTTCTTGACGCGTTGCTCGATGTTTTCCATTAATGTCCCCTTCCTTGTTGCCTCTCGATTTGATGGGTCGCGCGTGCCTGCTACAGAGAAAAGCTCGAAAGAACCGGTCGCGTATTCTACCAGAATTGCCGTCCAAAAAACACTTAAGATTCAACAAACAGCACGTTGTGCTGGCGAGTCGCGCCGGTCAATCCATGTACATCCCGCCGTTTACGTGCAGCGTGCAACCGGTAATATAGGCGGCGCCTGGCGAGGCGAGAAATGCGACGGCTGCGGCGACATCGGCCACAGTGCCGAGCCGCGCCAGAGGAATCTGGCGCATCAGCGCGGCGCGTCGCTCCTCTGACAGGCTGGCGGTCATGTCGGTGTCGATGAAGCCGGGTGCGACACAGTTTACCGTGATGTTGCGGCTCCCGACTTCGCGGGCTAGCGCGCGCGAGAACCCGCATACTCCGGCTTTCGCCGCCGCATAGTTGGTCTGTCCAGCGTTGCCCATCGCACCCACGACGGAGGTGATGTTGATGATGCGGCCGTAACGGGCTTTCATCATGGCCCTCAGCACAAGCTTCGACAGC
>JBQTHU010000108.1:0-49824 GCA_052389535.1 Betaproteobacteria bacterium | reverse complement strand
GTTGCCCTGCGCCAGCAGCCAGGCAAGCGCGACCTGCGCCGGCGTCGCTTTCTTGGCGGCGGCGATCTTCTCCAGCGGCTCCAGCAGCGCGGCGTTCTTGTCGATGTTCTCCGCCGCAAAGCGCGGGTGATCGCGGCGCCGATCCTTCGCCAGCAGCGCATCGAGCGTCTTCATGGTCGCGGTGAGAAAGCCGCGGCCGAGCGGTGCGTAGGCCATGAAGCCGATACCCAGTTCGCGACACGTGGGCAGGATTTCGTGCTCGACGTCGCGACTCCACAGCGAATATTCGGTTTCCACGGCGACGATCGGATGGACCTTGCTCGCGCGGCGGATCGTCTGCGGCCCGGCTTCCGAAAGCTGCAGGTAGCGCACCTTGCCCTGCTCCACCAGGCGCTTCATGGCCCCGACCGTGTCTTCGATCGGCACCGTTTTATCCACGCGATGCAGGCCGTAGATATCGATCACATCAACGCCCAGCATCTTCAGGCTTTTCTCGCACGCCTGCGGTACGTAGTCCGGATGCCCGCCGGTCAGCGCGGGGCCACCGCCTTCGCCGCCGCGGCTCGCCAGCGCAAGGTTGCCGAACTTGGTCGCGATCAGCACCTTGTCGCGCCGCCCCTTCACCGCCTTGCCGACGAGCTGCTCGTTCACCCCGTTGCCGTACGCATCGGAGGTGACCAGCAGGTTCACGCCAAGATCGATCGCGCGGTGCATGGTCGCTATCGACTCCTCGTCGTTCGGCTCGCCGTAGCTGATCGACATGCCCATGCATCCCAGACCGAGCGCGGAAACTTCCGGCCCGCTGCTGCCTAATTTACGTTTCTTCATTTGCCGCCTCCGTTAGCCTGAGAACGGTCTTAACCGAATGATCGGCGATCTCTTTGCAAAGCCTGCGCGGAAGCGATTCGTCAAGCAGAATGCGCATCCGCCGCCAATGCCTCGTGCGCCAGTTCCAGCACTTCTATCGCCTGGTTTCGGGACACGGAGGGAAAATCGTCGAGAAACCGGTCAAGCGAGTCGCCCGCTTCAAGGTAGTCAAAGAGATTTTTAACAGGAACCCGGGTGCCGGCAAATACCGGCACGCCACCTTGAATTCGCGAATCACGATGTACAGGCTGCCCCATTATGGAAGCTCCTGAAAGCACATTTGTTAATGATAAGCCACCTCTACAGGGGTCAACCAGCTTGTTTCACGGCGAATATTTAATCGTCAGATCGCCCACGCCGTCGACACGGCCTTCGAGTTTGTCGCCAGCGTCAATTTACGGCCCCAGTCGCCGGGAGAGGCCATTGTATACTCGCCCCTCCCGTGAACCACCGTACCGGAGGACGCATGAAGATCAAGTCGATCAAGGCCGCCATCCACCGCATCCAGGCCGAGGTGCCGCTGCTCAAGCATCCGCTCTCGCGCCGCATCGTCTTTTGCGAAGTGGCGACGGACGACGGGCACAAGGGATACGGCCTCACGGGCGGCGCTTATCTTCCAGTTTCCGTCGCGACCGCCATCAACAAGGAATTCCTGCCGGTGGTGAAAGACCTGGATCCGCGCGACACCGAGGCGATCCACGAGAAGGTGTGGTGGAAGATGAACCAGCGCAGCATGACGGGCGTCGTCTCCAGCGCGCTTTCGTGCATCGATATCGCCTGCTGGGACATCCACGGCAAAGCCACCGGCCGCACCATCGCGCAACTGCTCGGCGGGGCGCGCGACTGGGCACCGACCTACTGCACCTTCGGCTTTCCCGAGTACGACCGCGACATGCTGAAGCAGGCGGCGAAGGACCGGCTCGCCGAAGGCCATCGGCGCCTGAAAATGGTGGTCGGCGTGGATAAGGGCGGATGGCAGGAGGATGCCAGGCGCGTGAAACTCGTGCGCGACACCATCGGGCCGGACATCGAACTCATGATGGACGCCAACTACAAGTTTCAGCCGGTGGAAGCGAAACTGCTGTGCCGCGCCGTGGAGGAGTGCAACCTCACGTGGTTCGAGGAACCGCTTTATGCCAACGACACGCGCGCCATGGCGGACCTGCGGCAATCGACGCGCATCCCGCTGTCCGCGGGCCAGATGGAAGGCCACCGCTGGCGGCTGCGCGAACTGATCGAGCGGCAGGCCGTGGACATCATCCAGCCCAACTGCTGCTACAACGGCGGTTATACCGAAACGATGAAGGTGGCGCACATGGCGCAGTGCTTCAATATCCCCATCGCCAACGGCGGCGGCTGGCCGCTTTTCAACATGCATGCGATGGCGGGGCTCATGAACGGCTGGCGCGTCGAATTCCATCTCGACATGCAGTTCGTGGGCGAGCAGGTTTTCGTCAATCCGCCGCGGCCCGAGAACAACATCGTGAAAATTCCCGCCGCGCCGGGCCTGGGACTCACACCCAATTTCGACGCGCTGAAGGACAGTCACATCGACGCGTAGCCCGGGCAGGCATTCCGGCGGATGGGCGAGACCGCAAGCCTCTGGGCGCTGTTCACCAGCAGTTTCCTCGCCGCGACACTGTTGCCCGGCGGATCCGAGGCGGTTCTGTATGCCGTGGTGCGTTTCCATCCGCAATCCGCGTGGGCGGCGCTGGCCGTTGCAACAGTAGGCAATACGCTCGGCGGCATGACGTCATATCTGCTCGGCCGGCTCATTCCGCAAACCCGGCCGCTGCGCGGGCTGGATACGCTGCGTCGCTATGGCGCGCCCGCTTTGCTTCTCTCGTGGGTTCCGATACTGGGCGATCCGCTGTGTGTCGCGGCCGGCTGGTTGAGACTCAACGCAGGACTGTCGGCGCTGTTCATGGCAATCGGGAAGTTCGCCCGCTACTGGATCATTCTGTTCGCGCTCGATCTTCCCCGGCCGGCATGACACCACCCCCGGGCGCAGCCGACTACTTTTGCGCGAACTACGCGAGCGCGCGTGCGCGCTTCCGCGGCTCCGCGCAAGCCGCGGGCGCCGTACTGCACGCGCTGCCCCTCGCAGCCAAAGGCCCGGCAGGCGAGGATCTCACGATCGACATCGCCTGGCTGGGCGAGCCCGACGCGCGGCGCATCCTGCTGCACAGCAGCGGCCTGCACGGCGTGGAGGCGTACACGGGTTCCGCGGTGCAGCTCGCGTTGCTCGCGCAGCAGCGTGCAGTGCCCGCCGACTGCGCGCTCATCTTCGTTCACGTGCTCAATCCCTACGGCATGGCGTGGTTGCGGCGCGCCAATGAGAGCAACGTCGATCTCAACCGCAATTTCCTGGCCGAGAACGAGCCCTGGCGCGGTGCACCCGAAATCTATGGCCGCATCGATCCTGTCCTCAATCCGCCGACACCGCCGGGACGGGACTTCTTTTATGTGCGTGCGCTGTGGCAGACGTGGCGACACGGTTTCCGTCCGCTGAAGCAGGCCGTCGCCCGCGGTCAGTACGAGTACTCCCGCGGCCTGTTTTTCGGCGGCCGCAAGCTCGAGCAGGGCCCGCGCCTCTATCTCGACTGGCTGCAGCAACATCTGACGCGCGCGCAGTACGTATTCGCGCTGGATGTGCATACGGGGCTTGGCCGCTGGGGCGAGGATACGCTGCTGCTGGAGGCGGGAGCCGGCGCCACGCCACCCGACCAACTCAGCGCGGCGCTGGATCATCCGCTGGTGGATGTCACGGCCGACCCCGGCGTGGCTTACGAGGTGCGCGGCGGCCTGGGTGCGGGCCTCGCGCGGGTGTTCTCGGCGGTGCCGGCGGACTTCGTGCTGCAGGAGTTGGGTACCTATTCCCCGCTCGCAGTGTTTCACGCGTTGAGGGAGGAAAACCGCCTGCACCACTATGGCGTATCGAAACCGGACCATCCGGTGAAACGCAGGCTGATGGAGCGACTCTGCCCCGCGTCCCCCCGCTGGCGGGCGCGTGCACTGAGCCACGGCGTCCGGCTCGCCCAGCGGGCGGCCGCCTGGGCTTTTTGCGGCCGGCACGCGGCCTGATCGAGGCGGTCGAAATGCCGCCGGTATGCCTCAGGGAGCTTGCAGCGGCAAGACTTCGTGAGAAAATGTGAACAAGTTCCGCCGCTTCGCGCGGCATTCCAAGGTAGGGGGTGATTTACTTCACGGCGGCGGAAGCGCGCTTGCGTTAGGCTACGTTTGCGCAAAAAGGCTTTCGAGCAGAATATAAACGCGGACGCAGAACGCAGATGCAGCGCCTGCACAAGGAACGAGTATGAATGCACAGCCGCTCAACTCTACGGAATCGCAGGGCCAGCTTCAGTTTGCCGACGTCGCTGCGTGCAAGCGCTGGGTGGAACAGCTTCCGCTTACCAACGTGCAGCAGGCGCAACAGGCGCTGAGCCTGCAACTGCTCGCGCTCGTCAAGGCCGAGGTCCCGGCGATCGAGCGCCTGCGAATACTGGAAGCGCTCAGGGCACCGGTTACCTACGTACAGGGCGAAACCGCGAACCGCTACGCCGGCAAGCCGATACCGCTGGAGGCAGGCGAACTCGAGGCCTGGTCGAGCGTGACGGAAATCTGGACGCAGCTCGAGGCGAATTACCAGAAGTGTCTTCAGTCCTATCGCGATGGCGACCTGGACATCGCGCCGCACGCGGCACTGATCACCCTGCGCCTTCTTACATGCGTCAGCCGGCAGATGATGGAGCATTTCCGCGTCTACCGCGCGGTGCCGGAAGCGCTCTGGCGCGCGCTGAACGGGCTCTACGCGTTTTCCGAGCAGCACGGCTTTGCGCGAATCCGCGTGCAGGACGCGTTCTCGCAGCAGGAGCCCGACTCGAGCTGCGCGGAACAGTATCTGCAGGCGCTGCTGGTTCATCTTGCCAACCCTTACGCGCTTTCGATACGCCAGCTCGCATTCGTGCACGACTGGTCGGAGAAATGGGCAACGCTGGTGGGGCTCGCGCAGCAGCCGCTTCCGGCGAGCGCGGGCGCCGCGCTTGCAGTGGACCTCGGGAGCGCTGCCGGTGCGGCGTTCGCAACCGAGATCGCGCCGCAGGCGAGCGTGCGCCACCTCGATCTTGAACAGCTTTCCAAGACGCTGCGCCAGACCATCACCCTGCTCAACCAGGGCCAGACTCCGGCGCAGCTCGGTCTCGGCGAGACGGCGCGCCAGCCGGGCTGTGAAAATCTTTTGATGCTGCTTTACGTGCAGTGGTGCCGCGCCGGGACCGGCCGCGGAGAAGAACGTGAGTCCGCGGACGAGCGGGTCAGCGTGTGTTTCGGCATTTCATCCGCCCATTTCCAGGTGAGCGGCCGCAAGGAATTCCGTCAGCCCGCGGAAATCACCTCGCGCGAGAAGCGCGATCTCGACACCTACGGCTACGTCTTGCAGCCGGAGCGGCAGCCGGCGGAGCGCAGCGCCGAAGCGATCGAAGTATGGAACATACTCAACCAGAGTCCCGGCGGATTCATGTGCATCCTGCGCGACCCCACGAGCAAGTCGCGCATCGCCCACAATCAACTGGTTGCGGTGCAGCGGCGCGGCACGCGCGGCTTCCAGGTCGGGATGGTGCAGTGGTTGCGCGTCGAGCGCGAGCGCGAAATCAGCCTCGGTGTGCGCATCTTCCCGGGCGAGCCGCAGGCGGTCGCGGTCAGGCCTTCCAATTTCACGCCCGGTTCCAGCACCTACGAGCGCGCGTTGTTGCTGCCCGAAGTGCCGGCCTCGGCCACACCCGCCACCTTCATTCTCCCGCCGGGCTGGTTCCAGAGCGGGCGCTTCATCGAAACGCAGACCGACGGCAAGCAGGTGGCCAAACTGCTCAATCTCCTCGAGATGGGCAGCGACTTCGACCGCTGCACCATCACGGTGATCTGAGCGCGGGTCGCGGCGCAATTCGAATCGAACGCCGCACGCGCGCGGCTCGCCATTTTTCCACCGGCGCCGCCTCGGTTATCATGGCGGCGTCAGCATGCTATCGCGCGAGCCATGTCGGGCCAACCGCATCCCACCGAGATCAAGCTGCACCAGAAGTCCCGGGTTCTGGAAATTTCTTTTTCCGACGGGCGGACGTTTCACCTGCCGTGCGAGTTCCTGCGCGTCTATTCGCCTTCCGCTGAAGTGCGCGGCCACGGCCCCGGTCAGGAGGTGCTCCAGACCGGCAAGCAAGAGGTGAACGTCAATCGCATCGAGCCGGTCGGCAGTTACGCCATCCAGCTCTGTTTTTCGGACGGTCACGATACGGGGATCTATTCCTGGGACCTGCTCTACGATTACGGCCTGCGCCAGGAGGAGATGTGGCGGCACTATCTCAAGCGCATGGAAGAGGCGGGCGCGAGCCGAGAGGCCCCAGGCAAGTGAGCCGCAGATGACGAGCGAGCGGCCGACCACCGATTTCGGCTTCCAGCGCATCGGCGAAGAAGAGAAGGCGCGGCACGTCTCCGGCGTCTTCGATTCCGTGGCGACTCGCTACGATCTCATGAACGATCTCATGTCGCTGGGACTGCACCGCCTCTGGAAGCGCTTTGCGGTGGAGCAGAGCGGCGTGCGGCCCGGCGAACGCGTGCTCGACGTGGCGGGCGGCACGGCCGACCTCGCACGGCTGTTCGCGCAGCGCGTCGGGCCGAAAGGCGAAGTGCTGCTCACCGATATCAATGCGGCGATGTTGCGGATCGGCCGCGACCGGCTGCTGGACGCCGGATTCATGGCGCCCGCGGTTCAGTGCGACGGCGAAAAATTGCCGTTCTGCCCCGACCGCTTCGACTGCGTGTGCGTCGCCTTCGGCCTGCGCAACATGACGCACAAGGACCGCGCGCTGGCGGAGATGCAGCGTGTGCTGCGGCCCGGCGGCAGGCTGCTCATACTCGAATTCTCCCGCGTGTGGAAACCGCTCGCCCCGCTCTACGACGCGTACTCCTTCCAGGTGCTGCCGCGCCTGGGCGAGGCCGTGGCGCGCGACGCGGCAAGCTACCGCTACCTGGCGGAATCGATACGCCTGCACCCCGACCAGGAAACCCTCAAGCACATGATGGAACACGCCGGGCTGGAACGCGTCGAATACTTCAACCTGAGCGCCGGCGTCGTCGCGCTGCACCGCGGATACAAGCTCTAGCGCGCCCGCGACGACAGGGATACGGCGGACCGCGCTACGTGGACGACGACTGGCTGATCTACAAGCTTGTACGCTACGCGGTTCGCTGACCGTCTTGCGCGGCCCGCCGGAGGGTTTATACTGGTGCCCACCTGAAGGAGGTGTCTGTGAACCGACTGATCACTCTACTCGTCGCGCTCGTCACCCTGAGCGTATTTGCGCTGGACGCGGATGCCCGCCGCCTGGGCGGCGGCAAGACCCTGGGCAAGCAGCGGGAAAGCCTCAGCCAGCAACAGGCTGCGCCCAAGGCCCCGGCGCAACAGCAGCAGCAGGCGGCCGCGGGTTCCACGACCCCGGCGCAGCAGCCGACGGGCGCCAGCAGATGGCTGGGCCCCCTGGCGGGACTCGCGCTCGGGGCCGGACTCGCCGCGCTCTTCCTCAACAACGGCATTGCGGGACTGCTCGCGGGTGTGCTGCTGCTCGGGCTCATCGTCGCGGCCGTCTACTACGCGGCCCGCATGATACGCGGCAGGACGGCCAGCGCGCCCATGCAGTACGCCGGCGCGCGCGCGGGCGCCGGCGGCGAAACGCCGCGCATCGAGCCGATGCTGGCGGGCGGCGCGGCGGCGCATTCGGTTGCCGCCACGACCTCCAGCCGCTGGCCCGCGAATTTCGATGCGGCCGAGTTCCTGCGCCACGCCAAGCTCAACTTCGTGCGGCTGCAGGCGACGCACGATCAGAAGGATATCTCTACGCTGCGGGACTACCTCACGCCCGATCTTTACCGCGAAATCGAGGCCGACATGCGGGACGCGGGCGGCGCCCAGACGACCGAAGTCGTCACGCTCAACGCCGACATACTGGACGTCGCAACCGAAGACAACCTGTATGTGGTAAGCGTGCGCTTCTCCGGCCTGATTCGCGAGGCCGCCGGTGAAGACGCCCAGCCCTTCAGCGAGGTGTGGCATCTCGAGAAGCCGGTGAGCGGTCGCAGCGGATGGCTGGTAGCCGGCATCCAGCAGGGCTGATCGCCGCTTCCGGAGAACTCCCGGGCGTCCCCCGGGAGTTTTTGTCTGTACTGTGATCGAACTCCTCGTCGTCCCGGCCATCAACCGCGTCCTGCGCCGTAATAGCTGGGCGCTGCACGAACTCCGGCCCTTCGCCGGACGCACCACCCGCTTCGCCCTTCCGCTGGCAACCTGTTCCTTCACTATCGCGGAAACCGGCGAACTGTATGCCGCGGATTCCGAAGCGCGACCCGACGTGACCTTCCTCATCACGCCGGGGCAGATGCTGCGCGTGCTGGCACGGGACGAAACCGTGCTGGGCGCGATCGCGGTGGAAGGCGACACCGATTTCGCAACGGTCGTGAACCGCGTGTGGCGCCAACTGCGCTGGGATATCGAGGAAGATCTGGCGGTTCTTTTCGGCGACATTGCCGCCCACCGCATGGCGCAGACCGCAAGAACGCTGGACCGGTGGCGCGCGCAGAGCCTGGACGGGCTCGCGCACAGCTTCGCCGAATACTGGACCGAGGAGCAGCCCCTCATCGCGCGCGCGGGCGATGTCGAAACCTTCAATCGCGAGGTCGATCGCTTGCGTGACGACCTTGCGCGTCTTGAAAAACGCATACAGCAGCTTAGCCCTCGTTCGTGACGGGTTGACGGCGTCATAGCGGTCCCCGGCGCACCGCGGTTGCCCGGCGCGCCTGTTCCTTTCGGCGGTTACAATCCGCGCATGCGCCTCATCCGGCTGCTGAAGATCCTGCGGGTCAGCGCGCGTTTCGGGCTCGACGAGTTTTTTCTCGGCCACGAGCGCGTGCGCGGCCTGCGGGCGGTCCTGAACCCGCTCCTGTTCTGGCGGCGCATCGACAGCCCGCGCGGCGTGAGACTGCGTCTCGCGCTGGAGACGCTGGGGCCGATATTCGTCAAGTTCGGGCAGATGCTCTCGACGCGGCGCGACCTCGTGCCCCCGGACATCGCGGACGAGCTGGCCAGGTTGCAGGATCAGGTCCCGCCTTTTCCTTCCGAGCAGGTCGCGACGACCTTGCTACGCGTGTACGGCCGGCCGCTGGATTCGGTGTTTGCGGACTTCGAGCCCGATCCGGTCGCGAGCGCGTCGGTTGCACAGGTGCATCTCGCCACGCTGCCCGGCGGAACGGAGGTTGCCGTCAAGGTGCTGCGGCCCGGCATCGACGTGGTGATCGCAAACGACGTGGCGCTGCTCCACATGGGCGCGACCCTGCTCGAGCTGCTGTGGTCGGACGGCAAGCGCCTCAGGCCGCACGAAGTCGTGGCGGAGTTCGCACGGCACCTCGAAGACGAGCTGGATCTCATGCGTGAAGCCTCCAACGCGAGCCAGCTGCGGCGCAACTTCGCCGGCTCGCCGCTGCTGCTGGTGCCGGAAGTGTACTGGGATTACTGCTCGAACGAAGTGATGGTGATGCAGCGCATGCACGGCACCCCCGTATCGCAGGTGGCCGAACTGCGCGCGCAGGGCGTCGATATTCCGAAGCTGGCGCGCTCGGGCGTGGAAATCTTCTTCACGCAGGTGTTTCGCGACGGCTTTTTTCACGCGGACATGCATCCCGGGAACATTTTCGTCACGCCACAGGGCCAGTACATCGCGCTCGATTTCGGCATCATGGGCACGCTCACCGAGATCGACAAGAACTACCTCGCGCAGAACTTTCTCGCTTTTTTTCGCAGGGACTACCGGCGGGTCGCCGAGGCGCACATCGAATCGGGCTGGGCGCCGCGCGAGACGCGGGTGGACGAGTTCGAGGCGGCGATCCGCGCCGTGTGCGAGCCGATCTTCGACAAGCCGCTGAAGGAAATCTCCTTCGGCAAACTGCTGCTGCGGCTGTTCCAGACCTCGCGCCGGTTCAACATGGAAATTCAGCCGCAGCTCGTGCTGCTGCAGAAAACGCTGCTCAACATCGAGGGGCTGGGGCGCGAGCTCGATCCCGATCTGGACCTCTGGGCCACCGCCCGCCCGTTCCTGGAACGCTGGATGGCCGAGCGCATCGGCTGGCGCGGGGCGTTGCGCCAACTGCGGCAGGAGGCCCCGTACTGGGCGGGGATGCTGCCGCAACTGCCGCGCCTGCTGCATCAGGCGCTGGAGGAGCAGGCGAGCGGCCGCGGCGCCCGGCATGCTGCCGCGCTGCTGCGCGAGCGCCGGCGGCAGAATCGCCTGCTCATCGCAATCGCGATACTGCTGGCTCTGCTGGCGGCGATAATTCTGTTCGACTGATCGTTTTAGCTCCCGGAGTCCCGTCGCGCGCCGGGCAGTCGATATAATGGGCGCGCTTCGCGCGCCGCGCATCCTGGTGAGGTGCACTTCATGCTGGTGTGGTTCGTCATCGCCTACCTCGTTCTGTCCATCGCGGTCGGACTGATCGCGGCGACGCGGGTGCACAACACGCGGGATTTCGTGGAGGCCGGGCGCACGCTTCCCTTTTACGTGGTCACTGCCACAGTCTTCGCGACCTGGTTCGGCGCGGAGACGGTCCTCGGCATCACCTCGACCTTCATCAAGGAAGGGCTGGGCGGCATCGTCGCCGATCCCTACGGCTCGAGCATCTGCCTGGTGCTGGTCGGCGTGTTCTTCGCGGTGAAGCTCTACCGCATGGATCTGCTCACCATCGGCGACTACTACCGCAAGCGTTTCGACGCGGTGGCGGAAGTACTGGTGAGCCTGTGCATCGTCACCTCGTACCTGGGCTGGCTCTCCGCGCAGATCGTCGTCATCGGGCTCGTCTTCGACGTCGTCACCGGCGGCGCGGTCACCACTGCCCAAGGCATCGTGATCGGTGCGGCCGTGGTGCTGGTTTACACGCTATGGGGCGGCATGTTCGCGGTTGCCTGGACGAACTTCGTGCAGATGGTGGTCATCGTGGCCGGGCTTGCGTACATCGCGGTGCTGGTCGCCGACAAGGCGGGCGGCGTAGCGGTGGTGGTGTCCCATGCCGAGGCCGCCGGCAAGCTCGATTTCTGGCCGAAGATGGAGGCACGCGAAGTCCTCGCCTTCATCGGCGCGGGCATCACCATGATGTTCGGATCGATTCCGCAGCAGGACGTATTCCAGCGCATCAATTCCGCGCGCACCGAGCGCATCGCCGCCTACGGCTCCATAGTAGGCGGTGTGCTGTACTTCCTGTTCGCATTCATACCGATCTTCATCGCCTACTCGGCCACGCTGATCGACCCGAAGATGGTCGCGAGCCTGATCGATACCGACCACCAGAAGATTCTGCCCACGCTGATACTGGAGCACATGCCGCTCGTGGCGCAGATCGTGTTTTTCGGGGCGCTGCTCTCGGCGGTCATGAGCACGGCGAGCGGGACGCTGCTCGCGCCGTCCGTCACCTTCACCGAAAACATCCTGCGTAAATTCATCCGCCGCGAACCGTCGGATGCCGAGTTTCTGTGGATGATGCGCGCGGTGGTCGCCTGCTTTGCCGTCGGCGTAACGATCTTCGCGCTCAACTCCGAGTCCACCATCTACCAGATGGTGGTCGGCGCCTACAAGGTCACGCTGGTCGCCGCCTTCGTGCCGCTGGTGGCCGGGCTTTACTGGCCGCGCGCCACCGCTCAGGGGGCGCTGTGCGCGATACTCGGCGGGCTCATGTCATGGCTCGCGCTGGAATATTTGAATCCGGACGGCCTCTGGCCGCCACAGCTCATCGGGCTGCTCGTGAGCGCCGCCGGCATGGTACTCGGCTCGCTCGGACCGCAGTGGTACGGCCGCGAGCGGGTTGCACCGCGCGCGGCGTAGTCAGGTGCATGCCTGGCACAGGCCCGTACGTGCCCGGTAAGCCGGGCTCGCGCGGCGCGATCAGATAAGCTCCGGGATGTCTCGCTTTTCGGCGTTCAGGCTCGCGGTGTACGCGCTGCTTGCGGGCAATGCGGTGATCTACGCCGGCACCGGCACGGGAAACGAAGTCCTCGATTCCGCCGCCTGGTTCGTGCTGCTGGTGCTGTTCGAGGTCGAAACCGGTTTCGGTGCGGTGATGCAGCATCGCGGCGCAGCTCCGGTGATACGCCTCATTCGGTTCGTTGCGGCGCTTGCCATCGCCGCAGCGGCGCTCGGCTATCTGCGCGACCGAGAGTGGCTCGATGCGATCAACGCGGCACTGTGGATAGGGGTAGTCGCACTGCTGGAATTCGAGCTGCGCTGGCCGGGCGCCGCTTCGGTACACCGTGCCGCTTTCCTCGCCGTCGCTTCCGCGCTCTACAGCGCGCTTGTTGCCATTGTCATCGCTTGGGCCTGGCAAGGTGAATGGTTCGATGCGTACGACGCGCTGCTGTGGCTGGTGGCGTTCGTAGCCATCGAACTCAACGTGCAGGAAACGTCCCGAGACGTATCGGCGGCCGCACCTTCAGGAGAACGCGTGGCTGAAGTCGGCGATAAACCGTGAAAGCGCGGCTTGCGGAAGCGTATTGATGCCCGCCGCGACCTTTCTGCCGCCGCCGCTTTCGTACTTCAGGCACAGTTCATCGGCTCCGGCCGGCTTGTCGAGCGGCGCCCGCACGCTCACCGAGTAACCTTCCGGTTTTCTCACCAGCACGGCATGCGCCCTTTGCGGAGCCCGCTGCGCAAGCTGATTGCTGAAAAGCCCGCTTACCCGCCGGCTCCACGCGGCATCCGGGAGGATATACAGCGCGGATCGGGGATTCTCGAATTCGGCGCGCAGGCTGCCCGCGCGGGCGAGATCGTCCTGCCAGGCATTCGTCAGCACCTCGAATACGGGCTCGCCGTCCATGAAGTCGCGCGGATCGCGGTAGTGACTGAGCGTCTCGAAAAGATCCGCAGGATGATAGTGCAGGTCATCCACGGAGTCGCCGTATGCGTTGTAATTGATGCACTCGCCCAGCTCGCGCAGTCGCTCGACTTCGGACTCGTCGAGGCCCAGCAGTTCAGCAGTGCGTCGCGCCGACTTGACGAGGTTGTCCCCGAATGCGGCGACCACCGCCCAGATGCGCTGTCGCCCGGAAAGATAGCGGTCGACCAGCAGACTGGTGCAGACGTCGGGCGCGGTATCGATGAAAGTTCTGAGATTGGGATGCTGTGGCACGTCGCCCGGATGGTGATGATCGAAGTAGCGGCAGCGCGCACCGGCGTCGAGCGCGCGCATTACGGCGGGCGCATTGGTTTTGAAGGACACGTCCAGCACCGTCAGCTCGTCGCCGGCATGCGCGGCCACGCGCTCCACGAGCGTTATCTCGCGCTTCGCGCCCGTGACCAGCACGCTGCGGCGCGGGTCTTCGAGCCGCAACTGCTGGAGCGCGCAGATGCCGTCCGCGTCGCCATTGAAGATGTCATAGAATTGCATGCAGGGGAGTTCCGTTAGCTTCCGAGCGGCATTCGACGTGTCGTACAACACGTCATGTAAAGCTGACTACGTCACTCCATGACGCACACCGATAACGCAGCGCCGGCAGGGCTTGACGAGCGGATACGCGCGCAGAGCGCCACGCTGGCGCTGATACTCGCGCTAGCTTACACACTGACCATCGTCTACGCCAGCTTGCAGCCCTTTCTGGGCTGGCGCCTGCCCGCGGCCGAAGTGCTGCATTTCGTGACGGCGCCGTGGCCGCAGTACGTGACGATGGGAGACCTGCTGATCAATACCGCGGCCTACATCCCGCTCGGATTTCTGCTCGCGGTGGCGCTCAGCCGGCGGCGCACGGCGGCACGCGCGGTGTTTCTCGCAGCCGCCCTCGGCGCATTGGTCAGTTTGACGATGGAAGCGGCACAGATGTTCCTGCCGAAGCGGATATCGTCCAATGTCGACCTCCTGACCAACGGCGCCGGCGCGTTGATCGGCGCCATGGCCGCACCGCTGCTTTCTCCTTCCCGCTTCCCCGGCAGGCGGCTCGCTGCGTGGCGCGAAGCGCTGTTCATGCCGGGCACGCTGGTCGACACCGCGCTGGTACTCGGCGGCCTGTGGCTTTTCACACACCTCCATCCGACCGCGCAGTTCTTCGGCACCGGCAATCTGCGCACCACCTTCGATCTGCCGGTGTATCTCATGCATACGCCGGGTCGTCTCATATCAGCCGAAGCCCTGGTTGTTTTCCTGAATCTCACCGGTCTGGGCCTGCTCCTCGCCGCATTCACCCGTACCGGTGTCTCGCCGCTGCGCGTCGTCGCTGCGGTCCTCGGCGCGGGGATCGGCGTGAAAGTCCTCGCTGCTGTAGCGCTTTTCAGCGCACCCGGCCCGCTGTTGTGGCTCACCCCGGGCGTGGCCCTGGGACTCATCGCCGGAGCCCTGGTTTTCTATGCGCTGCTCGGCATGCCGCACACGGCGAAGATCGTTACAGCGCTCGTATGTTTCGGCGTGGCTGTCTCCGTTATCAATTTCGCACCCGACAATCCGTACCAGACCGCGCCGCCCAGGCTGATTCCGGGCACCACCACACATCTGCTACGCCTTTCCAATATCGTGCGCGCACTCTCCGAGCTGTGGCCGTTCCTGGTTATCGGTTTTCTGCTGGTGGCCGCAGTCATGGGTCGCCCGGTCCGGCGCAGCACGCCCGATGCCCGGGATGCGGCGCGAGGCGACGACCGCTTATAATCGCGGCCACGCCTTTCCGCTCTTCCTCCCGCTCAAATGCCCGCCGCTGAAGCACGGACCATGCAGCCCTCGACACTGGAGCGTGCGCGTATCGCCGGGCCGGCCGGCACGATCGAGGTCGACATCAACGATGCGGGCAGGCCGCCGCGCGCGATCGCTCTCATCGCGCACCCGCACCCGTTGCAGGGCGGGACCAAGGACAACAAGGTCGTGACCACGCTGGCGAAAGCGTTTTACGGGCTCGGTCACGTGGTGCTGCGGCCCAACTTTCGCGGAATCGGCGAGAGCGAAGGGGTACACGACGAAGGGCGCGGCGAGACTGAAGATCTCGCCATAGTCGCGGAGTATGCAAAACGTCGCTACGGCGGCGACCTGCCCATCACGCTCGCGGGCTTTTCCTTCGGCAGCTTCGTCCAGACGCGCGTGGCGCGGCGCATCGACACCGCGCAACTCGTGCTGATTGCGCCGGCCGTGAACCGCTTCGCGACCGAGACGGTGCCGTCCAGTACGCTGGTGGTCCACGGCGAGCGGGACGACGTGGTGCCGCTCTCGGCTGTTCTCGACTGGGCGCGGCCGCAGCATCTGCCGATCGTCATCGTGCCCGGCGGCGAGCATTTCTTTCACGGGCGCCTCGCGCTCCTGTCCCGTATCGTGGTGGCCTATTGCCGCTAGCCATTTCTAAGAATGCCTGAATCATGGCGCAGCTGCAGGTAAACGGCCTGCGCAAGTCGTACGGCGCGCAGCAGGTCGTGGCCGGTATCGACCTGCGCGTGGAAGCCGGCGAGTGTTTCGGCCTGCTCGGCCCCAATGGTGCGGGCAAGACCACCACGCTCAAGGTCTGTCTGGGCCTGAGCGATCCGGATGGCGGCGATATCACCATGCTCGGGCTGCCGGTGCCGGCGCGCGCGCGCGAAGCGCGCGCCCGAACCGGCATCGTTCCCCAGGTGGACAATCTCGATCCCGATTTCACCGTCCGCGAAAACCTGCTGGTATACGGGCGCTACTTCGGCTTGCGGGAAGAGCACGTCGCAAGGCGCATCCCCGGTCTGCTCGAATTTGCCGGCCTCGCGGCGCGGGCCGAGGCCCGCATCCAGGCGCTCTCCGGCGGGATGAAGCGCAGGCTCACGCTCGCTCGCGCGCTGATCAACGATCCCGAGCTGATCTTTCTGGATGAGCCAACTACCGGCCTCGATCCGCAGGCCCGCCATCTTATCTGGGCACGGCTGCGCCAGCTGCTCACCCAGGGCAAGACGATATTCCTCACCACGCATTTCATGGATGAGGCGGAGCGACTCTGTCACCGCCTTGCCATCATGGATCACGGGCGCATCATCGCGGAAGGCACACCGCGCGCGCTCATCGAGCGCCACATCGAGCCACAGGTCGTGGAGGTGTACGGCGACGGCGCCGAAACGTGGGCCGCCGGCTTCGGCACGCGCCGCGCCGAGCGCTGCGAGCGCACCGGCGAGACGATCTTCTGCTATACCCACGACGCCGATGCGCTGGTGCACGATCTGGACGGCCGGGACGGCGTGCGTTACCTGCACCGGCCGGCGAATCTGGAGGATGTATTTCTCAAGCTGACCGGACGCGAACTGCGGGACTGAGCACACATGCCCCATCGCAGCCGGACAAGGAAAAGCGGATGAAGGCTAAGGACCTGGCGTTACCACGGCTGAGCGCGCGTTTCGTGCACGTGTGGCGCCGCAACCGGCTGGTCTGGCGCAAGCTCGCGATTCCGTCCATCCTCGGCAATCTCGCCGACCCGATGCTCTACATGCTCGGTCTCGGCTACGGCCTGGGTGCCATGCTGCCCGAAGTGGGCGGCATGTCCTACATCGCCTTCCTTGCCGCGGGCACGGTGTGCTCGAGCACCATGATGAGCGCCTCGTTCGAAGCCATGTACTCGGGCTTCTCGCGCATGCACGTGCAGAAGACGTGGGACGCGATATTGAACGCCCCGCTCACGCTGGACGACGTCGTGCTGGGCGAAACGGTCTGGGCAGCGAGCAAAAGCTTTCTGTCCGGGATGGCGGTGCTGCTGGTCGCCTGGGCGCTCGGGCTGGTGACCTCCGCGCTCGCCCTGCTGGTGCTGCCGCTGGTGCTGCTCACCGGCCTGGCATTTGCGGGACTGGGCCTCATGATGACCGCGCTGTCGCCGAGCTACGATTTTTTCATGTACTACTTCACGCTGGTGATCACCCCGATGATGCTCGTCTGCGGGGTCTTCTTCCCGGTGGAGCAGCTTCCGGAGTGGTTGCAGTCGGTAGCGCAGGTGTTGCCGCTCACTCATGCGGTGAGCATCGCCCGTCCCGCCATGAGCGGCGCGCTCCCGGACGGCCTTGCCACGCACCTCCTCGTGCTGGTTGCCTATGCCGCTGCCGGGTTCTACATCGCCCTGGTCCTGACGCGACGCCGGTTGTTCAAGTAACTGCGGTGCGGCAGCGATACGTCATCCGGGCGCGGCCGGATTCGTTGTACCGCCATGAAGGCGTTCCTGCTGTTGCTCATGCTGCTGGCGCCCCGCCCCGCGGCGGCCGAGCCGACCGCGTATATCATCGTCCAGCACTCGGCCCTGGCCGGGTTTCGTTACTACGAGGGCGATGAGGTCTGGGCCGACATGAAACTCGGAGATCCGTTGCAGCTTGCGCACGAGCGCGACAATCCGCACGACCCGCACGCCGTGCGCGTCGAATGGCGCGGGCGCACGATCGGTTACGTGCCGCGCCGCGAGAACGATCATCTCGCCCGTCAGCTCGGTCACGGCGTACCGCTGAAAGCGCGCGTGTCGCGGCTGGAGAAATCCCGCAACGGCCGCAAGCGTGTAAGCTACGAGATTTTCGTGCCGCTCAACTAAGCGGCTTCACACCCCCGGGAGGCTCGCATGAAGATCGGGCGCTTCGATCTCGAAGGCAGGTCTTTTTATGGCATCGTGGAAGATGAGAACGTATACGAGCTCGACGGCTCCCCGTTCAGCGAGCACCGGCGCACCGCCCGCAGCCACCGGCTCGACGCGCTGCGCGTGCTGGTGCCCTGCGTACCGCCGAATTTCTATTGCGCGGGACTGAACTATGCCGCGCACATCGAATGGGCAAACCGGCGCACCGGCGGAAACCGCAAGCCCCCGGAGAAAGCGGACATCGGTTACCGGTCTCCGAACGCGTTGATCGCGACTGGCGAAGCGATCCGCATCCCCGAGGACTCCCCCGGCCCGGTGCAGTTCGAGGGCGAACTGGTTGCCGTCATCGGGAAGAAAGCGCGCAATCTCAGCGAGCGCGAGGCGCTTTCATGCGTGCTCGGCTACACGCTCGGCAACGATGTCAGCGAGCGGACATGGCAGAAACAGGACCGGACGCTCTGGCGCGCGAAGAACTGCGATACCTTCAAGCCGATGGGGCCGTTCATCGTCACCGACCTGGATCCGATGGACCTTACGATCACCATCAACGTCAGCGGTGCCCGCGCCGCCCGCTACCACACCGGCAAGATGCTGTTCTCGGTGCAGCACTACATAGCGCAGATTTCCCGTTACATGACGCTGTGGCCGGGCGACGTGATATGGCTGGGGACGGACGGGGCGACCGAGCCGTCTCTCAAGCACGGCGACCGTGTCGATATCGTCGAAGACCACATCGGCGTGCTCGGCAGCCCGGTCGTCCGGGCCGGATAGCCGCAGCCTGCCCGCATCGCCGTGGACTATTTTGCGCCGTGCCCGCGCGGCCTGGAGGGCGTGCTCGCGGAAGAATTGAAACGGATCGGCGCAGGTCGCGTCAGTGCTGTCGAGGGCGGTGTCGATTTTTCAGGCGAGATGGCGCTGTGCTACGCCGCGAATCTCGAGAGCCGTATCGCAAGCCGCGTGCTGTGGCGCGTGGGACATGCCCCTTACCGGTCCGACAAGGACATCTACGCCGCCGCGCGCGAGCTGCCCTGGACGCGCTGGTTCGACGTCGAGCGTTCGATCCGCGTCAATCTGTCCGCGATACGTTCACCGCTGAAGAGTCTGGATTTCGCCACCTTGCGCATCAAGGACGCGGTGTGCGATGGCTTTCGCGAGGCCTGCGGACGCCGCCCCGACGTGGACACGGCGCACCCCGACGTGCGCGTACACGCCTTCCTGACCCGCAGCCACGTGAGCTTTTATCTGGACACCTCCGGCGAGCCGCTGTTCAAGCGCGGCTGGCGCACTGCCGCGGGCGAGGCGCCGTTGCGGGAGAATCTTGCGGCGGGCATCGTCCGCCTCTCCGACTGGCGGCCCGGGACGCCGCTCCTCGACCCCATGTGCGGCGGCGGCACGCTGCTGGTGGAAGCGGCAATGATTGCACTCGAAATCGCACCGGGGCTGGGGAGAGCCTTCGGCTTCGAGAAGCTCGCGATTTTCGATAGCAAAGCGTGGCAGGTGGTGCGCAAGCGTGCCGCCGACCGGCCTCGGCCCCCGCACGCGCTCGGCATATATGGCAGCGACAAATTCGGGGCCGTGCTGGATCTGGCGCGGCGCAACCTCGAAGCTGCCGGACTGGAGAAAGCCGTTGCACTGAAGCAGGTGGACGTTCTGGAGTCGAGTCCTCCGGCATCCGGCGGCGTCATGGTCATGAATCCGCCCTACGGCGAGCGGCTCGGCAATCGCGAGTCCCTCGCGTCGTTCTATCCGCAGCTCGGCAATACCCTGAAAAAGCGTTATGCCAACTGGAACGCCTACGTCCTGTCGGCGGACATGCGGCTGCCGACTTTGATTGGCCTCAAGGCAACCCGCCGCACGCCGCTCTACAACGGCGCCCTCGAGTGCCGGCTGCTCGAGTTCAAGCTGGTCGCCGGCAGCATGCGCCGCAAGCCGGCGTGAGCCGGCGTCAACCGCAGGCGCATCCGCCGCGTTGACGGGTACGCGCGCGTGCGGAAGCAGGCGCCTCGAATCAAAAACACATCACAACAGGAGGAGTCATCGTGGAAAAAGAGCACACGCTGAAGATACTCAACGCGCTGGCAAACGGCGTGCACCCCGCCACCGGCGAGCAGTTCGCCGCCGACAGCCCGTATCAGCATCCCGACACCGTGCGCGCGCTCTTCGAAGCCGTGCGCATCATCGAACAGGCGCGCGCGCCCGCGCCGGAGCGCGGACCCAGGCCGGCGGGCATGCCGGGCAACACCGGCCTGCGCTGGACCCCCGAGGAGGAGGCGCGCCTGGCGGCCGCCTTCGATGCCGGCAAGACCGTGGACGAGCTCGCGCGCGCCCACAATCGCACGCGCGCCGGCATCGAAGCGCGGCTGGTGAAGCTCGGCAAGCTGGATCAATCGGCGGTGACGGTACAGCTGCGCTATCCGCCCAAGGCGTCCGGCGGCCAGCCCCAAGCCGGCGCATGAGGGCATGCGCAGGTCTCCGGCGGGCTAGCGTAGCGCGCGCAGAAAAAGCGAAGCGCCGATCAGTGCGAGCAGCACGCTGATCGTGCGCAGCAGCGCGCCGCGCGACAGGCGGCCGTGGAAGCGATTGCCGATCCACAGGCCGGCGAGGGCGAAGGGCAGGAGCAGTGCAAAAGCGACCACGCGATCGGCGAGCATGAGCCCGCCCGCCAGGAAGACCAGCGCGCGGATCGAGGTCGACAACAGCACGACGTTGGAGAGCGTCGCGCGCAGTATCGCCTTGTCGGAGAGCCGGCGTGCGAGATAGATCGCGTAGGGCGGCGCCCCCACGCCGAACAGCGTGCCCATCGCCCCGCCGGTGAATCCGGCTACCGCGCCCCACGGCCTGGCAACGCGCGCCGCCGTTTCACCCTGCCGCAGCGCATACACGCCATAGCTCAGCAGAAAGACGCCGAACGCCATGAGGGTCGCGTTGCGCGGCAGCGTCACGAGGAGCGTCACGCCGGCCACCGCGCCGGCGAGGGAGAACGGCGCGAGCACCGCGAGCTCCGAGCGGTCGGCGGCACGCGAGAACCGCGCGCCGAGCGTGAGCGCGGCCGACACGTCGAGCAGGACGCACATCGGCAGCACGAATTCGAGCGGGAAGAGGTGGGTGAGCAGCGGCACGGTGAACAGCGCGGCGCCGAACGCCGAGATGCCGAACACCACGTAGGCGCCCGTCACCACTATCGCGGCGATGGCATACGTCGGCAGGTCAAAGGGAATTGTCATGGCGAAAAAAAGCGCCGGGAATTTCCCGGCGCTTCCCATAACGCCGGTTGAACCGCGCGCTTTCAGCGTCGGTTCGAACCGGCGTACTTAATCCGGCACGGCCCGTGCCGGCATTAAACGATGTTGAGGTGGTCGATGCCGTGCATCACGTCCTTTTCCTTCGCCTCCCTGCTGTGCAGCTTGATCATGAGCCGCAACTCGTTCAGCGAATCCGCGTTTCTCAACGCATCCTCATAACTGATCAGCCCGCCTTCGTACAGTTCGAACAGGTGCTGATCAAAGGTCTGCATGCCCAGTTCGCGCGACTTGCCCATGATCGCCTTGATCTCGTGCACCTCGCCCTTGAAGATCAGATCCGAGATCAGCGGAGAGTTGAGCATGATCTCTACCGCGCACGCCCGGCCCTTCCCGTCCTTCTTGGGAATCAGCCGTTGCGACACGACGGCGCGGATGTTGAGCGACAGATCCATCAGGAGCTGGTGCCGGCGTTCCTCGGGGAAGAAGTTGATGATGCGATCGAGCGCCTGGTTCGCGCTGTTCGCATGCAGCGTCGCCATGCACAGGTGGCCCGTTTCGGCAAAGGCGACCGCGTAGTCCATGGTGTCGCGGTCGCGGATCTCGCCGATCAGGATGACGTCCGGCGCCTGCCGCAGCGTGTTCTTGAGCGCGATGTGCCAGGAGTCCGTGTCGACCCCCACCTCGCGCTGCGTCACCACGCAGTTCTTGTGTTCGTGCACGAACTCGACCGGGTCCTCGATCGTGATGATGTGGCCGTAGCTGTTCTCGTTGCGGTAGCCGGTCATCGCGGCGAGCGAAGTCGACTTGCCGGAGCCGGTGCCCCCCACCATGATTACGAGCCCGCGCTTCGTCATCACGATATCCTTCAGCACCGGCGGCAGCCCGAGATCCTCGAATCTCGGAATCGTGGAGTTTATCGTGCGCAGCACGATGCCCACTTGCCCCATCTGAACGAAACAATTGACGCGGAATCGTCCGATGCCGCGCGGACTGATCGCAAAGTTGCATTCCTTCGTCCCTTCAAACTCCGCGACCTGCTTGTCGTTCATGATGGCGTGCGAGAGCTCCACTGTGTGCTGCGGCGTCAGCGTCTGGGAGGCCACCGGCGTCAATTTGCCGTCGAGCTTGATGGCGGGCGGAAAGCCGGCGGTGAGGAAGAGGTCGGACGCCTTTTTTTCCACCATGGCCTTGAGCAGATCGTTAACGAAATTGACTGCCTGGTCTCGTTCCATTCATCGCTCCTCTGTTTCGCCGGCGGGATGACCGTGCACCGCACCGCGCGTGCCGCACCTACTTGAAATTGTCCTTGTTGGCCGCCTTGGTCCGGGCCTCTTCCGCGGAAATCACGTTGCGCTTGACCAGGTCCTGCAAGTTCTGGTCGAGCGTCTGCATGCCGTACTGCTGGCCGGTCTGGATCGCCGAGTACATCTGGGCGACCTTGGCCTCGCGGATGAGGTTGCGGATCGCCGGGGTGCCGACCATGATCTCGTGCGCCGCAACGCGTCCGGCGCCGTCCTTCGTCTTGAGCAGCGTCTGCGAGATCACGGCGCGCAGCGATTCGGACAACATCGCGCGCATCATTTCCTTCTCCTCCGCCGGAAACACGTCGATGATGCGGTCGATGGTCTTCGCCGCGGAGCTGGTGTGCAACGTGCCGAACACCAGGTGCCCGGTTTCCGCCGCGGTCATCGCCAGCCGGATGGTTTCGAGATCGCGCATCTCACCCACCAGGATGATGTCGGGGTCTTCCCGCAGCGCCGAGCGCAGCGCATTGGCAAATGAAAGCGTGTGCGGGCCGACTTCACGCTGGTTGATGAGGCACTTCTTGCTCTCGTGCACGAACTCGATCGGGTCCTCGACGGTCAGGATGTGGCCGTGCTCGTTCTCGTTGATGTGATTCACCATCGCGGCGAGCGTGGTGGACTTGCCCGAGCCGGTAGGCCCGGTAACCAGTACCACGCCGCGCGGCTGGTTCGCAATCTCAACGAAAACCTTCGGCGCCTTGAGGTCGTCGAGCGACAGCACCTTCGACGGAATCGTCCGGAATACCGCGCCGGCGCCCCGATGCTGCACGAAGGCGTTGACGCGAAAACGGGCGAGATTCGGAATCGCGAACGAGAAGTCGCACTCCAGATTCTCCTCGTAGAACTTGCGCTGGCCGTCGTTCATGATGTCGTACACCATGGCGTGCACGTCCTTGTGCTCCATGGGCGGCAGGTTGATGCGGCGCACGTCACCGTGCACGCGTATCATCGGCGGCAGGCCCGATGACAGATGGAGATCGGAGGCCTTGTTCTTGACCGCGAAGGCCAGCAGTTCGGAGATGTCCATTATAATTCCCCCCAGTTCGTCGCCGGTCGCGGCGCGAGCGTAAGATTCTGATTTTACGCCGTACCGCGCTTTCGCACTGCGCAAAATTATGACAACAATCGCTGCCAACTTGCAAGCCGTACGCAGCCGCATCGAACAGGCAGCGCGGAGCGCGGGAAGATCTCCTTCCTCTATCGCGCTGATTGCAGTAAGCAAAACGTGGCCGCCGGAGTGCATCGAGGCGGCATACGCCTGCGGCCAGCGCGCTTTTGGCGAGAACTATGCGCAGGAAGCGGCGGCGAAGATGACAAAACTCGCGCACTTGCCGCTGGAATGGCACTTCGTGGGGCCGATCCAGAGCAACAAGACGCGGACGCTCGCCGAGCGTTTTCAGTGGGTGCACGGTGTCGACCGCGAAAAAATCGCGCAGCGGCTCAACGATGCGCGACCCGAGCACCTTCCGCCGCTCAATGTCTGCATCGAGGTGAACGTGAGCGGCGAATCCACCAAGCACGGCGTCACGCCCGCCGAGGCCGGGCAGCTCGCCCGCTTCATGCTCGGGCTGCCGGGGCTGCGGCTGTGCGGCCTGATGACGGTGCCGGAACCGACTTCGGACGCGGCCTTGCGGCACCGCCGCTTCGCTGCGTTGCGCGGCCTCAGGGACAGTCTGCATGCGGCGGGAATTGCGCTCGACACGCTCTCGATGGGCATGTCGGACGACCTCGAGGCGGCGATAGAGGAAGGCGCCACCCTGGTGCGGGTTGGCACGGCGATCTTCGGCCGCAGGCCTGGCGCGGCGCAAAACGCCGGCCCCGTCAGGATGTCAGAATAGTTCTGCCGGGTCGACGGCTCGCGTCCGTCGAGGATACTTTGATACGGAGGTCCGGATCTCGTATGAACATGAACGTCACTTTTGTCGGGGGCGGCAACATGGCGACCGCCATGATAGGCGGGTTGCTGAAGGACGGCTGGCCCCCCGTATCCATCCGGGTAGTGGAGGTCGAGGGCGCCGCCCGCGAACGGCTCGCACGTGAGTTCGGGGTCAAGGCGGCGCCGGAGCTCGACGCCCTGTCTGCGGTTGCCGAATGCATCGTGTTTGCGGTAAAGCCGCAGCAGATGCGCGGCGCCGCCGGCATGCTGAGGCCGTTTCTTGGATCGCAGCTGGTGCTGTCCATTGCGGCCGGCATACGCCTGGATGACCTTTCCCGCTGGCTCGGAGGCTATCGAAAAATCGTGCGGGTGATGCCCAACACGCCGGCGCTCGAGCGCTCGGGGCTGTCGGCCCTGTGCGCGTCACCTGCCATGTCGGCGGACGACCGGGCGCGCGCCGAGCAGATCATGAAAGCGGTGGGGACGACGCTCTGGGTCGACGACGAGATCCGTATGGACGCGGCCACGGCAGTGTCGGGCAGCGGGCCGGCTTATGTGTTCTACTTCATCGAAGCGCTCCAGCAGGCCGGGGTGGAATTGGGATTGCCGCCCGCGGATGCCCAACGCATGGCCATGGAGACCTTCGCCGGCGCGGTCAAGCTCGCCCGGTCGAGCGCGGAAGATGTCGGGACACTGCGCCGCCGCGTTACCTCTGCCGGCGGCACAACGGAGCGCGCCGTAAGCATTATGGAGAAGGAAGGCGTACGGACCGCGATCGTCCAGGCCGTCCGCGCGGCGGCGGATCGATCGCGCGAGCTGGGTGACGAGCTCGGACGCGACCCATGCTGACCGACGCACTGGTATTTCTGATCAAGACCGTGCTCGGGCTGTTCACGATGGCGCTGCTGCTGCGCTTCTACATCCAGTGGGCGCGTGCCGCCTACCGCAATCCGCTTTCCGAATTTCTGTCCGCGCTTACCGATTTCATCGTGAAGCCCGCGCGCCGGCTCGTTCCGGGCTTGTGGGGGCTCGACCTCGCAACGCTGGTGGTGGCATGGCTGGTGCAGTTTGGGGAGCTGGCACTGGTGCTCCAGCTCGCGGGGCCGCCGCTGGGCGCCACGGCAGGCACCATGGTGGCCGCGCTGGCGCTGCTGTCCGTCGTGATGCTGGTCAAGCTGTCCCTGTACATCCTGATCGCTGTAGTGATCTGCCAGGTCGTCGTGTCGTGGATCAATCCCCATACGTCGATCGCGCCGCTGTTGAACGGACTGGCCAGGCCGTTCCTGCGTCCGCTGCAAAAGGTGGTGCCGCCGGTTGCGAACGTCGATCTCTCGCCGCTCATCCTGATCATCGTCTGCCAGCTCATGCTGATGCTGCCCGTGGCGTACCTCGAACTCGCCGTCTCGCGGCTGCTGCGATGAGCCTCTGGTACCGGGTCGAACCGAGTGCGCGGCGCATCACGCTCACCCTGCACGTGCAGCCCAACGCCCGGGCCACCGCGCTGGCGGGCCTCCACGGCGACGCACTGAAGGTAAGGATCGCCGGCGAATAGCGCGTTTGCTCAGGGCGCCTTCGGCTCCCGGCCTTTCGCCACCCGTTCCTCGTCAGCCTCGCGCCGGCGCGCGGCATACAGATCGCGCGCGTGCACGAGCGACGAGAGCGCCACCCACACCGCGAGCAGCGCCAGCGGGACCGCCACCGCAAGCGGCCACAGGACGCTGATTGTCGCAAACAGCAGCAGGGCGATGCCGAGGCCCAGCATGGTGGTCGCTTCCGCCGGGCCCAGGACCCGCCGACTGGTGATCGCGGCGCCCACCGTGTTGCCGAGGCGCAGCGCGCCCGCCGCCGCGCGCGAAGTGCTCCCGCTGCGACGCCGCCAGCCATGACGCACGAGGGGCTGCACGCGGTTTCGGGCCGACAGAACGATTTCGGTAGCGCGCGTGAGGTCGTCCACGTACATGTCCTCCATCTGCGCGGCGAACGCAGGATCTTCCACCGCGACGTCGAGTTCGTAGTTGCCGAGCCAGCTCGACAGGTTGAGGTTGGAGGAGCCCACGCGTGCCCAGCGTCCGTCCGCCACCGCCGTCTTGGCGTGCAGCATGGCGCCGTTCCACTCGAAAACGCGGATGCCCGCTTCGAGCAGCGGCCGGTATCCGGAACGCGACATCGACGACAGCACCGGAAGATCGCTCGCGCCGGGCACGAGGAGGCGCACGTCCACGCCGTCCTGGGCCGCCGAACACAGCGCCTGGACGTAGACTGCGACGCCGAGAAAGTACGCATCGGTGAGCCACAGCGTCCTGCGCGCGATCGAGGCGATCAACTGATCGAAGCGGTAGAGCGATGCGATGCTCGGCACGGTGGCGAGAACCCGCACCATCATCTCGCCGGCCGGTTCGATGGCGGCGGCGTCAACCAGCTCGCCGGCGGGGATCGGCGCGCCGGTGACGGCCCACGTTTCGGCAAACGCACGCTCGATGTCCGCCACCGCCGGACCGTGCATCTCCACGCCCGTATCGCGCCAGGGCTCGCGTCCCGGTGCGCGCTCCCCGGTCCATTTTTCGCTGACGCAAAGCCCGGTCACGAAACCCACGCGCCCGTCCACGGCGATCATCTTGCGGTGATCGCGGGCAAGCCACCCGAACGGGCTGTCCAGCCGCGGCGGGTTGAAGCATCGCACATCCGCGCCCGCCTCGATCGCGGGCCGCCACAGTCGCGGGGATGCGAGTCCGCGGGCGCCGATCCAGTCGTATATGATCCGCACGCGCACGCCCGAGCGCGCCTTCGCGGCGAGCGCCGATACGAACTCCCGGCCCACCTGATCGTCTGCGACGATGTAGTTTTCGAAGTAGATCTTGTGCTGCGCGGATTCGATCGCGCGATGCCAGGCCGGGTAGTTCTCCGTGGAGTCCTTCAGTATTGAAATCCGGTTGCCGGCAACCAGAGGCGCGCCGGCCGCGCGCGAGAACGCCTGCTCGGCGAGGGCGCGCACGGTGGGGGCGGCTGCAGGCCGGTGTCCTGCTGCTTGGTGTTCGGCCACGATGGTTTCGGGGGTGCTCGCGAACCCCGTTACACGAGAATGATGTCGAACTGTTCCTGGTTGTACACGTTCTCGACCAGCAGCGATACCGGCTTGCCGATGAAATCGGACAGCATCGCCAGGCTCTGCGACTCCTCGTCGAGGAACTGGTCGATCACCTGCTGGGACGCCAGAATGCGGAACTCGCGCGCGTTGAACTGGCGGGACTCGCGCAGCAACTCGCGCAGGATCTGATAACAGACGGTTTGCGCGGTCTTGAGTTCCCCGCGCCCCTGGCAGGTCGGGCACGGCTCGCACAGCACGTGCGCCAGGCTCTCGCGGGTGCGCTTGCGCGTCATCTCCACCAGCCCCAGCTGCGTGAACCCGTTCACCGTCATGCGCGTGCGGTCGCGGGCGAGCGCCTTGCGGAACTCGTTCAGCACGGCGGTGCGGTGCTCCTCGCTGTCCATGTCGATGAAGTCGATGATGATGATGCCGCCGAGATTGCGGAGCCTGAGCTGGCGCGCGATTACCTGCGCGGCCTCCAGATTGGTCTTGAAGATGGTGTCGTCGAAGCTGCGCACGCCGACGTAGCCGCCGGTGTTGACGTCGATGGTGGTGAGGGCCTCGGTCTGGTCGATGATGAGGTAGCCGCCCGACTTCAGATCGACCCGCCGCGCCAGCGCCTTTTCGATCTCGTCCTCGACCCCGTAGAGGTCGAACAGCGGCCGCTCGCCCTGATAGTGCTCGATGCGCTCGAGCACGTTCGGCGTGAACTCCTGCGCGAAGGTCTGCATGCTCTGGAAGGTGTCCTGGGAATCGACCGTGATCCGCGTCGTCTCTTCGTGCACGAAATCGCGCAGCACGCGCAGGCTCAGGTTGAGGTCCTGGTAGAGCAGTGTCAGCGGGTCCGCCGTGAGCGCGCGCTCCTGGATGCCGTGCCAGAGCTTGCGCAGGTACTCGATGTCGGAGGCAAGCTCGCGGTCCGAGGCCGTCTCGGCCATGGTACGGATGATGAATCCGCCCTTTTCGTCGGGCGGCAGCAGTTGCTGAAGCTTCACCCGCAGGTGCTGGCGCTCCTCCTCGTCCTCGATGCGCTGCGAAATGCCGATGTGCGAGTCCTGCGGCAGATACACCAGGAAGCGGCCGGCGATGCTGATCTGGGTCGAAAGCCGCGCTCCCTTGGTGCCGATGGGATCCTTGGCCACCTGCACCATGAGGTTCTGGCCCTCGGCGACGAGCTTTTCGATCGGGGTGTCGTGCTCGCCGGCGTGCCGGTTGCCCCAGATGTCGGCGACGTGCAGAAAGGCCGCGCGCTCACCCCCGATGTCGATGAACGCGGACTGCATCCCCGGCAGAACGCGCAGCACCCGCCCCGTGTAGATATTGCCGACCAGCCCGCGCGCACTGGTCCGTTCGAAATGCAGCTCCTGCGTGACGCCGTGCTCGATGACGGCGACACGGGATTCCTGCGGCGTCACATTGATGAGGATTTCCTCGATCATCGGGGAACAGCACGGGCTTAGACGATTTCGATGTCAAACCGGCGCAGCAACGCCGCCGTTTCGGCGAGCGGCAGTCCCATGATACCGGAATAGCTGCCGGCGATCCGCCGGACGAATATCGCCGCCCGGCCCTGAATCGCGTAGGCGCCGGCCTTGCCATAGGGCTCGCCGAAACGAACGTAGCCGTAGATTTCGTCGTCGGAGAGTTCTCGAAACTCCACCGTGGAGATCGAAAGCGCGGTCTCGACGCGATCGCGCAGGGCGATCGCAACCGCTGTCATGACTTCGTGCTCGCACCCCGAAAGCGCGCGCAGGATCTGCGCCGCGTGCTGCGCGTTGTCCGGCTTGCCCACGATGGTGCCGTCGAGCACGACGCTCGTGTCCGCGCCGAGCGTCGGGTATGGCCGCAGCCCTCTCTGCAGGACCTGTTGTGCGGCGACTTCGGCCTTGGCGCGCGCGATGCGCGCCACATAATCGGCGGCGGCCTCGCCGTCGAGCACCGATTCGTTCACATCGCGACCGCGGCGCGGATCCTCCCGCACCAGCAGCAACTCGAAACTCACGCCGATCTGCCGCAGCAGCTCGCGGCGGCGCGGGCTGCGGGAGGCAAGGTAGACTCGCTTTTCCGTCATCCGCAGACCAAAGCCATTGCGCGTTTATCGTGCCGGCCCATGCCGATTCCCTTCTATTCGCGGTGATACGGATGTCCGCGCAGCAGCGAAATCGCCCGATAGAGCTGCTCCGCGAGCACGACGCGCGCCAGGCCGTGCGGCAGCGTCAACGTCGAAAGCGACCACAGAAAGTCAGCCTTCTCCTTTAATGCGGGCGCCGTGCCGCCGGCGCCGCCGATCACGAAAGCGACATCGCTGCCGGCGTGACGCCAGCTCTCGATGCGGGACGCGAACTGCCGCGTGCTGAGCGCCGTCCCGCGCTCGTCGAGCACCACGGTGCGGCAACGGGCCGGGAGCACCTTCATGATTCGCCCGTGTTCCATCTCGAGCACGCGGTTCAGCGCCGCCGTGCCGGACCCACCACTTCGCTCTGCCGGCCTTATCTGTTCAAGGCTCAGCCGCGCTTCGCGCGGCATGCGCCGCGCATAGTCGTCGAAACCCGAGCGGATCCATTCGGGCATCCGGTGTCCGACCGCCACCACGATGAATTTCACGCGGCCCGATGCGCGCTGCCGCTACGCCGCCGCCCGGAGCGCTGCGCCGGCGTCCACAGTTCCTCCAGGTTGTAGTACTGACGCGTCGCCGGCTGCATGATGTGAACGACAACCGTACCCAGATCCACCAGGATCCACTCTCCCGACTGCTCACCCTCCACGCCGTGTATGCGTGCGCCGATGGCCTTCAGTTTCTCCTGGACGCGGCTGGAGAGCGCTTTGCTCTGACGCGAGGAATCGGCACTGGCGATGATTACTTTGTCGAACAGGGACGTCATCTTCCTCACGTCCAGAACCACGATGTCGCGCGCCTTGACGTCTTCGAGCGCCGCCACAGCGGTTTTCACGAGCTTGTCGACTCTCATCGACCTCCTAGGAGTAGAGCTTTCGCGCCTGAATATAATCGAGTACGGAGTCGGGAAGCAAATAGCGCGGGCTGCTTCCGGAACGCAGCAATTCGCGGATCATCGTCGCCGAAATATCGAGCGCGGTGATGGCGATGACCGCGATGCCGCCCGCCGGCGCAAGATGCACCGCGAGCGGCTGCCTGAGCGAGCGCGCGGCGTACTCGCGCGCAAGCGGCTGCGGCATCCGGTCCTGCCAGGTGTCCACCGGATAGCCCGGCCGGTGCGCAATCACGATGTGCGCGAGCTCGAACAGTTCGTGCCAGCGGTGCCACGTCGCGAAATCGAGAAATGCATCGGCGCCCACCAGCAGACACAGCGGCCGCGTCGATCCCAGTTCGCGACGCAGCTCCGCCAGCGTATCGGCGGTATAGCCGGGCCCGCTGCGCATCACTTCCCGCTCGTCCACGGTGAAGCGCTCGTTCTCGCGCACCGCGAGCCTCGCCATCGCAAGCCGCTCCGCTGCGGAGAGCTGCGGCGCGGCGCGGTGCGGCGGCGTGCCGCTCGGCACGAAGCGCACCTGCTCGAGCCTGAGCGTCTCGCCGACCTGCTGCGCAAGGCGAAGATGCCCGTAATGGATGGGATCGAAAGTGCCGCCGAGGATGCCTATGGGCGATGAATCTGACACGCGATGGAGGAGCGCGGCGCTTACAGCACGAGCCGGCGTATGTCGGACAGCACGCTCGCGAGATAGGAGATGAAGCGCGCGCCCTGCGCGCCGTCGATCACGCGATGATCGTAGGAAAGCGACAGCGGCAGCATGAGCCGCGGACCGAATTCCCCGCCCTGCCACACCCACTTCATGACGGCCTTGCCGACGCCCAGTATGGCGACTTCCGGTGCGTTGATGATAGGCGTGAAGTTTGCGCCGCCGATGCCGCCAAGACTCGAGATCGAGAAGCAGCCGCCTTGTAGGTCGGCAGGCGCGATCTTCCCGGCACGCATGCGGGCGCTGACATCGCCCAGTTCCCTGGCAAGCTCGAGCAGGCCTTTCTTGTCGACGTCGCGTATCACCGGGACGACGAGGCCGTTCGGCGTATCGACCGCGATGCCGATGTGATAGTAGTGCTTCACCACCAGGCTCTCGCCGTCTGCGGCAAGCGAGGCGTTGAACTCGGGATGCTGCTTCAGCGCCACCACCGATGCCTTCAACAGGAACCCCAGCATCGTGAATTTGATGCCGCTCTTCTTCGCCTCTTCGGCCTGCGCCTTGCGGAACGCTTCGAGTTCGGTGATGTCGGCCTCATCGTGCTGCGTGACGTGCGGGATGCTGACCCAGTTGCGGTGCAGATTGGCACCCGCAAGCTTGCGGATGCGCGACAGGGGCCAGGACTCGACCGGCCCGAACTTCGCGAAATCGACCGCGGGCAGCGACGGCAGGTTCAGTCCCAGGCCGCCCGGTTCGGCTCCGCGCGGGCGCGCAAGTTCAGCCTTCACGTAGCTCTGCACGTCTTCCTTGAGGATGCGCTCCTTCGGTCCGGTGCCCTTTACGCGCGCGAGATCGACGCCGAATTCGCGCGCGAGGCGCCGCACCGCCGGGCTGGCATGCGCGATGCCCGGGCCGGTTTTCTCGCTCGGCGCGGCAGCGCTCTCAACCGGGGGCGACGCCGGTCGCGGCGGCTCGGCGCGTTCAGCAACGGGCGCGGCGGCGGCAGCCGGCTTCGGCGCTTCCTTCACCTCCCGCTTTTCAACCGCAGGAGCGTTGTCCTTCGCGCCCGCACCGTCCGCCGCTTCCAGTATTACGACCGGTACGCCCTGCGATACCTTGTCGCCGACCTTGACCTTTACCTCCTTCACCACGCCGCTCGCCGGCGAGGGCACCTCCATCGTGGCCTTGTCGGACTCGAGCGTGATCAGCGAGTCTTCCTGCTGGACGCGGTCGCCGGGACCGATCAGCACTTCGATCACCGGCACGTCCTTGAAGTCGCCGATGTCCGGGACTTTGACTTCCACCAGATTAGCCATCATTCACTCTGCCGGCGCTGAGCGCAATTTCGACGTTCGCGTGCGATATCGCCGGTTCAGACCTGTGTCGGGACCGGCTTCTCGGCATCGATGCCATACCTGACGATGGCCTCGCTCACCTTCGCCTGCGGCAGCAGTTCCTGGTCGGCAAGCGTCTTCATCGCAGCGACGGCGACATAGTGCCGGTCCACTTCGAAAAATCGGCGCAACTGCTCGCGTGTATCGGAACGTCCGAAACCGTCAGTTCCCAGGACCACGTAGTTACGTGTGGGGACGAACGCGCGAATCTGATCCGCGTAGGTCTTCATGTAATCGGTCGCCGCCACTACCGGGCCGGGGCGGTCCCTCAGACATTCCTCCACGTAGGGTGAGTGCGGCTCCGACTCCGGATGCAGCATGTTCCAGCGCTCGACCGCGAGCCCGTCGCGGCGCAGTTCGTTGAAGCTGGTCACGCTCCAGATGTCGGCTGCGATGCCGTAGTCCTTCTCGAGCAGGTCGGCCCCCGCGATGACCTCGCGCAATATCGTGCCGCCGCCGAGCAGCTGCACCTTGGGCTGATTCTTCTTCGCCTTGCCCTCGCGCAGCAGATACATCCCCTTGAGTATGCCCTTCTCGACGCCCTCCGGCATCGCGGGATGGGCGTAGTTCTCGTTCATCACCGTGATGTAGTAGTAGACGTCCTCCTGCTCCTGGTACATCCGCCGCATCCCGTCCTGGATGATGACGGCGAGCTCGTAGGAAAACGCCGGGTCGTATGCAATGCAGTTCGGTATCGTAGAGGCGAGCACGTGGCTGTGGCCGTCCTCGTGCTGCAGCCCTTCGCCGTTCAGGGTGGTGCGGCCCGCCGTGCCGCCGAGCAAAAATCCGCGCGCCCGCATGTCGCCCGCGGCCCATGCGAGATCGCCGACTCTCTGGAAGCCGAACATGGAATAGAAGATGTAGAAGGGAATCATCGTGACGCCGTTGGTGCTGTACGAGGTCGCCGCCGCGATCCACGATGACATGGCGCCCGCTTCGTTGATGCCTTCCTGCAGGATCTGGCCCGTCCTGTCCTCTTTGTAGAACATGAGCTGGTCGGCGTCCTGCGGCGTGTAGAGCTGGCCGACGTGCGAGTAGATGGAGAGCTGCCGGAACATGCCCTCCATGCCGAAGGTGCGCGACTCGTCGGGCACGATCGGCACGACGTATTTCCCGATCTTCTTGTCGCGGATGATGGTGTTGAGGATGCGCACGAACGCCATCGTGGTCGAGATCTCGCGGCCCTCGGTGCCTTTCAACTGCGCTTCAAACGCGGAAAGCGGCGGCACCTCGATCGCGTTCCCCTTCCTGCGCCGCGCCGGGAGACTGCCTCCCATTGCTTTCACGCGCTCGCGCAGATACTTCATTTCCGCGCTGTCATCGGGCGGTTTGAAGAACGGAACCTCCTCCAGCCTGTCGTCCGGGATCGGCACGTTGAAACGGTCGCGGAAGGCGCGTATCGAAGCGGTCCCCATCTTCTTCTGCTGGTGGGTGATGTTCTGGCCTTCGCCGGCTTCGCCCATGCCGTAGCCTTTCACGGTTTTCGCCAGGATGACCGTGGGCTGTCCCTGGTGCTTCACCGCGGCGGCGTAAGCGGCATAGATCTTGTGCGGGTCGTGGCCGCCGCGATTGAGCCGCCAGATATCGTCGTCCGACATGTTGGCGACCATGGCGGCAAGCTCGGGGTACTTGCCGAAGAAGTGCTTGCGCACGAAAGCGCCATCGTGCGACTTGAACGCCTGATACTCGCCGTCCACGCATTCTTCCATGCGCTTGAGCAGAAGTCCGCTCTTGTCGCGCATGAACAGCGGATCCCAGTAGGAGCCCCAGATGACCTTGATGACGTTCCAGCCGGCACCGCGAAAATCGCTTTCCAGCTCCTGGATGATCTTGCCGTTGCCGCGCACCGGGCCATCGAGGCGCTGCAGATTGCAGTTGATGACGAAGACGAGGTTGTCCAGCCGCTCCCGGCCGGCGAGCGAAATCGCGCCGAGCGACTCCGGCTCGTCCATCTCGCCATCGCCGCAGAAACACCACACCTTGCGTCCCTGCGCCTCGACCAGCCCGCGGTCCTTGAGATAGCGCATGAAGCGCGCCTGGTAGATCGCCATGATCGGACCGAGCCCCATCGACACCGTCGGAAACTGCCAGAACTCCGGCATGAGCCACGGATGCGGGTACGAAGGAAGCCCCCTGCCCTCCACCTCGCGGCGGAAGTACGCCATCTGCTCTTCGGTGATACGCCCTTCCAGATAGGCGCGCGCGTAGATGCCCGGCGCGGAGTGTCCCTGGATGTAGATCAGATCGCCGCCGAAATTCGCGGACGCGGCGCGAAAAAAGTGATTGAACCCCACATCGTACAGCGTGGCCGCGGAAGCGAAGCTCGCGATGTGCCCGCCGAGTCCCGCCGACTCCTTGTTCGCGCGCACCACCATCGCCATCGCGTTCCAGCGCACGAGCGAGCGGATTCTGTGCTCGAGTTCGGCGTCGCCGGGAGCGCGCTCTTCGCGGGAGAGCGGAATGGTGTTGACGTACGCGGTATTGGTATTGAAGGGGATGTACGCGCCCGAAACGCGCGCTTTCTCGACCAGTTTTTCCAGCAGGAAATGGGCGCGGTCCGGGCCTTCGCGTTCGAGCACCGATTCGAGCGCCTCCAGCCATTCGCGCGTTTCCTGCGGATCGCTGTCGGGACGTATGTCTCTCATGTCCATGGTGGTTACCTGTGTCCGGCCACGTTTGAAGGAAGCTGAGAGGAGCTGCCGCGGGATACCCGGCAGGCCGGTCGATTATAGCACTGCGCTTTCGCAGGCCATTCGTGCTGCAGCGCAGTGTCGGCGCGGAATTTTGCGGCTTATTTCGCGGCCATGCGCAATGCGCCGTCCAGCCGTATGACCTCGCCGTTGAGCATGGGATTGCCTATGATGTGCAGCGCGAGCGCGGCGTACTCGTCGGGATTTCCCAATCGCGCCGGAAAAGGGACCTGACTGCCCAGGGATGCGCGTACCTCGGCACCCATGCCGGCCATCATCGGCGTGTCGAACAGACCGGGCGCGATCGCCATGACGCGTATCCCGAGGCGCGCCAGCTCTCGCGCCGCCGGCAAGGTGAGCCCGACGATGCCGGCCTTTGCGGCGCTGTACGCCGCCTGTCCGACCTGACCTTCGAATGCCGCGATGGAAGCGGTATTGATCAGCACACCGCGCTCTCCGTTCGCGTCGGGTGCATTCTTCTCCATGGCCTGCGCCGCGAGCCGCATCACGTTGAACGTGCCGGCCAGGTTCACGGCCAGCGTACGGTTGAACGTGTCGAGACGGTGCGGCCCGGACTTCCCCAGCATGCGCTCCCCGATCGCGACACCGGCACAGCTGATGGCGCCATGCAGCCCTTTGAACCGGCGCACCGCACAGTGCACCGCGTCCGAGACCTGCGCTTCCTCCGTCACGTCGGTTGAAATGAAGACCGCGTTCGTGCCGAGACTCCGTGCGACCTGCTCCCCGGCTTGCGCGTTGAGATCCGCAATCACAATCCGGGCACCTGCGGCCGCAAGCGCGCGGGCCGTGGCGGCGCCCAGACCGGAGCCGCCGCCCGTGACAAGGAATGTGCGGCCGCTGATCTTCACGCGTCAATGGTCCGGCCTGGCACGCGATCCCGCGCGGCGCAGCCTGCAGGCACGTTACTCGACCCGGATGCCGGCCTCGCGCGCGAGCCTGGCCTTTTTCACGAACTCGACTTGAATGTGCGCAGCGAATTCTTCCGGTGAGGCGCTCGCCGCAAGCTCTACGCCGCGCTCGAGAAACCGCTTGTTGAGATCCGGCACGCGCACCGCCTTTGCGACTTCCGCTTGCAGCCTCGCCACGATCTCGCGCGGGGTGCCCGCGGGCGCCACCAGGCCGTTGAACGTGATGTCTTCAAAGCCCGGCACGCCCGACTCGTCTATGGTGGGCAGCTTGGGAAACAACGGCGAGCGGCGCAGGCTGGTGACGGCGAGGCCGCGAAGCTTCCCGGAATTGATGTGCGGGGCCGAGGTGCTGACCTGATCGAACATCATCGTCACCTGTCCGCTGATGACGTCGACGATGGCCTGCGCGTTGCCCTTGTACGGCACGTGCAGCATTTTCACGCCGGCGTGCCGGTTGAACAGTTCCGCGGCCATGTGTCCGGTGCCGCCAACACCGGCGGAAGCGTACGAAATCTCAGCCGGCCGCGACTTGGCAAGCGCCACCAGCTCCTTGACCGTACGCACCGGCAACGCCGGGTTCACCACCAATACTTGCGGCACCCGGCAGGTGAGCGAGACCGCCGCGAAATCCTTCAACGGATCGTAACCCGGGTTCGCCACGAGCGAGGGCACCACGGCGAAGGTGTTCGCCATGGCGAGCAGGGTGTATCCGTCGGCGGGCGACTTCGCTACCAGATGCGTGCCCACCAGGCCGCTCGAACCGGGGCGGTTGTCCACGAGCACCTGCTGGCCCAAGGCTGCGGCGAGCGGCTGCGCCACAGCGCGCGCGACGAGATCGACGTTGCCGCCCGCGGCAAAAGGCACGATGATCCGCATGGGGCGCGAAGGATAACCGCCGGTCTGCGCGTGCGCGCATGCGCAGAGACCGCAAAATGCGGCGATAAGCGATATACGTGCCGTCATGCGCCCGCTCCGAATCGAGGCGGGTCGCGAACCCGCCGACTACTGCTCGTCGGATCGCATTCTAGCGTAACTGCCCGGCGCGTCTTCGATACTCCTGAGTTTCCCTTTTCCCGGAAAGCGGGCGGGCACCTTCCCGCCTGCATGCGCCGCGATCCAGTCGCCCCAATCCGTCCACCAGGACCCCGGATGCTGGGTGGCGGTCTCGAGCCAGTCGTCCGGGTTTTCAGGCAGCGCACCGTTGGTCCAATAACAGTACTTGCTGGCGCCCGGTGGATTGATGATGCCGGCGATATGGCCCGAGCCGCCGAGCACGAAGCGCACCGTTCCCCGCAGCAGTCGCGCACCGGCATACGTCGATTTCCACGGCGCGATGTGATCCTCGACCGTCGAAATGAAGTAGGCCGGAACCCGGATCTGCGACACGTCGATCGGGACGCCGGCGAGTTTGATGCCGCCCGGCTTGCACAGCAGGTTTTTCACGTACATGTTGCGCAGATAGAAACTGTGCATCGCAGCCGGCATGCGCGTCGAATCCGAATTCCAGTACAGCAGGTCGAACGGAAACGGGTCCTTGCCGAGCAGGTAATTGTTCACGACGAACGACCAGATCAGATCGTTCGCGCGCAGCATGTTGAAGGTCGTCGCCATCTCCGAGCCTTCCAGGTAGCCGCGCTTCGCCATCCGCGCTTCGAGCGCCTGCAACTGCTCCTCGTCGATGAATACCCCGAGTTCACCCGGCTCCCTGAAGTCGATCATCGACACGAAGAATGTCGCGCTGCGGATGCGATCGTCGTTCTTCGCCGTGAGCCACGCCAGCGTCGAGGCGAGCAGCGTACCGCCCAGGCAGTAACCGATCACGTTGGCATCGCGTTCGCCCGTGGCACGTTCGACGGCATCCAGCGCGGCGAGCGCACCTTCCTGCAGGTAATCGTCGAAGGTCTTGTGCGCGAGGCGCTCGTCCGGGTTGACCCACGAAATGACGAAAACCGTATGCCCCTGCTCCACCGCCCAGCGGACGAAAGAGTTTTTCTCGCGCAGGTCGAGTATGTAGTACTTGTTGATCCACGGCGGGATGATCAGCAGCGGGCGGGCGTATACCTTTTCCGTGCGCGGCGTGTACTGGATGAGCTGCAGCAGCTCGTTCTGAAAGACCACCTTGCCCGGCGTGACGGCGATGTTCTCGCCCAGCCGGAACGCCTTGGTGTCGGTCATTTTGAGCCGGAGCTCGGAGCCGTTGCCGCGCGTGAGGTCCTCCAGCAGGTTGTTGAGACCTTTCAGCAGGTTCTGGCCGCCCGAGGCGACGGTTTCGCGCAAAGCTTCCGGATTGGTGAAGAGGAAATTGGACGGCGACAGCGCGTCGATGTACTGCCGGGTGTAAAAATCGACCTTCCTGGCGGTTTTCTCGTCCAGTCCCTGCACGTTCGCGAGCGTCTGATGCAGATGCTTGGCGGCGATGAGGTAAGACTGCTTGATGTAGTCGTGGAGAAAGCTTTGTTCCCAGTCCTCGTGCCGGAACCGCCGGTCGCCTTGCGGCGGGCTCACGACCGGCGGCGCGTCCTGGCCGAGTGCTTTCAGCATCGTGCTCTGCCACAGCGCCACATAATCCTGCCAGAGCTTGAGCTGCGCTTCGGCGAGCCGGAAGGGATCGCTCAGCATCCTGCTCCACGCTTCGAAGAAAGCCTTCGCAATGCCGAGTTCATCGCTGAACGCCGCCGGCCTGCCATTAGGCTGGCGCTCCAGGAATTGCGTCAGCAGCTGACCACTGCGGGTCGCCACCTCGGTATAAATCCGCGCCAGCTTGGCAGCGTCCACCCCGGTTCGATCCTGTGCCTCAGCCATGTCTCTTAACGTTCCGTTTGGATTACTTGACGTTTACGTAAAACGTAACTATAACGAACAAATGGTGGGAATGTTACACAGTTACATTGCGTAGCACAATGCAGCCATGGCGCGGACTTTTTCGATAAGCGAGCTTGCTCGCGAGTTCGAAGTGACCACTCGCACCATACGTCACTACGAGGAGCAGGGCCTGCTCAGCCCGCGGCGCGTAGGCACCAGCCGGATTTTCAGCGCCCGCGACCGGGTGCGTCTGAAACTCGCCCTGCGCGGCAAGCGGCTCGGCTTTTCTCTCAACGAGATCCGGGAATTGTTCGAGCTGTACGATCTCGCCCATGACGAGAAAAAACAGCTCGTAGAGTTCCTGGCGAAGCTCGAGAAACGACGGGCGCTCCTGGAGCAGCAGAAGGAAGACATAGAAGTCATGCTAGAGGAGGTCAGTTTCTTTGCCGGGCAGTGCCGCCGGCTCCTGGCGAATGGCGATCCCGGGATAGCGGAGCAAGCAGATAGTATGTCCTTTACGTAAACGTTATTTATGACCGCGATGCTGGATTTAGGCTTGGGGGAGACCCTGGAGGCCTTGCGCGAAGCAGTCGGGCGTTTTGCGGCTCAGGAAATCGCGCCCCGCGCGGCTGCCATCGATCAATGCAACGATTTTCCCAACGACCTGTGGCCCCAGCTCGGGGCCTGCGGCCTGCTCGGGATCACCGTCGGCGAAGCTTACGGCGGCACCGGCCTCGGTTACCTCGCGCACGTCCTTGCCATGGAAGAGATCAGTCGGGCGTCCGCCTCGGTCGGCCTTTCCTACGGCGCGCATTCCAATCTGTGCGTGAACCAGATACACCGCAACGGCAGCGAAGAGCAGAAGCAGCGCTATCTCCCGCGGCTCGTCGCCGGCGAGCACGTCGGCGCACTCGCGATGAGCGAGGCGGATGCCGGCTCGGATGTGGTGAGCATGCAACTGCGCGCGGAGCGGCGCGGCGACCGCTACCTCCTCAATGGCAGCAAAATGTGGATCACCAACGGCCCGGATGCGGACATACTGGTCATTTATGCCAAGACGGACGTGGCGGCCGGGGCGCGCGGAATCACGGCGTTCATCGTGGAGAGGACGTTTCGCGGATTTTCCGCCGGGCGCAAGCTGGACAAGCTCGGCATGCGCGGCTCCAACACGAGCGAACTGATTTTCAACGATTGCGAAGTGCCCGCCGAGAACGTCCTGGGATCGGCCGGCGCCGGCGTGGAGGTGCTCATGAGCGGACTGGATTACGAGCGCGCCGTGCTGGCGGGCGGGCCGCTGGGCATCATGCAAGGCTGTTTGGATGCGGTGCTGCCTTATGTCCATGAGCGGCGGCAGTTCGGCCAGCCCATCGGCGAATTCCAGCTCATGCAGGCGAAGCTCGCCGACATGTACACGACGCTGTCCGCTTGCCGCGCCTACGTCTATGCCGTGGCGCGCGCCTGCGATGCCGGGCGGAACACGCGCAAGGACGCGGCCGGCGCGATACTCTACTCGGCGGAGTGCGCGACGCGGATGGCGCTCGAAGCCATCCAGGCGCTGGGCGGCATGGGTTATGTGAACGACTCCCCCGCCGGCCGGCTGCTGCGCGACGCGAAGCTCTACGAAATCGGAGCCGGCACGTCGGAGATCCGCCGCTGGCTGATCGGGCGCGAGCTGTTTGAAGAGACCCGATGAGCGCAACGCCTTCGCACCGGACCGCGCCATGAGGGCGGAAATGTCTGACGATCCGGTCGTCATCGTAAGCGCCGCGCGCACCCCGATCGGCGGATTCATGGGTGAACTCAAATCTCGATCGGCGCCGCAGCTCGGTGCAACCACCATCCGCGCGGCGGTGGAACGCGCCGGCATTCCGCCTGAAGACGTGGATCAGGTGATCATGGGTAACGTGCTGCCTGCAGGCATGGGACAGGCGCCGGCGCGCCAGGCGGCCCTTGGTGCGGGACTGCCGGCAGGCGCAGCGTGTGCGACCATCAACAAGGTATGCGGGTCCGGCATGTACGCCGCCATGCTCGCTCACGACCAGATCGCGTTGGGGCGCAGCGATGTCGTGGTCGCGGGCGGCATGGAAAGCATGTCGAACGCACCCTATCTGTTGCCTAAGGCGCGCGGTGGTCTGCGACTGGGGCACGGTGAAGTGCAGGACCACATGTTTCTCGACGGCCTGGAGGACGCCTACGACCGCGGGCGCCTGATGGGCACGTTTGCCGAGGACTGCGCGGAACACTATCGCTTTTCTCGTGAAGCACAGGACCGTTACGCCATCACATCGTTGACGCGCGCACGGCAGGCGATCGTGGACGGCAGCTTCGCGCGCGAGATCACGCCCGTCGAGGGCGACGGCGCCCCTGTCACGCAAGACGAGCAGCCGCCCAAGGCCAACGTCGAACGCATCCCGTTCCTCAGGCCGGCATTCCGGGCGGACGGCACCGTTACGCCCGCCAATTCGAGTTCCATCTCGGACGGTGCAGCGGCAATGGTGTTGATGAGACGTTCCGAGGCCGAGCGCCGGGGCGTGCGGCCGTGCGCCCGTATTGCCGGGTTCGCCATGCACGCGCAGGAGCCGAAATGGTTCACGACCTCGCCGGTCGGCGCCCTGCACAAGCTTTTCGACCGGACCGGCTGGGATGCCGGGTCTACGGACCTGTTCGAGATCAACGAGGCTTTCGCGGTGGTGGCGATGGCGGCCATGCACGAACTCGACGTGCCGCATGAAAAACTGAACGTGCACGGCGGCGCCTGTGCGCTGGGACATCCCCTCGGCGCTTCGGGCGCGCGCATCATGGTCACGCTCATCTCCGCGCTGGAAAAATACGGCCTGCGGCGCGGCATCGCGAGCCTGTGCATCGGCGGCGGGGAGGCCACCGCCGTCGCGCTGGAACGGATACCCTAGCCTTCCGATCACCTGATCCACTCGACCGAGCGAGCGTCATGGCGAACCCCATCGATTTCTACTTCGACTTCTCGTCGCCTTACGGCTATTTCGCGAGCACGCGCATAGAAGACATCGCAGCCCGCCACGGACGCGAAGTGGTATGGCGGCCCATCCTGCTCGGCGCGGTATTCAAGATCACCGGGCAGCAGCCCCTGCCCACCATACCGCTCAAGGGCAGCTATGCGAAACACGATCTTGCGCGCTCGGCGCGAGCGCTCGGCGTCCCGTTCAAGTTTCCCAGCAGGTTTCCGATCGCCGGACAGGCGCCCAGCCGTGCTTACTATTGGCTGGCGGACAAGGACGTGGCGGGCGCGAGAAAACTCGCGCATGCGCTCTATCACGCGTATTTTGCCGAAGACCGCGACATCTCGAGCCCGGAAATCACCGCGAACGTGGCTGCGAAAATGGGGCAGGATCGCGCCGCGGTGGTCGCCGCGCTCAACGATCCGGCGGTCAAGGAACGGCTCAGAATAGAAGTGGACGCCGCCATCGAGCGTGGCGTGTTCGGCTCCCCGTACATCGTGATCGATGGCGAGCCGTTCTGGGGTGCGGACCGGCTGGACCAGGCGGAGAAGTGGCTCGCTACAGGCGGCTGGTAAGGCACGGCCCGATATCGCCATGCGTTCGAAGCTCGAACCACGCCACGCCAACATCGTCACGCTGCATCTGGACGCCATCGTGAACGCCGCCAACACGACGTTGCTCGGTGGGGGCGGCGTGGACGGCGCCATCCACCGCGCGGCCGGCCCGGATTTGCTCGCGGCGTGCCGTGCGCTCGGCGGATGCCCGACCGGCGAAGCACGCATTACGCAAGGCTACCGCCTTCCCGCCCGCTACGTGATCCACACCGTCGGGCCGGTATGGCGCGGCGGGCGGCACGGCGAGCCGGAACTGCTGGCATCCTGTTATCGCGCGAGCCTTGCGCTCGCTGTCACGCACGGCCTCGAAACTGTCGCATTTCCGGCGATCAGCTGCGGGGCATACGGCTATCCCGTTGCGCAAGCAGTGAAGATTGCGGTCACCGAATGCGGGCGCGCGGTGCAGGCACATGCTTCGCTGCAGAAGATCGTGTTCGCCTGCTTCGATGACGATATGCTGCGCCTGTATCGCGCCGCGATCGAGGAAAGCTGAATCGTGACCGTCATAGCGTCCAGGCTCAAGCCGCAGACGCCGGAGTTCCAGACGGCGGCGCAGGCGATGCGCACGCTCGTGAACGAGCTCAACACGCGACTCGAAACCGTACGGCAGGGCGGTGACGAGGCGGCCCGTCTGAGACATCGCGCGCGCGGGAAGCTGCTTGCACGCCAACGGATCACAACGCTGCTCGATCCGGGCAGCCCCTGGCTCGAACTTTCTCCGCTCGCCGCCTGGGACGCGTACGACGAACCGGTGCCGGCCGCGGGGATCGTCACCGGAGTGGGGCGGGTCTGCGGGCACGATTGCGTAGTGATCGCGAACGACGCCACGGTGAAAGGCGGCACGTATTATCCGCTGACGGTAAAGAAACACCTGCGCGCCCAGGAAATCGGGCTCGAGAACGGCCTGCCCTGCATTTACCTCGTCGATTCGGGGGGCGCGCACCTGCCGAGCCAGGACGAGGTGTTTCCGGATCGCGATCATTTCGGACGGATCTTCTACAACCAGGCAAACATGTCCGCCCGCGGCATCCCGCAAATCGCGGTGGTCATGGGCTCCTGCACGGCGGGCGGGGCCTATGTGCCGGCGATGTCGGACGAAGCCATCATCGTCAGAAACCAGGGGACGATATTTCTCGCCGGACCGCCGCTGGTCAGGGCAGCGACCGGCGAGACCGTCACGGCAGAGCAGCTCGGAGGCGCGGACGTCCACACGCGCGTATCCGGCGTGGCGGACCACCTCGCCGACGATGACCGTCACGCGCTCGAGCTCGCGCGGCGGGCGCTCGGACATCTCAACCGCGCGCGTCCGGCAGCGCCGCCGCGCAGCGAGCCGCGACCACCGGCGTACGACGCAGCCGAGCTGTATGGCATTGTCCCGGACAATCCGCGTGCCCCTTTCGATGTGCGCGAGATCATCGCCCGTCTCGTCGATGCCAGCGAATTCGACGAGTTCAAGACCCGCTACGGCGCGACGCTGGTGTGCGGATTCGCCCGCCTGGACGGCTATTCCGTCGGCATCGTCGCGAACAACGGCATCCTGTTTTCCGAATCAGCGCTCAAAGGCACCCACTTCATCGAGTTATGCTGTCAGCGTGGCGTTCCGCTGGTCTTTCTGCAGAACATCAGCGGCTTCATGGTGGGCGCAAAGTACGAGGCGGGCGGCATTGCGAAGGACGGCGCGAAGATGGTAACCGCCGTCGCATGCGCGAGAGTGCCCAAGTTCACCGTCATCGTGGGCGGCAGCTTCGGCGCCGGCAACTACGGCATGTGCGGGCGTGCCTTCGGGCCGCGGTTTCTGTGGATGTGGCCCAATGCCCGCATCTCCGTCATGGGGGGCGAACAGGCGGCGCACGTGCTGGCCCAGGTGAAGCGCGATGCGCTGGAAGCGGCGGGCAACCCATGGAACGCCGAAGACGAAAACGCCTTCCGCGCGCCGATCGTGGAGCAGTACGGTAAGCAGTCCAGCGCCTGGTATGCGACTGCACGGATATGGGACGACGGCGTGATCGATCCCATGGATACGCGCGCAACGCTTGCGCACGCGCTATCGGTGAGTCTCAACGCTCCGGTCGAAAAGACGGTATTCGGCGTGTTCAGGATGTAGCGCGCGCTGGACGCCGCCGGTCGGTGCGTATAATTCGCTTTGCGACCTTTTTACAGCCCGAAATCAACATGAGCGACCGAGTCATAGTCAGGATCGACGACGCGCGCGTCGCGCACGTCACGCTCAATCGGGCGGAGGTACACAACGCTTTCGATCCGGCGATGGTCGAGGCGCTCACCTCCGCCCTCGGACGTATCGCGGACGATGAACGGGTACGGGCCGTGGTCTTGCGCGGCGCAGGAAGAAATTTCTGCGCGGGCGCGGACATCGAGCACATGAAGAAAAGCGCCACTTTTTCAGCGGAGCAGAATATCGAGGTGGCCCGCCACTCCGCCCGCATGTTCCACACGCTCTATGCGCTCGGCAAACCGACCATCGCCTGCGTGCAGGGGGCGGTGCGCGGCGGCGGATGCGGACTCGTGGCGGCGTGCGATATCGCCGTCGCGGCCCCCGGCGCGAGCTTCCGTCTGTCGGAGGTGAAAATCGGCGTCATCCCCGCGATGATCAGCCCCTACGTCATTGCCGCGATCGGCGAGCGCATGGCACGCCGCTACATGATCACGGGCGAGGCGTTCGACGCGCCCGAAGCGCAGCGCATCGGCCTCGTGCACCAGGTGGTCGACGAAGCGCAACTGGAAGTGACGGTGGATGCCGTACTGGGCCACCTCGCGACCAGCGGCCCCGGCGCGGTAACGGCGATCAAGCAGCTCATTCCGCTGAGCGCACATGCGCCGATCGGCCCGGACATCATCGAGGAGACCGCGCGGCGCATCGCGGCGGTGCGCGCGACGCCCGAGGCGCAGGAGGGGCTCGCCGCATTCCTGGAGAAGCGCAAACCGGCGTGGATCGTCCCCGCCGCGCAGCGCGAGCCGAAGTAGATGTCGTTGCCGCACAGCGTCAAACTGGTTGAAGTCGGTCCGCGCGACGGGCTGCAGAATGAGCCGACGCCGGTGTCGGCCGCCGTGAAGATCGAGTTGATACACCGGCTGCAGGACGCCGGCCTGCGCGTCATCGAAGCCACTGCGTTCGTATCGCCGAAATGGGTGCCGCAGATGGCTGACAACGCCGAGGTGATGGCCGGCATCCGGCGCAAGCCCGGCGTCGCGTATCCGGTCCTCGTACCGAATGAAAAAGGGCTCGATGCAGCGATCGCCTCGGGTGCGGAAGAGGTGGTCGTGTTCGGCGCGGCGACCGAAAGCTTTTCCCGTCGCAACACCAATTGCTCGATCGCCGAAGGGCTGGCGCGGTTCAGCGCCGTATGCCGGGCAGCGCTTGCGGCAGGGTTGAAGGTGCGGGGCGATATATCGGTTTGCCTGGGCTGTCCTTACGAGGGCAGCGTACCCACCGAAGCGGTCGTGCGCGTGGCACGCGAACTCGACCAGATGGGCTGCTACGAAGTTACCATCGCCGATACGATAGGCGTGGGCACCGCCGGGCAGACGCGTGCGGTCTTCGAAGCCGTGATGAAACACATTCCGGCGCAGCGGCTCGCCGGGCACTTCCACGACACCTATGGCCAGGCGCTCACCAACATCTACGCGGCGCTCGAATGCGGCGTGCCCACCTACGACAGTTCGGTGGCGGGCCTGGGCGGTTGTCCGTACGCGAAAGGCGCGACGGGTAACGTCGCGACCGAGGACGTCGTCTATTTGCTGAACGGACTCGGCATCGAAACCGGCGTCGATCTCGACAAATTGATCGAAGCGGGCCGCTACATCTGCTCCATCCTGGACCGGCCGACGCATTCGCGCGCTGCGCGTGCGCTCATGGCCAGGACCCGGGCGGCTTGAACCCATCCTGAAATCTCATCCGGAGTCGGCATGCCGTTGACCACCCCTGCCGGGCGCAGGCTGATGCATACGCGAAGCGTCCAGTGTTGCGGCTACGAGCGCGAAGATGGCCTGTGGGACATCGAAGCGCATCTCGTGGACACCAAAACCTACACGCATCTGCGGCGCCACGGCGGGCGTGAGCGCCCGCCGGGACAGCCGGTGCACGACATGTGGGTGCGTCTCACCATCGACCTCGACATGAAAGTGCACGACGCGCAAGCCGCGACGGAAGAGGGCCCGTATCCCCACTGCGGCGACATCGCCCCCGCGTTCAAGGCGCTGATCGGCCTGACCATCGGCCCCGGCTGGCACCGCAGGACCATGGAACGCCTGGGTGGCACGCGTGGCTGCACTCACCTTGTCGAATTGCTGGGGCCGCTCGGCACCACCGCGTTCCAGGCGACGACCCGCGCGCGCGAATCGCGTTTGTCCGCGAGAACACCGGGCGGGAGGCCGTATCAGCTCAACGCCTGTCATGTCTACAGAGACGACTCCGAGGCGGTGCGCGAGCGCTGGCCCGAGTTCTACACCGGCCCGCGTGAATAGGCGATCGGTGACTGCGTTAAACGGGGATCACTCGATCTGCCATTCGTGCGCGCACTTGCGGCACCGCACCCCGAGCGCAGGGGCGGGTTCGCCCTCCACAGGCCAGCGCACCACTTCCAGCGCCCCGTAAGTCGCGCATTTGCTGCAGGTGGAGTGCTCGGCCGCCCGTACGGCGCGCCCGAGCATGAACTGGTAGCGCTTGAACGCCCAGGCGCAGAGCACGACGCCGCCGGCGATCATTGCCACCATCAGCAGGCGCGTGGTGGCCTGCGCCGTGGCGTTGTAGCTCTCCAGTCCCGCCACGACCACGATCAGGCTCAGGAACGCCGTAACGAAGTAAAGGTGGCTTTCGATGAGCTGGCGTTCGTACCAGCGCCTGAAGCCGAAGCGCCGGATGCCTTCCGCCACGTCGAGCATACTGAGGTGACTCCTGCGGTTCGCGCCGCGTCAACGACTCCGAAGATACACCCACCTCGCCAGAGGCGCGAGCGCACCGAACATGCCGATGCTCGCGAACCCCAGCCCCCACGCAACCACGTTACGGTTGCCGCCCGCGAGGTCCAGCACCGCGCCGAACACGAGCGGCGCCAGGAAAGCGACGCTGAACCCGCAGAACGAGTAGACCGCCATGGTGGCGCCGCGTTCATCGGGCGGCGCCGAAGCGATGGCGCCGGAGGTGAGCGCGGCGGAATCGCCGAGCATCAGGCCGTAATGGACGCACATCAGGAGAAATACGATTGTCCACGGCAACGGTGCGGCGTAACCGAGGACGCACGCCATTGTTCCCGACGCAGTCATGAAGGTGAAGATGACGCGCGTTCGTCCAAAGCGAATGGCGAACTCGTTGCCCACCACGCTCATGACGGGCCCCAGCAGGTTGATGATCGCGGCCAGCGTGGCGGCGCTCAACAGCATCGGCGCATCGGCCGGCTGCAGCGTCGAGCAGTACACGAGAAACGCCACCATCCACGAGCGTTGCCCGAACAGCTCGTAGTTGTGCGCCGAGTAACCCAGGATGAACGGCAGCGCTTTCCGGTTGCGCAACACGGGGCGGAAATCGAGCAGCGCCGGCGCCGGCTTATCGGCAGCGCGCGTGCGCCCCGGCGGCATGCCGAGCCTCACGGTCACCGCCGCCAGCAGCGGCCCGATCGCGCCGTAGGTGAAGGCCCACTGCCAGCCGTAAGCCGCGCCGATCAGGCCGCACACGAAAATGGACAACGTCGAGCCGATGCCGAAGCTCGCGGCGTAGAAACCGACCGAGCGCGACTGCGCCGGCCCCTCTAGCTGGTCGGCGAGCATTTTCAGTCCCGGCATGTAGCTGCCGCCCAGTCCGGCGCCGATCAGGAACTGGAAAAACATGGCGCTCCACAAACCGTCCGCGAACAGCGTGAAGCCTGCAGCGCCGCTGAACGACATCGCGCAGGCGAGCACGTAGATGTGGCGCGAATCGAGCCGGTCGGTGAGACTGGTCAGGATGGGCGTTGCGGCCACATAGCCCGCGAAATACACGCCGCTGATGAGCCCCGCTTCCGAGTTGGAGAGAAGCCATTCACGCTGCAGGACCGGAAGCAGCGTGGTGTAGGCGGCGAAACCGGTCATCGACAGCGCTTCGGCGGCGCACAGGGTGATCGTGAGCCGCACCGCCGAACGCGACCCGGTCAAATAGCCCCCGCCTGTCGCAGCAACACCGCCACCGCTTCCGCCATCTTCCGGTAACCGCGCGCGTTGGGATGGATGGGATCGGCCTTCATCTCCGCGGCGTAGAGCACGGTCTTCAGTACTTCTCCCTCATACGGCACCGCGAATTCCTGCGCCAGCTCGGCGTAGAACTCGGGCGGGCTCGACAGCAGCGCCGGCTGCGGCACGCCGATCAAAAGCACGCCGATATCCCGATCTTTTAGCGTCCTGACGATCGCACGCAGGTTGGAACGTGTTTCCGCCATGCTGAGCCGTCTCAGCATGTCGTTGCCGCCCAGACACACGATGACGAGCCGCGGGCGATACTCGTCTAGAACAGCCGGCAGCCGCTGCAGGCCTTGCGCGGTCACCTCTCCCGGCACGCCCGATCGCACGACCTCATGCCCGATCAGTTGCGCGAGCACGGCCGGATAGCTTTCGCGCTCGCTGGCCCCGGTCCCGTAGGTAAGGCTGTCTCCGAACGCAACGATCACATCGCCGCTCGCGAGTTTCGGCAGCGCGGCCTTCTTCCCGCAGCCTGCAATGGCGATTACAAGCGCGAGCGCGATACATGCAACCGCTCGCCGGCAACCGTACTCATGGAAGCGCATGTCAGCTCTCAGCGCCGCGACGCGAGGTCGTTCAACACCGCACGGGCGGCATTGACGCCGGCCGCGCCTGCGATTGCGCCACCCGGATGCGTGGCCGGGCCGCACAGATAGAGGCCGTCGATGGGCGTGCGATACGACGCCCAACCCGGCACCGGCCGCAGCCATAACGCCTGATCGAGCGCAAGTTCCGCGTGATGCGACTGGCCTTCCGGAAACGCGTATTGCGTTTCAAAATCGCGCGGTGTAAGCACACTCCATTGTTTCACCGACACCGCCAGATCCGGCACGACCTGCGCGAGCATTTTCAGTGCATCCTCTCCGAGCGATTGCCGGCGCGCCTCATCCCAGGCCCCGTCGGACAGTTCATAAGGCACGTACTGTATCTGCACCTCCGCGGCTGCGCCGTCGTTGGCGTTTTTTGCCCGGGCTTCGAGATATGGACGTCGTGAAATGCCCCCATACTTGACATCATCATACGCACGTTCCAGATAGTCCAATGAGGGCGCTATGCATAACGACTGGAACGCCGCAGGGCGATCGAGCATCAGGCTGAGTCGCGCGGCGACACCGCGCGCGCGAATATGACTCACGGCGCGCGTGAAGTCGGGATCGAGCCAGCCAGGGTCGAGCCACTCGAGTAGTGCGCGCCGGGGATCTGCGCCGCAGATCACCCGCGACGTCGCGATCTCCTCTCCAGTTGCGAGCACCACGGCCGCCACGCGCGCCGCGCGCACCGCGATGCGCGCAACCGTATCCCGCCGCAGCGCAATGCCCGGCTTCGCCTGCAGCACCTGACGCAGGTTCGAGACGGGCGGGCGAAATACGCCGGGCACACTGCCCACGTGATGGTGGAGCAGCCGGAAGGCCGTCCCGCCGGAGCGCGGTCCGTGGCAGAGGTTCATGATGCCTGCCGCGCCGAGCGCACCCTTCAGCGCGTCACATTCGAACCAGTCGTCGAGCAGATCCGCCACCGGCATCGGCAGCACGCGCAGCAGATCTTCCACGCC
>JBQTHU010000107.1:0-19197 GCA_052389535.1 Betaproteobacteria bacterium | reverse complement strand
CCTACTTGCTTTTGAGGCTGTGCGGCTTATCATCGCCTACCTACCCCACGCAACGAGGAGCACGCAAATGGCAGGTGATGTCACGCAGGCGCTCGCCCGGTTTGCCGCAGAGCTGCGCTATGACGATATTCCGGAAGCGGTGCGCGAGTACTGCAAGGATCTCCTGCTCGACGCACTGGCCTGCGCGGTCGCCGGAAATCAGGGCGAGGAAACGCACCAGGTCCAGGCGCTCGCCTCCGCCCTCGGCCAATCCAGTGAGAGCAGCGTGATCGGGGGCGATCGGCTGTCGCTCGCCGGGGCAACATTGCTCAACGGCTATCTCATCACCGCCGTGACCATGTGCGACGTGCACCGCTCGACGCTGACGCACATCACGCCCGAGGTCGTGCCGCCCGCGCTCGCCATCGCGGAACGCGACGGCATCGGCGGCCGCCAGCTCCTGATTGCGCTGGCATCGGGGTTCGAGATCACGACGCGCATCGGCATCGGCCTCGACTTTCCGGCTTTTCGCGCGCGCGGCTGGCACGGCCCCGGCGTGATCGGACCGTTTGGCGCGGCGGCCGCCGCGGGGCGGCTGCTCGAGTTCGATGCCGAGACCATGGCGCGCGCATTCGGGCTTGCCGGAAGCCAGGCCGCCGGAACGTTTGCCGCCTGGGGCACGCCCACGGTGAAGTTCCATCAGTGCCGCGCCGCGGTCTCGGGTCTCATGGCTGCGCTGCTGGCGCAGCAGAAATTCGTCGCGACGCGCGAGTTCCTGACCGCTGCTGACGGCGGGCTCTACAAGACCTACACCAACGGCGGGCGTCCCGAGGCGGTCACGGCGGATCTCGGCCGGCGCTGGGAGCTGGAGCAGATCGCGTTGCGGCCGTGGCCTTCCGCCTCCACCATTCAGGGACTTATCACGGCCATGTTCGACCTGGTGGAGCAGAACGCGATTGATCCCGCGCGGGTGGAGAAACTGCGCATCTCGGTCGGCAAGACGGCCTTCGACATGCACGGCATCTTCCCGCGCTACCAGGGCAAGTTCGAGGCGCTGCTTTCCATACACTACGCTGCGGCGGTGATTCTCCACGACAGGCAGTTGACGCTCGCCCAGTTCGAGCCCGCCCGCTACAACGATCCCGGGTTGCGGCGCTTTTCGGCCGAGCAGGTGGAAGTGGTGTGCGACCCGGCGTTGACCGGCGTGCAGGCCATCGTGGAAGCGGCGACGAGCGCGGGCGCAAAGTACGCGGCACGCTGCGATTTCCCGCGCGGCTCGCCGGAGAACCGGCTCGCCCGCGCACAGGTCATCGAGAAATTCCGCACCTATGCCAACCCGCGTCTGCCCTCGTCCCGCGTGGACAACGTAATCGATGCGGTCTCGCGTCTGGAAACGCTCGGCTCCGCGCGTACGCTGATGGATCTCCTTGGCAGCAGCGAAGAGGCGCCGCTGCGCAGGTCGGCAGCCGCCTGAAGCGCACACCGGCATAGACACGCTGCGCGTGCGGTCCATACACCGGCGCGCTTTCGTCGTACATGGCGATGCCATGAGCCGCTGGGAAAAGACGTTGCTGATCGCGCTGCCTGTCGCGCTGCTGTTGAGCGCGTCCTGCAGATTCATCCATCACACGGATCGCGACTACACCTACTGGATCGACCTCTACGGCGAGAGCCTCACCTGGCTGGAGGCGCGATGCGCCGAACTCGAGACGCCCGGGGCATGCCGCAGCGCGCAGGAACGGCGTTCGTTCCTCCATTCGCTGGAGTCTTACCGCGATCGCGTGCTCGCCTGGTGGTGGCCTGCCATCGTGGCGACCGTGCTCGCATGGGCCGCCGTGCTGCTGTCCCTCGCCGCCATAGGGCATCGGTTGGTCCGTCGCCGATGACGCGGGGGTGCTGCTAAACTACCGCATCGCGCATTTGTTGCGTCTCGCCATGGCAAATTCAAGTACCGAACCGCTCATCGAGATCTCGGGGCTCAAGTTCGCCTACGGAGATCGACAGATCCTGAAGGGCGTGAATCTCACGATTCCGCGCGGCAAGGTCGTCGCCATACTGGGCACGAGCGGCTCGGGCAAGACGACGTTGCTGAAGATGGTGGGAGGCCAGCTTCGCCCTCACGACGGGCACGTCAGGTTCGCCGGAAAAATCGTGCACGAGCTGGACGATGCCGAGCTCTATCTCATGCGGCGCCAGATGGGCATGATGTTCCAGATGGGCGGCCTCTTCACCGACATGACGGTATTCGAGAACGTCGCCTTTCCGATGCGCGAGCGCACCGACCTGCCCGAGCCGGTGATCCGCGATCTGGTGCTGATGAAGCTGCACGCGGTGGGTCTGAGCGCCGCGCACCGCCTGATGCCGGGCGAGCTCTCGGGCGGCATGGCGCGCCGGGTGGCGCTCGCGCGCGCGATCGCGCTCGACCCGATGCTGATCATGTACGACGAGCCGTTTTCCGGGCTCGATCCGATCTCGCTCAACGTCATCGCGAATCTGATACGCAGGCTGAACGATGCGCTCGGCGTGACGTCCATCGTGGTCACCTACGACGTCGCCGAGTCGCTCAAGATCGTGGACTACGTGTATTTCATCTCCGACGGCGTCGTCGCGGCGGAAGGCACGACCGCGCAGGTGATGGCGTCGAGCGACGCGTTCGTGCGCCAGTTCGTGAACGCGCTGCCCGACGGGCCGGTTGCTTTTCACTACCCGAGCACTCCCTATTCCGCCGACTTGAGGCTCTCCCGGGCGCGGGTCTGAGGCTGCGTTTTTCCTGTTCGCCGTTTCAGCGTTCCAGCAGATCGGGCTGCGCGCCCTTGTCATAGATGAGCAGATCGCCCTCCGCGCGGGCGAGCGCGCTCAGCTTGTGCGGCATGCGCGTGTCCTGCGAAACGATGTGCAGAACCGGGAAGCCCCGGGCCACCACGCTGTCGGAAATGAGGTAGCGATGGCACTGCCACGGCAGGCGTTCAGCGCACATGACGGCCACAGTATGCTTTGCCGCGGCAGCAAGGACGCGGTCGAGCGCCGAACGGAACGCAGGCAGCAGCATGTGGTCGGCATAGGCACGGAAGCTCGCGTTTCTGAGCGCAACGTTCGGCGAGTCCCGACTCGGACGGCGGCGCCCGCCGAGCGCTTCCCCTTCCCACGTATACGCGATCGACGCATCGTGCAGCGTGCCCTCCAGCGCCGAGCGCTCGAAATGCGGATGGCGGCGTGAGGCGGGGAACGCGCGCACGTCCACGATATACCGGATGCCTGCCTGCTGCAGCAGTTCGATGAACTCGCCGGCGGCCCGATTGCCGTGTCCTACGGTATGCAATGTCGTCATTCTGAGACACCCGCCTCGCGGCGGACGGCCGGCCGAAAAACGAATTGTGTCCACCGCGGTCATACGCTGCAAGGAGCGACTGTCATGGGCCTGGAAGTGGGCGGGATTTTCGGATTGATGATCCTCATTCTCGATATATGGGCGATCGTCAACATCGTGCAGAGCGGCGCCTCCACGGCGAGCAAGGTGCTGTGGATCGTGCTCGTCATACTGCTTCCCGTGGTGGGACTGATCCTCTGGCTGCTGCTCGGCCCTCGCACCGCGAGGGCATGATTGCCGTGCATCGCCCGTCGCGTAATGCCGTGAGATCCGCGGCGCTCGCCCTGGCACTGCTCATATCGGCGTGCGCGGAGCGCCCCGATGCCCCCGCAGCCGTGGAGCGCCTCGTCGAGGAGAATCACAAAGCTTCTGAAGCGCTGGTCCAGGCGGCGCGCGAGGCGGCTGCCGCGGCGGGCCAGCAGGCGCAGGAGGCGGCGCACGCGGCGCGCAACGCGTATGAGGACGCAGTCGGTTCCGAGCCCGGCAAAAAGTAAACGACTGCGGGTGCGAGTCGTCCTTACGCCAATCGAACCGGCTGCCCGAGCCGGAGCTTGAGCGCTCTTGCGGCGTTCCGCCACGCCGCCCGCCAGGCTACGCGGCGGCCTGGCGGGCCGGGAATGCCGGTGCGTCCACGTTGACCACGTAGGTGCGGTAGATCGCCTCGATGCGCTGCAGCACGATGTCCCGGCCGAGGATCGTACTCGCCAGCACGGTCTGCTCGAAAAGCTCCAGCGTGAGCAGGGAGGCCGCCACCGTGGAGACCGGCGCGTAACTCAAATGCCAGGGCTCCGGGAATATGCCGCCGCGCCAGGCGCGATAGGGGCGGTAGAAGCCGTAGAGCGCCATGTTCTCGTCGAGCCATTGGTGCAGGCGGTGGAAGACTCCCCCGGCCTGCGTTTCCGACGGCAGCAGGCGCACCCGGTATCCCGACGGTACGGCGGCGCGGTCGATGACATCGATCTCGCTGCCCCAGTGATGGCGGCTCGCCCCCGGCACGGCGCTCCAGCACACGATCGCGTCCACCAGCTCCGCGGGCGTGAGCGCAGCATGATCCCGCACGTTGCCCTGCGCGTCGTACAGCGGCCGCTCGCCGCGGTACTTGGTGTCCCAGATGCGCTGCTGCGCGCCGAAATCGCGAAAGGCACTGACGATCTGGAGTTCCAGCCCCTCGCGCGCTGCAGCCGTTTTCATCGCGAGCCACGCGTCGAGTGCGTCGCGATGCACTGCGGCCCCAAGGTCGTCGCGCTGAACCACGTGCGAGCGCGCGCGGCCGGTCAGCTCGAGTTCGTTCAGCATGCGACGATTGTAAGGCCGATGCGCCGCGGGGCGCCAAGCCTGCGCGCGTGCGGCGACAAAAAGCCGGCACACCGGCCGGCTTTTCAGTCGTGCGCGTCCGCTCCGCTATGCGGCGGCCTGGGCAGGCGCCTTTTCCTTGCCGGCGGTGGTCTCGCCGTTCGGTTCCGGCCGGTCGAGCAGCTCGACGTAGGCCATCGGCGCGTTGTCGCCCTTGCGGAAGCCGAACTTGAGGATGCGCAGGTAGCCGCCGTTGCGCTTGGCGTAGCGCGGTCCCAGCTCGTCGAACAGCTTGACCACCATCTCGCGGTCGCGGAGCCGGTTGAACGCGAGCCTGCGGTTGGCGAGCGACGGCTTCTTGCCCAGCGTGATCATGGGCTCGACCACGCGGCGCAGCTCCTTCGCCTTGGGCAGCGTGGTCTTGATCACCTCGTGCCGCAGCAGCGAATTCGTCATGTTCCGCAGCATCGCGAGCCGATGGCTGCTGGTGCGGTTGAGCTTTCTCAGGCCGTGGCGGTGGCGCATTTCGTTTACCTCAAACTTTCTCGAGCCCGGCAGGCGGCCAGTTCTCGAGCTTCATGCCCAGCGTGAGCCCGCGCGAGGCGAGCACTTCCTTGATCTCGTTCAGCGACTTGCGGCCCAGATTCGGCGTCTTGAGAAGCTCGGTTTCGGTGCGCTGGATGAGATCGCCGATGTAGTAGATGTTCTCCGCCTTGAGGCAGTTGGCGGAGCGCACGGTGAGCTCGAGGTCGTCCACCGGGCGCAGCAGCACGGGATCGATCTGCGTCGCCTTCTTCTCCTCGATCTGCGTGGGCATGCCCTTGAGATCGGCGAACACCGAGAGCTGCTCGACCAGGATGCGCGCGGCGTAGCGCACCGCCTCCTCGGGATCGATGGCGCCATTGGTCTCGATGTCCATGATCAGCTTGTCGAGATCGGTGCGCTGCTCGACGCGGGCGGATTCCACGGAATAGCTCACGCGGCGCACCGGGCTGAACGAGGCATCGAGCAGGATCGCGCCGACGTTGCGGCCTTCATCCTCCGCAGTGCGGCGCGTGGTGGCTGCGATGTAGCCGCGGCCCTGCTCGACCTTGATCTGCATGTCGAGCTTGCCGCCCGCGGCGAGATGCGCGATGACGTGGTCCGGATTCACGATCTCGACATCGTGCGTCGATTCGATATCACCCGCGGTCACCATGCCTTCGCCGGATTTCTTGAGGTTGAGCGTCGCCTCATCGCGGTTGTGCAGCTTGAGCACGATGCCCTTCAGGTTGAGCAGGATGTCGACGACGTCTTCCTGCACCCCGTCGATGGTCGAGTACTCGTGCAGCACGCCGCTGATCTTCACCTCGGTGGCGGCATAGCCGGGCATCGAGGACAGCAGCGTGCGGCGCAGCGCGTTGCCGAGCGTGTGGCCGTATCCACGCTCGAACGGCTCCATGGTGAGCTTGGCGTGATACGGCGAGATGTTCTGCACGTCGATGATGCGGGGCTTTAAAAACACACTGCTTTGCATGGCTTGAATTCCTCTCGGAAATTACTTCGAGTACAGCTCGACCACCAGCGACTCGTTGATCGTGGAGGGCAGCTCGGAACGCTGCGGCCGCGCCTTGAAGGTGCCTTTGAGCGCCTTGGCGTCCACCTCGACCCATTCCGGGTAGCCGCGCGACTCCACCGCTTCGGCAGCCGCCTTGATGCGCAGCTGCCCCTTCGCTTTCTGCGCGACCTCGACCACGTCGCCGGGACGGCATTGGAAGGAGGGAATGTTCACCCGCCTGCCGTTCACCAGGATGCCGTCATGGCGCACGATCTGCCGCGCCTCATCGCGCGAGGCGCCGAAGCCCATGCGATAGGCAACGCTGTCGAGGCGGCTCTCGAGAATCTGCAGCAGCGCTTCGCCGGTGACTTCCTTGCGCCGCGAAGCTTCCTGATAGCTCTTGCGGAACTGTCCTTCGAGCATGCGGTAGGTCCGGCGCACCTTCTGCTTTTCGCGGAGCTGCACGCCGTAGCCCGACAACCGCGTGTTCTTCTGGCCGTGCTGTCCCGGCGGATAGTTGCGGCGCTCGATCGCGCACTTGTCGGTAAAGCACTTCTCGCCCTTGAGAAACAGCTTCTCGCCTTCGCGGCGGCACTGGCGGCATCTTGCGTCGAGATTTCTTGCCACAGTCGGCTCCCTTAAATGCGGCGCTTTTTCGGCGGACGGCAGCCGTTGTGCGGCACCGGCGTCACGTCCGAAATGCTGGTGATCTTGAATCCGCAGGCGTTCAGCGCGCGCACGGCCGATTCGCGGCCCGGCCCGGGACCCTTGATCCGCACTTCGATATTCTTCACGCCGCTCTCCTGCGCAAGCCGGCCGGCGTGCTCGGACGCAACCTGCGCCGCAAACGGGGTGGATTTGCGCGAGCCCTTGAAGCCGTTGCTGCCGCACGTCGCCCACGCGAGCGCGTTGCCCTGCCGGTCGGTGATGGTGACGATCGTGTTGTTGAAGGACGCGTGCACGTGGGCAATGCCCTCCGCCACGTTCTTCTTGACCTTCTTGCGCACCCGGGTGCTTGCTTTTGCCATATCGGTATATCCTTAGACGGTGGTGGGCTTGATGATCTTGACTGCCGCCTTGCGCGGACCCTTGCGCGTGCGGGCGTTGGTGCGGGTGCGCTGCCCGCGCACCGGAAGACCCGCGCGATGCCGCTTGCCGCGCCAGGTGCTGAGATCGATCAGGCGCTTGATGTTCATCGAGACTTCGCGGCGCAGGTCGCCTTCGACCGTGTATTTCGCGACCTGCTCGCGCAGCCTGTCCATTTCGGTGTCCGACAGATCCTTGACCCTGGTCGAGCCGGCGATGCCGACCGCCAAGCAAATCGTGTGTGCGCGGCTGCGGCCGATGCCGAAGATCGCGGTGAGCGCGATCTCCGCATGCTGCTGGTTCGGAATGTTGACGCCACCTATACGGGCCATGCCTACCCCCGAGACGGAAAACCGGAAATTTTATCGCGTAAGAGGCTAATTTTCAATTGAAAATCAGCCCTGCCGCTGCTTGTGGCGCGGGTCCGAGCAGATCACGCGCACCACGCCCTTGCGCTTCACGATCTTGCACTTGCGGCAGATCCTCTTTACCGATGCCAGCACTTTCATCTTTGCCCTCTCTATTTCGCCCGGAACACGATGCGCCCGCGCGTGAGATCGTACGGGGTCAGTTCCACCGTCACCTTGTCGCCCGGCAGGATGCGGATGTAGTGCATGCGCATCTTCCCGGAAATATGACCCAGCACCACGTGCCCGTTCTCCAGCTTCACGCGGAATGTCGCGTTCGGCAGGTTTTCCACGATCTCGCCCTGCATCTGTATCGTTTCTTCTTTCGCCATCATCGAGTCGGAAACACGCCGCCCTTGAAGTTGGCTTTCTTGAGCAGGCTCTCGTACTGGTGCGACATCACGTAGGCCTGCACCTGCGCCATGAAATCCATGGTGACCACGACGATGATCAGCAGCGACGTGCCGCCGAAATAAAAAGGCACGTTCTTCCACACGATCAGGAACTCGGGCAGCAGGCACACCAGCGTCACGTAAATCGAGCCGGTGAGCGTCAACCGCATCGTGATCCTCTCGATGTAACGCGCGGTCTGGTCGCCGGGCCGTATTCCGGGCACGAACGCGCCGCTCTTCTTCAGGTTTTCCGCCGTCTCCTTTGGATTGAACACGAGCGCGGTGTAGAAAAAACAGAAGAAAACGATCGCCGAGGCGTAGAGCATGGTATAGATCGGCTGCCCGGGATGCATCGTGCTCGCGATCCGGGCGAGCCAGCTCATGCCTTCGCCGGAGCCGAACCAGCCCACCAGCGTCGCCGGGAAAAGAATGATGCTGGAGGCGAAGATCGGCGGGATCACCCCCGACATGTTCAACTTGAGCGGCAGGTGCGAGGTCTGGCCGCCGTAGACCTTGCGCCCGACCTGGCGCTTGGCGTAGTTCACCAGGATCTTGCGCTGCCCGCGCTCGACGAAGCACACGAAAGCGGTTACGCCGACCACCAGCGCCCCGATCAGCAGCGCAATCGGGATCGAGAACGCCCCGGTGCGGACCAGTTCCAGCGTGCCGCCCACCGCCGACGGGAACCCTGCGGCGATGCCGGCGAAGATGATGAGCGAGATGCCGTTGCCGATGCCGCGCTCCGTGATCTGCTCGCCGAGCCACATCAGGAACATCGTCCCGGTGACGAGCGTCACCATCGCCGTCATGCGGAACATGAACCCCGGCTCGATGACCAGATTCGGCTGGGATTCGAGCGCAATCGCGATGCCGAGGCTCTGGAAGAGCGCGAGCCCCGCGGTGAAATAGCGCGTGTACTGGGTGATCTTGCGCCGGCCCGCCTCGCCCTCCTTCTTCAGCGCCTCCAGCGTCGGCGAGACCACCGTCATCAACTGCATGATGATCGACGCCGAAATGTAAGGCATGATCCCGAGCGCGAAGATGGAGAAGCGCTCGAGCGCGCCGCCCGAGAACATGTTGAACATGTCGAGGATGCCGCCGCGCTGCGAGCGGAACAGTTCCGCAAGCTGCATCTGATCGATGCCCGGAACCGGTATGAACGAGCCGATGCGGAATACGATGAGCGCGCCCAACAGGAACAGCAGGCGACGCTTCAAATCGCCCATCTTGCCGCCGGCAAGCAGTGAATCGCTGGTAGCCAAATCCGCTTAGCCCTGCGTTGCGGAGGCGCCTGCCGCAGCGCCGCCCGAGTCTTTTTTGACAGCCTGCTTCGCGGCCGGTTTGGCGGGGGCCTCGACGCTGCCGCCGGCGCGCTCGATCGCCGAGCGCGCGCCCTTGCTGGCAGCGACCCCCTTGAGCGCGATCCTGCGCTTCAGTTCGCCGGAGCGGATGACCTTCGCGCCGAGCGCGAGCTGGGACACCACGCCCGCCGCCTTGAGCGCCGCGAGATCGATGGTCTCGTCCTTCATCTTTTCGAGATCCGAGAGCCGCACTTCGGCCGTGTCGTCGCGCCGGGGCGATACGAATCCGCGCTTCGGCAGGCGCCGCTGGAGCGGCATCTGCCCGCCCTCGAAGCCGATCTTGTGGAAGCCGCCGGCGCGCGCCTTCTGGCCCTTGTGCCCGCGCCCGGCCGTCTTGCCGAGCCCGCAGCCGATGCCGCGGCCAACGCGCTTTCTCCCGCGCTTGGAGCCGGCCGCGGGTTTGATTGCGTTCAGTTTCATCTAGCCCTCACATTTCACGAGGTAGGCCACGCGGTTGATCATGCCGCGGTTCGCCGGGGTGTCGATGACCTCCACCGTGTGGTTGAGGCGTCGGAGCCCCAGGCCGCGCACGCAGGCGCGATGCTCCGGGCGCGTGCCGATGAGGCTTCTCACCAGCGTGACCCTGATTTTCCGGTCGTTCGCGTTCGCCATCGCCTTATCCCGCGGCCGTGATTTCTTCGACCGTCTTGCCGCGCTTCGCCGCGATTTCGGCCGGCGTGTTCATCGACGTGAGCCCTTCGATCGTCGCGCGCACGACGTTGTAGGGATTGGTGGAACCCAGGCACTTCGCAAGTATGTTCGTCACACCCATCACTTCGAGCACCGCACGCACCGGCCCGCCGGCGATCAGCCCCGTGCCTTCGTGCGCGGGCTGCATGTAGACGCGCGCGGCGCCGTGGCGACCGATCACCGGGTGCTGCAGCGTGCCGTTCTTGAGCTGCACCTTCACCATCCTGCGGCGCGCCTCTTCCATCGCCTTTTGCACCGCCACCGGGACTTCGCGCGCCTTGCCTTTGCCCATGCCGATGCCGCCGTCGCCGTCGCCGACCACCGCGAGCGCCGCAAACCCGAGCACGCGGCCGCCCTTCACCACCTTGGTCACGCGGTTCACCGCAACCATCTTCTCGCGCAAACCGTCGCTGCGTTCGTCGCCGGTCTGCATTTTTCCCGCCTGTATCTTGGCCATGATCTATTCCGTTTCGATCAGAACTTGAGACCGGCGGCGCGCGCGGCATCCGCGAGCGCCTTCACCCGGCCGTGGTACCTGTAGCCGGCGCGGTCGAAGGCAACCGACTCGATGCCGAGCTGCTTCGCCCGCTCGGCGATGCGCTTGCCGATCTCGGCCGCCGCCTGCTTGTTGCCGCCATTCTTGAGCGCCTGGCGCATGTCCTTCTCCGCGCTCGATGCGCTCGCGAGGACTTTTCTGCCGTCGCGGTCGATCACCTGTGCGTAAATGTGGAAATTGGACCGGTGCACCGTCAGCCGCACCGCGCCCGCCACCGCTATCCTGGCGCGGGTCTGACGCGCCCGCCGCCACCGTGCCTCTTTCTTCTCGATCATCTCGTCCCCGCCCTACTTCTTCTTCGTTTCCTTGAGCACGATCTGCTCGTTCGCATAGCGCACGCCCTTGCCCTTGTACGGTTCCGGGCTGCGGTAGCCGCGGACTTCGGCCGCGACCTGGCCTACGAGCTGACGATCGACACCCTTGATCACGATTTCCGTCTGCGTCGGCGTCTCCGCCTTGACGCCCCTGGGCATCTGATGCACGACCGGATGGGAGTAGCCGATCGACAGATTGAGCTTGTCGCCCTGGGCCTGGGCCCGATAGCCCACCCCCACCAGTGCCAGCTTCTTCTCGAAGCCCCTGCTCACGCCCTGAACCATGTTCGCGACCAGCGCGCGCAATGTCCCGGACATGGCGTTGGCGTGGTGCGAATTGTTGGTGGCCTTGAACTCGATGCGGTTCTCGACCCTCGTCAGTGTGACGTTCGGAGACAGCTTCTGGGTCAGCGTGCCGAGCGGTCCTTTCACTGCGATTTCTCCCGGTGTCAGCGTCACCTCCACCTTTTCCGGCACGATGACTGGATAGTTTCCGATTCTGGACATCGCGGAACTCCCCTTACGCCACGATGCAGAGCACTTCGCCGCCCACCCCGAGGCCGCGCGCCTTGCGATCGGTCATGACGCCCTTCGACGTCGAAACGATGGCGATGCCGAGCCCGTTCATGACATTGGGGATGTCGCGGCTCGGCTTGTAGATGCGCAGCCCCGGCCGGCTGATGCGCTCCATTTTTTCGATCACCGGCTTGCCGGCGTAGTACTTCAGGCCGATCTCGAGCTGCGGCTTGCCGCCGTTCTCGCGCAGCGCGTAGTCCTCGATGTAGCCCTCGTCTTTCAGCACCTTGGCGATCGCGGCCTTGAGCTTGCTCGCCGGCATTGCCACCGACTGCTTCTCGGACTGCTGCGCATTGCGTATGCGCGTCAGCATGTCCGCGATCGGGTCACTCATGCTCATCGTTGTCTCTCCCGCCTACCAGCTTGCCTTGATCACGCCCGGAATCTCGCCGCGCATCGCGATGTCGCGAAGCTTCGCGCGGCCCAGCCCGAACTTGCGGAACACCCCGCGCGGCCTGCCGGTCAGCGCGCAGCGGTTCCTGAGCCGCACCGGCGAGGCGTTGCGCGGCAGCTTCTGCAGCTTCAGGCGCGCCTCGTAGCGCTCTTCCGGCGCCAGCTTCACGTTGTTCGCGAGGGCGAGCAGCTCGGCACGCTTCGACGCGAATTTCTTGACGGTCCGGCGGCGCTTCTGCTCGCGGTTGATCAATGCCGTTTTTGCCATGGCTGTCCTTTTAGTTCCTGAACGGAAACCTGAACGCACTCAGCAGCGCCCTGGCTTCCTTGTCGGTCTTGGCGGTGGTTGAAATGGTGATGTTCATGCCGCGTATCGCGTCGATCTTGTCGTACTCGATCTCGGGAAAGATGATCTGCTCCCGGACGCCCATGTTGTAGTTGCCCCGGCCGTCGAAGGCGCGCCCGGAAATGCCGCGGAAGTCGCGTATGCGCGGCATGGCGACGCTCACCAGGCGGTCGAGAAACTCGTACATCCGCGCGCCGCGCAAAGTCACCTTGCAGCCCACGGGATAGCCGGTGCGGATCTTGAAATTGGCGATCGACTTGCGCGCCTTGGTGATGACCGGCTTCTGCCCGGCGATCCTGGTCATGTCGGCGACGGCGTTGTCCATCACTTTCTTGTCGGCCACCGCCTCGCCCACGCCCATGTTGAGCACGATCTTCTCGATGCGCGGGACTTGCATCACCGTCTTGTAGCCGAACTGCCTGGTGAGCTCGCCCACCACGGTTTCGCGGTAGTAAGTGTGCAGGCGCGCCGGCGCCGCGGGCTTCGCGGGCCGCGCCGGTCTGGACTCCTTCGCTTCCCGGGCGTCGCCCTGCTCCTTGGCCTTCTCCTTGCCGGGTTTGGCGGCAGGCTTGCCGCCGCCCTTGGGCGCCTTCGGCTTCGCGTCCTTGTCCTTTTCAGCCGTCATACGTCTACCACTTCGCCGTTGGATTTGAAAAACCGCACGCGCCGGCCGTCTCCGAGCGCCTTGATGCCCACCCGGTCCGCCTTCTTCGTCGCCGGGTTGTAGAGCCCGACGTTCGAGATATGCAGCGGCATATCCTTGTCGACGATCCCGCCGGTGACGCCCTTCATCGGGTTAGGACGCTGGTGCTTCTTCACCCGGTTGGCGCCTTCCACCACGACGTGCTCGGCATCCACGATTTTGAGGACGGTGCCGCGCTTGCCCTTGTCCCTTCCGGCGAGCACGACCACGTCGTCACCTTTCCTGATCTTGCGCATGGCCCTGTCCTCTACAGCACTTCCGGCGCGAGCGAAACGATCTTCATGAACTGCTCGCTTCTCAATTCGCGCGTGACCGGTCCGAATATCCGCGTGCCGATCGGCTCGAGCTTCGGCGTGAGCAGGACCGCTGCATTGCCGTCGAATTTCACCAGCGAACCGTCGTTGCGGCGCACGCCCTTGGCGGTGCGGACCACGACCGCGTTGTAAATTTCGCCCTTCTTGACCCGGCCCCGCGGCGCCGCGTCCTTCACGCTCACCTTGATCACGTCGCCGATCCCGGCGTAGCGCCGCTTGGAGCCGCCGAGCACCTTGATGCACATCACCGAGCGCGCACCGGTATTGTCGGCAACGTCCAGAATGGACTGCATCTGAATCATTTTTTGCTTCCTTCATCTTCTCCAACTTGGCCCGGCGCCGCATAGGCATCGGCCAGTTTTGGAGCCCGTCCGGGTCCGAACGCCGCGGCGAAACTGCCCGCAGCGAAGGCGCAATTCTACGTTCAGCGCCCCGACATTGCAATCCAGCGCCCGCCCTAGACGGTGCGCGCTTTTTCCAGCAGCTTCACCACGCGCCACGACTTCGCGCTCGCAAGCGGCCGGCACTCTTCGATGACCACCGTGTCGCCCTCGTGATACTCGTTTTTCTCGTCGTGGGCGTGATACTTCTTCGAGCGCGTGATCACCTTGCCGTAGAGCGGATGCGTCACGCGCCGCTCGACGAGCACTGTCACGGTCTTTTCCATCTTGTCGCTGACGATGCGCCCGGCCAGCGTGCGCTTGTTGCGGGATTCACTCATGTTGGGTCGCCCTATTGCGCCTTCTGCGCCAGCACGGTGCGCACGCGCGCGATGTCGCGGCGCACTTTCCTGAGCTGGCTGGTATTCGAAAGCTGTTGTGTCGCCTTCTGCATGCGCAGCGAGAACTGCGCCTTCAGGAGCGATTGCAGCTCCTGCTGCAGCTCCTCGCTCGACTTCGCCTTCAGTTCGCTTGCCTTCACGTTACGCTCCGACCTGTCTCACCACGAACGAGGTGCGGATCGGGAGCTTCGAGGCGGCGAGGCGGAACGCCTCCTTCGCCGACACTTCGTCCACTCCGTCCATCTCGTAGAGCACCTTGCCCGGCTGGATTTCGGCAACCCAGAATTCCGGGTTGCCCTTGCCGTTGCCCATGCGCACTTCGGCGGGCTTCTGCGACACCGGCTTGTCGGGAAAAATGCGGATCCAGATCCGGCCGCCGCGCTTGATGTGCCGCGTCATGGCGCGCCGGGCCGCTTCGATCTGCCGCGCCGTGAGCCGCCCGCGCGCAACGGCCTTGAGCCCGTATTCGCCGAAACTCACCTTGTTGCCGCGGGTCGCAATACCCTTGTTGCGGCCCTTCTGTTCCTTGCGGTACTTACGTCTGGCTGGCTGTAGCACGTTTTGCTCCTGTCCTGGCCGGCGATCTCCGGGGCTTCTTCGGCGCCGGCTGTTCCGGCTCGGCAGCCGGCTGCATTCCGAGTGTCGCGGCCGTGGGCTGCTCGTTCTTGCCCATCACTTCGCCCTTGAACACCCACACCTTGATGCCGATCACGCCGTAGGTGGTCTTCGCCTCCGCGAAACCGTAGTCGATGTCCGCGCGCAGCGTATGCAACGGCACGCGCCCTTCGCGATACCACTCGGTGCGAGCGATCTCGATCCCGTTCAGCCGCCCGGCGCTCATGATCTTGATGCCCTGCGCACCGAGGCGCATGGCGTTGGTGATGGCGCGCTTCATCGCGCGCCGGAACATGATGCGCTTCTGCAGCTGCTGTGCGATCGAATCCGCGATCAACTGGGCATCGAGCTCGGGCTTGCGCACTTCCTCGATGTTGACGTGCACCGGCACGCCGAGCATCTTCTGCAGCTCCGTCTTGAGCGACTCGATGTCTTCGCCTTTCTTTCCGATCACGACGCCCGGCCTTGCGCTGTAGACGGTGATGCGCGCGTTCTTCGCTGGCCGTTCGATCACGACCCGCGATACGGCCGCGTGCGCGAGCTTCTGCTTCAGGTGATCGCGCACCTGGATGTCTTCGAGCAGCATGGGCGCGAAATTCTTGCTGTTCGCGTACCAGCGCGAGGCCCAGTTGCGGTTGAGCGCAAGCCGGAAGCCCGTCGGATGTATCTTCTGACCCATAGCTATTTCCTCTCGTCGCCGACCGTCACGTAAATGTGGCAGGTGGGCTTCAGTATGCGCACGCCGCGACCCTTGGCGCGCGCGGCGAAGCGTTTCAGGACCGACCCTTTTTCGACGCAGATCCGCGTCACCTTGAGCTCGTCCACGTCCGCGCCGTCGTTGTGCTCGGCGTTGGCGATAGCCGACTCCAGCACCTTGCGGATGATGACCGCCCCCTTCTTCGGATTGAACTGCAGGATGTTGAGCGCGTTCTCCACCGACTTGCCGCGGATCAGATCGGCAACCAGCCGGCCTTTCTGGGCCGAGAGCCGCACGCCGCGCAGTTTCGCTGTGGTATTCATGTGCTGCTTCCTTATGCCTTGGGCGCCGCCGCCGGCGTCGGGCTCGCCTTCTTGTCGGCGGCCGCCGCAGCCGCCGCCGCCGAGCCGGCCTTCGAGTGGCCCTTGAAAATGCGCGTGTGCGCGAACTCGCCGAGCTTGTGGCCGACCATGTTCTCGGTGATGTAGACCGGAACGTGCTGCTTGCCGTTATGCACCGCGATCGTAAGCCCGACGAAATCGGGAAGTATGGTGGAGCGGCGCGACCAGGTCTTGATCGGACGCTTGTCGTTCGCCGCGCGCGCCGTCTCGACCTTCTTCATGAGATGCAGATCGACGAACGGGCCCTTCTTGATGGAACGTGCCATGTGTTACCTCTTAGCCGACAGTCTTGGCGTTGCGCCGGCGCACGATCATGCTGTTGGTGCGCTTGTTCTTGCGCGTCTTGTAGCCCTTGGTCAACACGCCCCATGGGCTCACCGGGTCCTGCGCCGCCGCGGTTTTGCCTTCGCCGCCGCCGTGCGGATGATCGATCGGGTTCATCGCCACGCCGCGCACCGTGGGCCGCACGCCGCGCCAGCGCACGCGCCCCGCCTTGCCGATCGACTCCAGCGAATGCTCCTCGTTGCACACTTCACCGATGGTGGCGCGGCAGTTGATGTGCACCTTGCGAATTTCACCCGAGCGGAGTCTCAACTGCGCATAGTCGCCTTCGCGCGCAAGGAGCTGCACCGAAGTACCCGCCGCGCGCGCGAGCTGCGCGCCCTTGCCGGGCAGCATCTCGACGCAGTGGATGGTGGTGCCCACCGGGATGTTCTTCAGCGGCAGCGCGTTGCCGACCTTGATCGGAGCTTCAGGCCCCGAGGCGAGCTGTGCGCCCGCCGCAACACCTTTCGCCGCGATGATGTAGCGCCGCTCGCCGTCCGCGTAGCACAGCAACGCCAGGTGCGCGCTGCGGTTCGGATCGTACTCGAGGCGCTCGACGCGCGCGGGAATGCCGTCCTTGTTGCGCTTGAAGTCGATCACGCGGTAGTGCTGCTTGTGCCCGCCGCCCTTGTGGCGCATCGTAAGATGACCATGAGCGTTGCGGCCCGCTTTCTTCGCCTTGCGCTCGATGAGCCGCGCCACCGGCTTGCCCTTGTGCAGGCCCGGCGTGACGACCTTGACCAGCTGCCGCCGCCCGGGAGACGTCGGTTTGACTTTGACCAGCATTACTTGCTCTCCCCTTCGGCGAAGTTGATCTCCTGCCCGGGCTTGAGACACACGTAGGCTTTCTTCCAGTGATCGCGCCGCCCGATGAAGCGGCCGAAGCGCTTTTCCTTGCCCTTCACGTTGGAAACCTTCACGGAGTCCACCTGGACCTTGAACATGAGTTCGACGGCAGCCTTGATCTCGGGCTTGGTCGCATCCTTAGCCACCTTGAACACGACCTGGTCGCGCTTGTCCGCGACGAAGGTGCTCTTCTCGGACACGACCGGCGCCAGCAGCACCTGCATCAGCCGCGCCTGCTGCTGTGGAGTCGGATTGGGATTCGCGCTCATGCGTACAGCTCCTCGATCTTCGCCATGGCGCCACGGGTCATCACGACCTGAGCGTGGCGGAGCAGGCTCACCGGATCGGCATTCCTCACGTCAACGATGCCGACCCTGGGGAGGTTGCGCGACGAGAGGCGCAGGTTGTCGTCGATGCCGTCGATGATGATCAGCACGTCGTCCGCGAGCCCCATGGTCTTCAGCTTCTGCGCGAGCAGCCTGGTCTTGGGCGCATCCACCGAGAAGCCGTCTACTACGGCAAGGCGGCCCTCGCGTGCGATCTGTGAAAGGATCGCGCTCACCCCGGCACGGAACATCTTGCGGTTCAGTTTCTGGCTGAAGTTTTCATCCGGCGTATTGGGAAAAATACGGCCGCCACCGCGCCAGAGCGGGCTGGACGTCATGCCGGCGCGGGCACGCCCCGTCCCTTTCTGCCGCCACGGCTTCTTGGTGGAGTGCTTGACCGTGCCCCGATCCTTCTGGGCGCGCGTCCCCAGCCGCGCGTTCGCGAGATAGGCGGTGACCACCTGATGCACCAGCGCCTCGTTGTACTCACGTCCGAACGCCGCATCCGAAGCGGTGACGGACTGGGCGGACTGGCCCTGATCGTTGATGAGCTTGAGTTCCATGCGCGCCCCCTATTTCGCCGCCGGCGCTTTGGCCGGTTTGCCTGATGCCGCGCGCTTGAGTTTCACGGCCGGATAGACCGCCACGTCGCCGCCTTTCGATCCCGGCACCGCGCCGCGGATCAGCAGCAGCTGCCGCTCGGCGTCGATGCGCACGATCTCGAGGTTCTGAACGGTACGGTTCGCCGCCCCCAGGTGCCCCGGCATCTTCTTGCCGGGAAACACCCGGCCCGGATCCTGCGCCATGCTGATCGAGCCCGGCTTGTTGTGCGACACCGAGTTGCCGTGGCTCGCGCGGTTCGATGAGAAATTGTGGCGCTTGATGACGCCGGCAAAGCCCTTGCCCTGCGAGACGCCCGACACGTCGACCTTCTGCCCGACGGTGAAAACATCGGCGCCGATGGTTCCGCCCACTTTCATGTCTGCGAGCCGCTCCGGCGCAACACGAAACTCCTTCAGCACGTGCCCGCCTTCGACCCCGGCCTTGGCGTAATGTCCGGCCGCCGCCTTGTTGATGCGGCTCGCGCGGCGCTTGCCGAAAGTCACCTGCACTGCGGCGTAGCCGTCGTTCTCGACCGACTTGATCTGCGTGACGCGATTGTTCGACACGTCCACCACGGTCACCGGGATGGAATCGCCATCATCGGTGAAAACGCGGGTCATGCCGACTTTGCGGCCTACCAGTCCCAAACTCATAATTCTTTCCCTTTTATTGCAAAAGGTGCCGACTGCAATGGGTCGGCTGATACAAAACTACAGCTTGATCTCCACGTCCACGCCGGCCGGCAGATCGAGCTTCATCAGCGCGTCCACCGTCTTGTCCGTAGGATCGATGATGTCCATCAAGCGCAGATGCGTGCGGATTTCCAACTGGTCCCGCGACGTCTTGTTGACGTGCGGGGACCGCAGCACATCGAAGCGCTCTTTGCGCGTGGGCAGCGGCACCGGCCCCTTCACCACGGCGCCGGTGCGCTTTGCCGTATCGACGATCTCCAGCGCCGACTGATCGATCAGCCGGTAGTCGAACGCCTTCAGGCGTATGCGTATCTTCTGACTCTTGACAGCCATGTTTCCTCTCGTGAGGCGTCAGGCATTCGGCGGGAGGCACTGCGCCTCACGCCTCACTCCCCACGCGATTACTCGATAATCTTCGCCACCACGCCGGCGCCCACCGTGCGCCCGCCCTCGCGGATCGCAAAGCGCAAGCCCTCTTCCATCGCAATGGGCTGGATCAGCTGCACCGTGATCGACACGTTGTCCCCAGGCATCACCATCTCGGTGCCCTGCGCCAGCTCGATCGACCCCGTCACGTCGGTGGTCCGGAAGTAAAACT
>JBQTHU010000106.1:0-10168 GCA_052389535.1 Betaproteobacteria bacterium | reverse complement strand
TGATTCCGCGGGGACCGCGGTCGGAAGCGCGTGATGAATCGTGTGGCGTCGATCGCGGAGGGTGAAGGCGCCACGCGCAATCTCGCGGTGCACGTTGCGGCGCTGCGCTACGAATCGCTTCCGCCGGACGCGATACACGCGTTCAAGCGCGCGCTGCTGGACTTCGTCACCTGCGCGATTTCCGGCTCCGCGATGCCGGTATCGCGGGCGCTCCTATCCTATTACGAGGAAAACGACGCGACACGCACCGCCACAGTAATCGGAAGTGACGCGCGGCTTTCCGCGCCCAACGCCGCGCTGGTGAACGGGGCGAACACCCACGGGCTCGATTTCGACGACGGCCACACCCACGGGTCGGCGCATCCGGCAGGCACCATATTTTCCGCAGTGCTCGCGGCGGCGGAGCAGCAGGGGGCGGAGGCGAAGCCGGTCGTTACCGCGGTGGTGGCCGGGTACGATGTGATGCTGCGGATCGCGGCCGCCATGCATCCCGCCACGGCGCGGCGCGGCTTTCACAACACCGCGCTTGCCGGCGTGTTCGGTGCAGCCGCCGGGGCATCGCACCTCTTGCGCCTCGATGCAGCACAAACGGCGCACGCGCTGGGTCTTGCGGGAAGTTTCGCGGGCGGCACGCGCGAGTATCTCGAAGAGGGCGCGGAGGTGAAACGCATCCACCCCGGAAAAGCCGCGCGTGACGGTTTGTTGTGCGCCGAGTTTGCGCGTCGTGGCATCACCGGCCCCTCGCGCATTCTGGAGGGTCGCTACGGCTTCTTTCACACGCACGCCGGCGGTGAGGTGAAATGGCCGCGGCTTTTCGATGGCCTCACGCAGCACTTCGAGATCGAGAACGTCTATTTCAAGCCGTATCCCTGCTGCCGTCACTATCACGCCATCATTGACGGCCTGCTTGCGCTGCGGGACGGGCACGGTTTCGGCGCAGACGATGTGGAGCATGTCGATATCGGGCTTTATGCCGTCGGCGCAACGGGCCACGACCATAAGCACTGCGATACCCTGCTCGATGCGCAGATGAGCGCGCCGTGCGCAGCGGCGCTCGCCATCGTGGACGGCCGGGTGACCGCTTCGCAGTTTCTTCCGGAGAGCCTGCAGAGAAACGAAGTGCGGGCGCTACTGCCCAAAATCGACGCGCGCATCGATGATGAGTGCGAACAACTCTATCCCGGAACGCGGTCTGGCGTCGTGCGCGTCACGTTGCGGGCACGCGAAAAACTGGAGCGGCGCGTCCTGGATCCGAAAGGCGAAGCGGCGAATCCCATGTCGGATGGCGACCTCGAGCGAAAATTCACAAGCAACTGCGAGCCGCTCATCGGCCGCGCGCGCTGCGATGACCTGCTGCATTCCATTTGGCACTTCGAGCAGGAAAACCTGCCGCGTTTCCTGAGGCTTCTGAACCGCTCATAGCAGAGCGTCATTGCGGTGCGACGCTCAGCCCACGGCCATTTCGCGGCCTCGGGCAATCGGGTAGAATCGGCGCCTCTCACAACCCTTCAGCAAGTTCCCGCGAGGAGCAGCGATGAAAGTACTGGTCACGGTAAAACGCGTGATCGACCCGTACGTCAAAGTGCGCGTCAAGTCGGACGGCACGGGCGTGGAGACGGCGAACGTCAAGATGACGATGAATCCTTTCTGCGAGATCGCCGTCGAGCAGGCGGTGCGCATGAAGGAGGCCGGCGTGGTGACGGAAATCGTCGCCGTGTCGATCGGCGTGCCGCAGTGCCAGGAGACGCTGCGCACGGCGATGGCGATGGGCGCCGACCGCGGCATCCTGGTCGAAACCGCTGGCGAGGTGCAGCCGCTCGCCGTCGCCAAACTGCTCAGGAAGATCGTCGAGAAGGAAAATCCGAAGCTCGTCATGATGGGCAAGCAGGCGATAGACGACGATTCCAATCAGTGCGGGCAGACCCTTGCCGCACTGCTCAACTGGCCGCAGTCCGCGTTCACCTCGAAGATCGAGATCAACGGCGACAGCGCCGATGTGACGCGCGAGATCGACGGCGGGCTGGAAAAGCTCACGGTCAAGCTGCCGGCGGTGATGACGACCGACCTGCGCCTGAACGAGCCGCGCTACGTCACGCTGCCCAACATCATGAAGGCGAAAAAGAAGCCGCTCGAAGTGCTCAAGCCGGACGCGCTCGGGGTCGATATCACGCCGCGATTGAAGACGCTGAAAGTAGAGGAGCCGCCCAAGCGCAGCGCCGGGGTCAAGGTCGCGGACGTGCAGGAACTGGTCGCAAAACTCAAGAACGAAGCGAGGGTGATCTGAAATGGCCGCGCTGGTAATCGCAGAACACGACAACAGCAATCTCAAGCCGGGTGTCACGAACGCGATCGCCGCGGCGGCGAAGATGGGCGGCGACGTGACCGTGCTGGTCGCCGGTCATCAGTGCGCGGAAGCGGCGCAGGCGGCGGCCAAAGTGGAAGGTGTGAAGAAGGTCTTGCTCGCCGACGCGCCCCATTATGCCGGGGGGCTTGCTGAAAATCTGGCGGCGCTGGTGGTGTCGATCGCCGGGCAGTACACGCATATCGTCGCGCCCGCCACCGGATTCGGGAAGAATTTCATGCCGCGCGTGGCGGCGCGCCTCGACGTGCAGCAGGTTTCCGACATCAGCGCGGTCGAATCGCCCGACACCTTCGTGCGCCCGATCTATGCTGGAAACGCGCTCGCGACCGTGCAGTCCTCAGACCGCATCAAAGTGGTGACCGCGCGCACCACGGCGTTCGATCCGGCAGGTGCGGCGGCAAGTCCGGCGCCGGTCGAAAACCTCACGACCACGCCCGACAGCGGCCTCGCGCAGTTCAAGGGGCAGGAACTGTCGAAGTCCGAGCGCCCGGAACTGGCGGCGGCACGCATCATCGTTTCCGGCGGACGCGGCATGGGCAGCGCCGACAACTTCAGGATACTGGAAGCGCTCGCAGACAAGCTGGGCGCTGCGGTTGGCGCCTCGCGCGCCGCCGTGGACTCGGGTTTCGTCCCGAACGACTACCAGGTGGGTCAGACCGGCAAGATCGTTGCGCCGGAGCTGTACATTGCGGTCGGCATTTCGGGCGCGATCCAGCATCTTGCCGGGATGAAGGACAGCAAGGTGATCGTTGCCATCAACAAGGACCCGGAAGCGCCGATCTTCGCGGTGGCGGACTACTGGCTGGTCGAAGACCTCTTCAAGGCAGTGCCTGAGCTGACCAAGGCGCTGTAATCGCCGCTGCCCGGGCGGGGCGCGCGGTCCTGATGGCGAGCGCGCCGACGTAACCCGGCGCCGGAATAAAGCTCGCGAGGCGCCAACCGCAGTGCTCTCCCGAATCACCGGCAAGGCGGAGGAGCTGCGCCGGTTCTCCAGGTGCAAGCGAGACATCGAAGGCGTCGAGCGGATGGTGGAGGCCGTCGCCCAGCGCCTTCAGGAACGCTTCCTTGCGCGTCCAGCAGTTGAAGAAGCCGATGCGCTTGTGGCAGGTGTCGAGCCCACGGTATGCGTTGTGCTCGACGGTTGAGAAGAAGCGCGCTGCGATGTCATCCGCGTCCGGCAACGCGCGCAGTGCCTCCACGTCCACGCCCACTTCTCCCTCATGCGAGAAGGCGTATACCGCAAGGTCGCCGGAGTGCGCGACATTGAAGTGCAGGCCGCTGCGCGAGAACGGCGGGGCGAGCATCGGTTTGCCGTGCTTGCCATAAGAGAATTCTATCGTCTCGGGACACGTTTCCAGCCGCGCGGCCAGTAGCTCGCGTAGTCGCCCGCGCGCGACGACGAAGCGCCGCCAGTCGCGCTCGTAGGCGTGGCGACCCGCCCGGTCGGACTCGTCCGGAGAAAGCATCATCGCCAGGCGGTAGGTTTCGACAGGCGCTACGTCGAGCCGCGCCGCGTCGATCTCAGTGGCGGCATCCTCAACGGGGACCGCATGACACCACGGTGGGTTCTCCCGCTTCATGAGGCGGCAGCCTGGCGTTCCACACGCTGCATACTGCGGCTGGCATCGCGGCAGTGCTTGAACAATTCGGCGAAAATCCCGGCGTACTGTTCGCGCAGCATGACGTCGCCGTTGCATTCGTCAGGCCCGCAGTACTCCTCGCTGGTGCGCGCCACCGTGCGCCAGTGAAGCGGTATGTCCGGCGTATCCGTCCAGCTTCTGCTCGGCAGAAAGAGCGCGACATGGCCCGGGAACGGGGCGGGCGTGTAGCGCTGCACCGCGGCGAGGGTTGCCTTCTCGACGCGGGCGCGCATCGCCAGCACCGCATCAGGTTCGGACGGACGGGCTGCCTCCAGGCGGGTGTGGCGCTCGCCGAGCTTCATTGCAAGGTAACGCCGCTGATCCCGGAAGGACAGGGGCGCCAGCGCGCGCGCGTGCTTCACGAGGCGATCCGCCTGGCGCGCGAGCCGCATGCGCAACTGCGGCACGGTGCGGTACGCCGTGGGAAACGGGCTGCCGAAAAGCGCGAGGAAGGCGATTTCAGCGCCTTCCTCCGCCAGTTGTCGGGCGAGTTCGAACGCGATGCCGCCGCCGGCGCAGAAACCGGCGATGACGTACGGGCCGTTCGACCAGAAGCTGCGGATCTGCGGCGCGAAGTACGCCGCGTAATTCTCCACGCGCGTCAGCGGTTCGCTATGGCCGTCCAGCCCCGGGGGCTGCAGCCCGAAGAACGGCTGCTCCCTGCCGAGCTGGTGGGCGAGCGCGCGGTAGCAGAATACGTCGCCGTTATGGCCGCCCACGCCGAAAACCGGCACGTTGGTGCCCAGCGGCTGGAGCGGGACGATCGCGCGCTGCTGCCGGGCAAGCGAGTCCGCCTGGCGCAGAAACTCCAGGATTTCGTTCTTGCGGCGGCGCAGCTGCTCGCGCAGCTCGGGCGTCAGTGCGCCGGCCGGGGCGTCGCACTGGAGACGGTCGCCTTCCGCGCGCAGCCGGATGTCCCGGATGCGCAGCTCCTCCAGCAAGGCGGGCACCATCACAGCTCGATCTGCTCGCGATCGCCGGAATGGCGCGTCGGGCCTGCGGAGCTGGCTGCCCACGACAGGGCATCGAGCGCCTCGGCAAGCTGCGCGGCGGTGGGCCGCTCGAAAAGATTGCGCAGCGGCAGATCCATGCCCGACGCAGCGCGCAGGCGCGCCATCAACCTTGCAGCCGTCAGAGAATCACCGCCCTGGTCGAAGAAGTCGTCGTGTATCCCGATGTCTTTCTTTCCGAGCACCTGCCGGACGAGCTTCAGTACCAACGCCTCTTTCGGCGTGCGCGGCGCGACGGCAGCCGGGCGGGACATCCGCTCGATGGCATCCGGGGGCGGCAGCGACCGGCGATCGAGCTTGCCGTTGTGCGTGAGCGGAAGCGCTGCAAGCTGGACAAAGTGAGTGGGAACCATGTACTCGGGCATCGCGGTCCGCAGGTGGCTACGCAGTTGGTCCGCCAGACCGGTGCTTTGTTTCTCCGCGACGTAATAGGCGACCAGACGCTTGTCGCCGCTCGATTCCGTGCGTGCGACCACGGCCGCCTGGCGTATCGCGGGATGCTGCAGCAGCATCGATTCGATCTCCTCGAGCTCGATGCGGTAGCCGCGGAGCTTGACCTGGCTGTCCATCCGGCCCAGGTACTCGACGTTCCCGTCCGTCATGTAGCGCGCGAGATCCCCGGTGCGGTAAACGCGCGAGCCGGGCGCACCGCAGAACGGATCGGGTATGAATTTCTCCGCGGTGAGTTCGGGCTGATTGAGGTAGCCGCACGCAACGCCTACGCCCCCGACCAGCAGTTCGCCCGGTACGCCGATCGGCGCCAGGCGGTTGCGCGCGTTCACGATGTAGATTTGGGCGTTCCCGACCGGTTTTCCGATGGGCACGACGGGCGGGATCGCGCCGGCAGGACAGTCCCACACCGTCGCGTCGATCGACGTTTCGGTGGGTCCATACAGGTTGTGCAGCGTTACGCCCGGCAGGCGGGCTGACACCGCTTCGCACAGCTCGGGCGTGAGCGGTTCTCCGCCGCTGAAGATGCGCTTCAACGGTGGCGCGCAATGCGCGAACGACGGCTCTTCCAGAAGCAGGCTCAACTGGGAAGGCACGACTTTCAGGATCGAGATGCGCCTGTGCACGATGGATTGCGCGAGATAGGCGGGGTCGAGGTGGCCGCCCGGACGCGCCAGCACCAGCCGGGCGCCGGCGATCAGCGGCGCGAAAAATTCCCATACCGAGGCGTCGAATCCGAACGGCGTCTTCTGCAGGAGCGCGTCGGATTCCGCAAACCGATAACGTGCCTGCATCCACGACATCAGGTTGCAGATGCCGGAATGGGGGATGAGCACCCCCTTCGGACGGCCGGTCGAGCCCGACGTGTAGATGACGTAGGCGATACTGGAGGGGTTCGCAGTGCGCGGCACGGAGTCCGCGGACGATCCGGCAATCTCGTTCCATTGGGCGTCAAGATCCACGATTCGGCCGCATCCGGCGGGGAGGCGATCGTGCAGCCGGTGCTGGGACAGCGCGACCGGCGCCTGCACGTCCTGCAGGATGTGCGCGATGCGCTGGCGCGGGTAGTCGGGATCGACCGGAACATAGGCGCCGCCCGCCTTCAGGATGCCGATCATCCCGATCACCATTTCGAGAGAACGCTCGGTGCAGAGCGGGACGAGCGTGTCGGGCCTCACGCCCAGCGTCAGGAGATGCCGGGCGAGCTGATTGGTGCGGCGATCCAGCTCCTCGTAGGTGAGCCGCTCGCCCTCGAATTCGAACGCCGTATTACGCGGCGTGCGGGTCGCCTGATCCGAGCAAAGCTCGTGCAGAAGCGTATCCCGTGGACACTCGAAGTACGTGTCATTCCAGTCGCACTTGAGCTGCGCTTCCTCTTTTTTGGTCAGCAACGGCAACTCATCGATGCGTTGTCCCGGATCCCGGACGATAGCGGCGAGCAGCGTCCGGTAGTGCTGCATCCAGCGCACTATGGTCTCCGCGGCGTACAGATCGCGATTGTGGTGGCATTCGATCAGCAGGTCGCGACCGCTGTCCACAACATTCACCGACAGCTCGAAGTTCACGAAGCGCCGGGGCGCAGTCTCGACCGCATCCAGTGCAAGTTCGCCGAAGTCGAACGGTGCACCGATCTTGTCGATGTTGAAGGTGACCGATACCAGCGGCGTGCGGCTGGATTCCCGCGAGAGCCGCAGGCGCCGCACCAGGCTCCCGAATGTAAGCTGCTGGTGAGATTGCGCGGCCAGAAACGAATCCCGGACGCTCCTCAGGTGGTCCGAAAAGGGTGCCGTCTGATCGGCGCGACAGCGCAGTGGAATCATGTTGACGCAGTGCCCGACGAGATGGCCGCTCTCAAGCAGCGCCTGGCCGGCCATCGGTATTCCGACTACGAAATCGTCCTGTCCGCTCAGCCGCGCCAGCAGCGCTTCGAACGCCGCCAGCAGCGTCACGAAGAACGTGCAGCCGTGCTTCGCGCCCGTCGCTTTGACGGCGCTGCAGAGCGTCTCGTCCAGCCGCAGTTCCTGCGTGGCGCCGCTGTAGGTCTTGAACCCCGGCCTGGGTTTGTCCGTGGGAAGGTCGAGAACCGGGATGCTGTCGGCAAACTGCTGAACCCAGTAATCCTCGTCCTCGCGTGCCGTAGCGTCAGCGGACCGAGCAACCTCGTTGATCGCGTAGTCGCGGTACGAGACGGCGGCGGGTAGCGTGGGCGCGAGGCCGTAGCGGTCCGCAGCGTACGCGGCGGCGAGATCGCCCAGGAATATCGCCGACGACCAGCCGTCGCACACGATGTGATGGATCGTTACGACAAGCCGGTGCACCTGTTGCGATTCGCGCACGAGCTTCGCGCGCAGCAGCGGCGCCACCGTGAGATCGAACGGCGTCACCGCTTCCTCCTGCACCATCGCTTCGAGCGCCCTGCGCCGCGATTCCTCCGGAAGCGCACTATGATCGATCAGCGGCAAGGCGATCTCCAGCGGGGCGGCGATATGCTGCTGTTCGCCGTTCTCATCGATGCTCACGCGCAGGGCATCGTGCCGTTCGATCGTCCGTCGCAGCGCATTTTCCATCGATTCCACCCCCAGCGGCCCGCGCAGCCTCAGCATGAAGGTCTGGTTGTACGAGCAGGAGGCATCGTTTCCCATCTGCGCCGCGGCCCACATTTCGCGCAGCGGCTCGGTGAGCGGAACGCCGTGGTCGGCCGCGTGCCCGGAGAAGGGATCGAAATCTACCGGAATGGTGACAGGGACGTCGTTCGACATGGCTGATCGCCGGTTCAGACCGCTTCGCCGACCTGGAGGTACTTGCCGGCGCGCTGCGGGTCGGGCACGAACCAGGCTTCCTTCCCGGAGGGATCGCGACCGCGCCGCGCCCCCGGCATCGGAGGGTGATCTTCGCCGCCCGGCAGAAAACCTGCGGCCTGCATCTCTGACAGCGTTTCACGATACGTCTCGAAGGTGCGATCCAGGTCGGCCTCGGTGTGCGCAAGCGTGAGAAATGCAGGACGGCCTTCCCAGATGTGTATGCCTTTCACCCGCATGTAGGCGAAGAACAGGCTAGCAAGCGGCAGATCGTGCGGGAAGTTGACGCAGAACCACGATCCGAAATGGGTCATGCGTACCGGCGCGCGCACTTTTTCGGCGTGCGCATTGAGCCGCTCGACGAAACGCGTGGTGCGCAGATTGAGCGTGCGCTGCAGCTCGGGACTGTCCTTCTGCAGGCGCTGCAGCACGGCGCGCGCCGCGCACAGCGCGATGGGATGCCGGACAAAGGTGCCCGCGAAGAATGTCATGCCCGCCTCCGGGCTCGACTGGTCGCCGTAGCGCCAGTCGCCACCGTCCAGCGCGTCGAGATAGAGACGGCGCCCCGCGACGACGCCGATCGGCAGTCCGCCGCCGATCACCTTGCCGTAGGTGGCGATATCGGCTCTGACGCCGAACAGTGCCTGGGCGCCGCCCGGATGCGTGCGAAAACCGGTCACCACCTCATCGAAGATCAGCGGCGTCTCCGATTCCGCCGTGATCCGGCGCAACTCCTTGAGGAAATCGCGCGGCTGCAGGTCCGGGCGCCGGCTCTGCACCGGCTCGACCAGAACGGCGGCAAGCTCGCGTCCCGTGGACTTGATCGCCTGCAGCGACTCGGGACTGCCATAGTCGAGCACGATCACGTTCTCGACCATGTTCTGCGTGATGCCCGGCGCAATCGGCACCGATCGCCTGACGCCATTGACCGCGGTGGGACGCACCAGCACTTCGTCGAATATGCCGTGATAGGCGCCCGCGAACAGCACGATCCTGTCGCGGCCGGTCACCGTGCGGGCAACGCGGATTGCCGCGGTGACCGCTTCCGAGCCGGTGCTGCAGAACGCGGCGCGCTCCATGCCCGTCATCTCGCACACCATGCGTGCCACTTCGCCGGCAAGCGGCGTCTGCGGGCCGGTCTCGATGCCGTGTTCGAGTTGGGCCTTGATCGCCGCGCTCACGAATTCCGGGTTGTGGCCGAAGAGGATCGTGCCGAAACCGTTGGTGACATCGATGTACTCGTTGCCATCGACGTCCCACAGCCGCGATCCGGAAGAGCGGTTGACGACGATCGGATAGACCATCTCCTTCCATATCAGGCGGAATCCCGCGACCGAGCGCGGGTCGGCGAGGTGGGTGCGATGAGCGGCCGTAAACTGCTTGGAACCTCGCGTGCGCGCAACGTATCGTTCGATGAACGCGCGCAGGTGCTGCTCCTGGAGCGGAGTGAGGCCGCCGGACGCGCCTTTCGCGGGCGGGCGATACGGCCCGAATGCGACCGGCGCGCGGTCCGCCTGCGGCGCGGGCTTTGCGGGCGGAGGCGGGGGCGCCGCTCCGACGCCTGGAGCCGTTGCCGGTGCTAGCGGTGCCGCCGGCATACTGCTCAGGCCGACGCCGCGCAGCATGTCGAGCTGACGCGACATCAGTTCGAGTTGCTGCGCGAGTACCTGCTGCAGCGTGCCGATTTGCTGCGGCGGTTGCGCGATCATTTCGCCATGCGTCTGTGGTGCGGACGGCTCGGCGGCGCCCGTTCCGGCCGGTGCAGGTGCCTGCCGGGTCGGCGCGGATTCGGGCGCGATGCCGGGCGCAAGACGCGAAGCCAGCGCATTCAGCGTCGAGCAGTCGCCAAGCAGTTCGCGCAGCATGATCTTTACGCTGAACTGCTTCTGCAGTGCGTTGCTGGCCTGG
>JBQTHU010000105.1:0-2724 GCA_052389535.1 Betaproteobacteria bacterium | reverse complement strand
CATCCATGGAACCACTCGAGGGCGTCACGGTACTCGACCTCACGCACGCGCTGGCCGGGCCGTTCTGTTCCACCATGCTCGCCGATTTCGGCGCCAGCGTGATCAAGCTGGAACCGCCGGGCGCCGGCGACATCGCGCGCGGGTGGGGCGTGCCGCTGCCGGGCGGCGAGACCTCCTACTTCGCCACGCTCCATCGCAACAAGCGTGGCATCGTCGTCGATCTCAAGCATGCTGAGGGCAAGGAACTGTACTTCCGGCTGGTCGAGCGCAGTGACGTCGTGCTCGAAAACTATCGCGTCGGGGCGCTGAAGCGGCTGGGGCTCGACTATGAGGCCGCGCGCAAGCGCAACCCTGCCATCATCTATTGCTCCATTTCCGGCTTCGGCCAGGACGGGCCGTACCGCGACCGCGCCGCGCTCGATCTCATCCTGCAGGCGGAGAGCGGCATGATCAGCGTGACCGGCGAGCCCGGCACCACGGGCACGCGCGCGGGTGTCTCCATCGCCGATCTCACCGCCGGCATGTACTGCGCCTACGGTGTGATGCTCGCCTTGCGGGTCAAGGAACGCACTGGCGAAGGGCAGCGGGTGGACATCTCGATGATGGAGGGCCAGCTTGCGCTCCTCGGCACCTCCATCGCCAATTACTTCGCCAACGGCGAAATCCCGAAGCCGATGGGCACCGCCTACCCGGTGGTCGTGCCCTACCAGACGTTTCACACCAAAACGCGGGATCTCGCGCTCGCCATCGCCGGGCAGAAAATCTGGCAGAAATTCTGCCCGACCATCGGCTGCCCGGAACTGCTCGAAGACCCGCGCTACCGCACCACCACGGACCGCATGAACAACCGCGACACCCTCATTCCCACGCTGCAGAAGGTGTTTTTGACACGCAGTTACGAGGAATGGGAGCCGCTCCTGCTGAAGAACGACATCCCGGTCGGCGCGATCAACCACCTCGGTCAGGTCGTGGACCATCCGCAAGTCACGGCGCGCGGCTCGCTGATCGAGCTCGACCACCCGCGCGTGGGCCGGGTGCGGGCCGTCCGCAGTCCGGTACGCCTCTCCCGCACCCCGGCGCAGCCCCGGACCCCGGCGCCGCTCCACGGCCAGCACACCCGGGAGGTGCTGCGCGAAGTGCTCGACATGAAGGCGGAAGACATCGCCCGCCTGGAGGCGGCCGGCGTCGTCGCATCGGCCGCGGCCTAGCCGGTCCGGGCCCGCTGGCACTCGTCCGTGCGCTGCCGTAAACTGCACGTCCCGAACGGTTTTGCGTTTTGCATGTAGAGTCCCTCGCTTTCCGGAAAGGAGAAGACGAATGGAATTGCAAGTCGGCAGCACCGCCCCTGATTTCACGCTCGCCACCCATACCGATCAGAAGCTCTCGCTGACGGGCTTCCGCGGACGCAAGACGGTGGTGAGCTTTCTCCCCTTCGCGTTCACCGGTGGGTGAAAGAATCAAGTCAGCGGGTTCCGTGCGAACTACGATGAATTCAAGAATCTGAATGTCGAAATCCTGCAGATCAGCGCCGACCCGGTGCCGAGCCTGAAAGCGTGGGCCGAGCAGCTCGGCGGCCTGCCCTTCCCGCTGCTGTCGGACTACTGGCCGCACGGGGCGATCGGCAAGGCCTACGGCGTCTTCAACGACGAGCGCGGCATGGACAAGCGTTCCGCGTTCCTGGTCGATGAAAAAGGCGTCATCCGTTTCGTGAAGGTCTACGAGCCGGGGACGATCCCGGAAAGCAAGGACCTGCTCGAACAGTTGCGCAAGATATAAAGCCATCGAGTAACCAGACAAAAAACCCGGCCCTGACAAGCCGGGTTTTTTTAACGACGCATAGGAGAGGACAATGAGACTTCGATTTTCGCTGCTTCCTCGCATCGCCTTGTTGCCCGCACTGATATCCGCTGCCCTTACGCTGGGCGCGGCGCCCGGCGTTTTCGCACAGCAGTCGTCCGCCGCCAAGCCCGCGCCGAAGCCGCTGTCGCCCGAAGAACGGGCGCGGCGGGAAAAGATGGGCGGATACCATCCCGAGCGGATGAAGAACCCGAATCTTGCACCGCATCCGGCCAAGATGACCGTTACGGCACCGGAAGAAATACCGCTCAAGAACCTCAGGCTGCCGCCGGGCTTCGAGATCGAGATCTGGGCCCACGGCATACCGGGCGGGCGCATGATGACCCGCGGGGACAAGGGCACCGTGTTCGTCGGCACGCGCGCGATCGGCCGCGTCTATGCCGTCATGGACAAGGACGGCAAGCGCACGTCGAAGATCGTCGCCGAGAAACTCACCCAGCCCAACGGCGTGCTGTTCCACAACGGCGCGCTCTACGTGGCGGCGATCAACAAGGTATTCCGCTACGACAACATCGAAGCGAGCCTGGAGAACATTCCGGCGCCGGTCGAGATGACGGACGCCTTCAAGCTGCCGCCCGAAGTGCATCACAACTGGAAGTTCCTCGCGGTCGGGCCCGACAAGAAGATCTACTTCCAGGTCGGCGCGCCGTGCAACGTGTGCGAGATCAATCCCGGCGTCCACGGCCAGATCCGCCGCTACAACCTCGACGGCACCGGCATGGAGATCGTCGCGCGCGGCGTGCGCAACAGCGTGGGCTTCGATTTCCATCCGAAGACCGGCGAGCTGTGGTTCACCGACAACGGCCGCGACTGGGGCGGCGAAACCGGCTTCGAGGAGGAACTGAACCGCGTACCGAAAAACATGAT
>JBQTHU010000104.1:0-3783 GCA_052389535.1 Betaproteobacteria bacterium | reverse complement strand
CGGACACCTCGACCGCGTGCGCGAAGCGGTAAAGGTCGAGAGCGCCCTGCCGGGATTGTTTCTATGCGCCTCCTGGCGCGGCGGCGTTGCGGTCGGTGACTGCATCGCATCAGGCTGGGCCATGGCCACCACGATCGAAAGCCATCTCGGATCGCGCTGAAGCGGCTGTTTCCGTATCGCTACATCAGGCGCATCGTCATGCGCGCAAAACCAGCCTGGAACTGCGTTTGCGCGCTTCTCGCAAGCTGTTCTATCGGGTACCGGTAAGTCATGGCATTCCTTCTGCTATCGATCAATCAGAGAGCAAACTCGCCTTGCGCTTCGGGTTGGTACAGCACGCCGACGATGCGGATGCGGCGTGTCTTACCGTACGGAAGCGGCAGCGCCACTTCCCTGCCTTCGGATTCTCCGATCAGGGCGGCGCCCACCGGTGAAAGCACCGAAATCCTTCCGGCGGCCGGGTCTGTATCCGCCGGGTAGACTATGGTCACCGTGCCGTGCTCGCGAGTGACTACGTCCTCGAACAGCACGCGCGAGTTCATGGTCACGACGTTTTCCGGTATGCCTGCCGGATTCACCACGCGCGCCGAGTCGAGAATATCCTCGAGCGTCTCCACATCCGCCTGCATGCCGCGCGACTGGCGCGCCAGCTCGGCGAGCAGATGCCGAAGTCGCGTGTAATCGTGTTCCGTCAGCCAGATCCTGATATTGCTCATTGTTGCCTCACCAAGTGGAAGTTGCACCGTGTTACTTCGTCGCCTTTACGCGGCGCCAGGTGTTTTGTTGGAAGATATAGGCGATACACTCGCCTGATTAGCCCCTTTCGCCGAACCATACTGTTTCCTGCCGCGAACAATGGCAGCGCGATGGAAGACCTCGAACAGACGGATCAGGTGGACGAGCGCGGCCGGCGCGACTTGGTACGTGACCGGTTCTCGGGTTGCAGGCCGGCAACGTGCCGCAGCCCCACCAGCGCGGGAGTGACGACTTTCGCATCGGCGCTTTCCGAATAGACGGCGTACGCGGGGTAAGCGAACTCCGCAGCGCCGGGTACGCGGCGCAGACGGCCGCTCCTTAGATAGCGCTCAACCACCTTCAACCGGAAGTATCCGGAGCCGCCGGCCTCGAGGATGTAGCGCAACCCGAGAGGACCGAGACCGACAAAGGTACCGGCGTTGGACAGCTCCGGGAATGCCAGATTGTGACGCGCCGAGAACTCGGGACCCCAATCGACGAAGACGTAGTCGGTTGCGCGCTCCGGCTGACCGCGGCGCGAGGTCGTGACCAGCACGAGCTTCTCCTCGATCAGCAACTCGATCTTCAAACCCGGCCTCTGGTGTGGCGCATACACCACCGCTATATCGAGGATGCCTTCGGTGACCTGATGGATCAGGCTCTCGGGCAGCCCGACTTCAGCGCGCAGCGCGAGCTGCGGCGCTGTATGGTGCATCCAGAGCAGCCAGTCGAGCAGCAGCGGATCCCACAGGCTGAGCTCCCCTCCCACGGTTACGACCGCGCGCCGGCCCGGCGGAACCGCGACCTGATGGCGCGCGCGCTCCCAGACCTGCACCAGCGTTTGCGCGTAGCGCAGAAACTGCTCGCCGGCCGATGTCAGGGACGCCCCTGACTTGTTACGCACGAAGAGCTTTCTTCCGAGCAGTTCCTCGAGCGCGCGCACACGTGCGCTCACAGCCGTCTGAGTGACATGCAGGCGATCTGCGGCGCGCAGAAAATTGCCGGTCGTTACGATCTCGAGAAACGTGCGTGCGAGGTTGATGTCCATGGCAGCTCCGCAGGCGATGTGGATCTTGGTATGAATATTAGTGCATTGAATGGACAATATTATTCGTTTTACTTGTTTGTGAACATAGACGAGTATGTCAACGCAGTAAGGAACATCGATGGCCAGACGGAGCACAACTTGGGACAACCACCGTTGAAACGGCATGACGGACCGCGGACCACGCGGCGTGTCCGGACGCGCGGTACGCGCTGCGCAGTGGATCTGAAGCGCGCCTACGAGCGCCCCTCCCCCAGCGATGGAATGCGCGTTCTCGTCGACCGGCTGTGGCCGCGCGGCCTGGACAAGGAACAACTGGCGGTCGACTTCTGGCTCAAAGAGGCGGCACCGAGCGATGCACTGCGCCGCTGGTACGGGCACCAACCGAAGCGCTGGAAGTCCTTCGCGGAAAAATACAGCGCCGAGCTCGAGCAGCGCACCGATCTGCTGCGCCTGCTGGATGAGCTGCGGCGCCGCGGCCGGGTCACGCTGCTCTACGGCGCGCGCGATACCGCCCGCAATAACGCGGTCGTGCTACAGGAAGTGCTCGAGAAGCGGCGATGCGCCGCAAAGCGTACCAAAAAGGACATTACGTGATGAAAGCGACCGACAAACGCACGGCATCTGCCGTCACGATCAAACCCGGCACGTCGGTTCGGGAGATCGCGTCGTTGCCCTTACCAACAAAGGAGATTGCGATGAAGAAACGATCGATGAAACGCTCTATTCTTGCTGCTTCCATCCTGGCGGCGTTTGCGGTGCCGGCTTTGCCGGCGTTTGCCCAGCATGCCGGGCACGTGGTGATCGCCCAGGCGCCCGCTGCGGCCAAGGTGGGCGAAACCAGCGCCGCGATGCGCGACCTGTGGGTGGGCCACATCTTCTGGGTGCGCAATGTGGTCGTCGACACCTTCGCAGGCAACAAGAAGGCTGCAGCGGCGGCGGAAAAAGAAGTTGTCGCCAACGCCCGGCAGATCGCCGCTGCGATCGAACCGTACTACGGCAAGGCGGCTTCGGAGAAGCTGTTCGGCCTGCTCGCCGGTCACTACGGCGCAATCAAGCAGCACCTGGAAGCGACTGTGACAGGGAGCAAGGCAAAGCAGGAGGCAGCGGTCAAGAGCCTGACTGGCAACGCAACTGAGATCGCCAAATTCCTGAGCAGCGCCAATCCCAATCTGCCATTCGACACGCTGAACGGATTGCTGCTTGCGCACGGCGGCCATCACATCCAGCAGAACCAGCAGCTCAAAGCTAAGCAGTACGCACAGGAAGCGCAGACCTGGGAAGCGATGAAGAACCACATGTACGTCATCGCCGACGCGCTCGCCGGAGCGATTGCCAAGCAGTTTCCTGCGAAGTTCAGTTGACGCGACTCACATTGGAAAGGAATCATCATGGCACGCATCGTAAAGCGCACTTACTCCGAGCCGTACCTCCTGGCTATCGGCGGCGAGGAAAAATATCTCTGCCGTTGCGGATTGTCGAAGAACCAGCCGTTCTGCGACGGCTCGCACAAGCTCACCAAGAGCGAGGAGAGCGGCAAGCTTTACTGGTACGACGACGCAGGAAAGCGCCACGAATCCGCTGACGCCTTTCCTGGAATCCGGGCATTCTGAGCGGACGGTGGGATTTCATCATGGCGATTCATGAAGCACGACTGGTGCGGCGCGAGACCGTGGCGGAAGGCACGATGGCGTTCTATTTTTCCAGGCCTCCCGGCTTCCGACATCAAGCCGGACAGTCACTCTTGCTGACGCTCCTCGATCCGCCGGAAACCGACGGCGAGGGTGATGCGCGCAACTTCACTATCGCGAGCGCGCCTCATGAACCCGAACTGATGATTGCCACGCGCATGCGCGACACGGCGTTCAAGCGGGTTTTGAAGACAGCGCCGATCGGGACGACGGTCAGCATGGATGGCCCCAATGGCGAGATGGTGCTGCATGACGATGCGGCGCGTCCGGCCGTGTTTCTCGCCGGCGGCATCGGCATCACGCCATTTCTTG
>JBQTHU010000103.1:0-2914 GCA_052389535.1 Betaproteobacteria bacterium | reverse complement strand
GCTCCTACTGCAAGCGCGTCTTCCAGCCCACGACGGCGGCGCAACTGCCGGTCTTCGTGCGCCAGGCGTGGAAGACCATGGTGACCGGCCGCCCGGGCCCGGTGGTGCTGGACGTGCCGTTCGATCTCTTCAATGAGCCGATCCCCGAAGGGACGCCTCGGCCCGAGGACTGGAACGCCAATATTTCGTCCCGCTGCGGCGCCGACCCGGAAGGCGTTTCGAAGGCCGCCGACATGTTGATGTCGGCGCAACGCCCGGTCATCCTCGTCGGGCAGGGCGTGCGCTATGGCGGCGCGACGAAGGAGCTGCGCGCGCTCGCGGAGAAGCTGCGAATCCCCGTCGCCATGTCAGCGAGCGGCATTGGGGCCATCGACGCGACGCATCCCCTCGCGCTCGGGCTCGTCGCGCGGAACGGCCCCTACCAGGCGAACCACGCCGCGCGGCAGGCCGACGTGCTGCTCGCGCTCGGCGTTCGTTTCGATGACCGGACGTCGAGCTCGTGGATACCGGGGTTCTCGTTCACGATTCCGCCAACCAAGTTGATCCACGTCGACATCGACCCGGATGAAATCGCGCGCAATTATCCGGTCGCATTGGGCTTGATGGCCGACGTGCGCACCTTCCTGAGGCAACTGCTCGCCGAGATCGATGCACGAGTGAGCCGCGGCCAGATGCCGGCGGAGCGCGGCGCCTGGCTGGACGCGATCGCGGGCTACCGCAAGGAGTGGGACGACTTCATCGCCCCGGGCTTCAAGGCGGACACGACACCGATTGCGCCGCAGCGTGCCGCGCACGAGATCGACCGCGCACTCCCGGAGGATGCCATACTCGTCAGCGACATCGGCGTGCATCACAACTGGCTGATCCAGTTCTGCAAGCCCCGGCGCCCGGACTCGTTGATCGGCTCGATGGGTTTCGGTCCGATGGGGTTTGGCGTGGCAGGCGCGCTCGGTGCGAAACTCGCCGCGCCGGCTCGCCCGTGCGTCGCGGTGGTCGGCGACGGCGCGTTTCTCATGCATGCCAGCGTGCTGGGCACGGCGTATGAGTATCAGATACCGGTCGTCTACCTGGTGTGGAACAACTATGCCTACGGCTCGATCCGGGGGCTCCAGCGTGGGTACCTCGGCGGGCGCGAACTGGCCACGGATTTCAAGCACCCCGGCACCACCACGCCGTATAACCCCGATTTCGCGGCCATGGCGCGCGCGGCCGGCATCGCGGGTGTGAGCGTCGGCCGTGCCTCGGACCTTGCCGATGCGGTGCGCGACGGCATCGCAAGCGGCAAGCCGTGCGTGATCGATGCCAATATCGACGGCGACCGCAATCCCGCCGGCGCCGGCATCTGGGAACTGCCGGGCATGGGCCGCAGCAAGCCGGGAATCGGCAAGCAGTATGTACCCGAGTAGGAACGGACTCGTCGCATGGCACGCTCCAGATTGACTCCGAAAGACCTGCGCAGTCATCGCTGGTTCGGCGTGAAAGACCTGCGCTCGTTCGGCCACCGCTCGCGCGCGCTGCAGATGGGTTACGCGCGTGAGGATTTCGCCGGCAAGCCGGTGATCGGCATCATCAACACGTGGAGCGACATCAACCAGTGCCACGCGCATTTCAAGCTGCGCGTCGAGGAAGTGAAGCGTGGCGTGTGGCAGGCGGGCGGCTTCCCGCTCGAGATGCCGGCGATCACGCTGTCCGAGCCGTTCCAGAAACCCTCCACGATGCTCTACCGCAATCTGCTGGCGATGGAAACGGAAGAGTTGCTGCGCTCTTATCCGGTGGACGGCGCAGTCCTGATGGGCGGCTGCGACAAAACGACCCCCGCGCTCATCATGGGCGCGCTCAGCATGAATCTGCCGGCGATCTTCATGCCGGCGGGGCCGATGTTGCGCGGCAACTGGCACGGCGAGCCGCTCGGTTCCGGCAGCGACTCGTGGAAATACTGGGCGGAACTGCGCGCTGGCACCATAGACGAGCACGCGTGGCAGGAAGTGGAGGAAGGGATCGCGCGCTCCTACGGCCACTGCATGACGATGGGCACCGCATCGACCATGACCTCGGTTGCCGAGACGCTCGGGCTCACGCTGCCCGGCGCCGCTTCGATCCCCGCGGCCGATGCGAACCACCCGCGCATGGCGAGCGCCAGCGGGCGGCGCATCGTCGAGATGGTGTGGGAGGATCTCAAGCCGTCCGACATTCTTTCGCCGGAGAGTTTCGACAACGCCATCACCGTGGTGCATGCGCTTTCGGGGTCCACCAACGCGATCATCCACCTGATCGCGATGGCGGGGCGCGCCGGTTTCGATTTGAAGCTCGACCGCTTCGACGAGATCGCGCGTACCACGCCGGTGCTCGCCAACATTCGTCCCGCGGGCGACAAATATCTGATGGAGGATTTCTACTATGCCGGCGGACTGCGTGCGCTGCTGGCGGAATTGAACGGTAATCTTCGCCCCGATTGCCTGACGATCAACGGCAGAACGCTCGGGCAGAACATCGAAGGCGCGCGCATCTACAACGACGATGTGATACGCACGCGCGACAAACCGGTTTCCGCGACCGGGGGACTCGCCGTTCTGCGCGGCAATCTGGCGCCCGACGGCGCGGTGATCAAGCCGACGGCCGCGGAGCCTCATCTGCTGAAGCACACCGGGCCCGCAGTCGTCTTTCGCGACTACAACGACATGGCAGCCCGCATCGACGACGAATCTCTGAAGGTGGATGAGCATTCGGTGCTGGTGCTGCAGAACGGCGGACCGCTCGGCGGGCCCGGCATGCCGGAATGGGGGCAGTTGCCGATCCCGAAAAAACTGCTGAAGAAAGGCGTGCGTGACATGGTGCGCATTTCGGATGCGCGCATGAGCGGCACTTCGTACGGCACGTGTGTGCTGCATGTGGCGCCCGAGTCCTTCATCGGCGG
>JBQTHU010000102.1:0-9300 GCA_052389535.1 Betaproteobacteria bacterium | reverse complement strand
GGCGCGGGAATCTGCTTCGGCGCCGGATCGATCACTTTGATCAGCGTTTTGCGTCCCGTCGCGGCATCGATGCTCTGCGCGAACAGTTTCGCCGGCATGTCGAGATACACGCCGCCCGGACGCCCGGAAACGGCGGCCCGGATGGCGCGCGCAATGCCGACTCCGACGTCCTCGGCGTGCAGCACGCGGTAGGCCGCTTTGGCGAGCGGCCTGGCGATCGCGAGCTGATCGAGCTCCTCGTAGTCGCCCTGCTGCAGATCGACGATCTCGCGCTCGCTCGAGCCGCTGATCAGGATCATCGGGAAGCAGTTCGTCGTCGCGTGCGCGAGCGCGTTCAAGCCGTTCAGGAAACCCGGCGCCGAGACCGTGAGGCAGATGCCCGGCTTCTGCGTGAGGAAGCCGGCGATCGAAGCCGCATAGCCCGCGTTCTGCTCGTGGCGGAACGAGAGCACGCGCACGCCGTCGGCCTGCGCGCGGCGCGTAAGGTCGGTGATCGGGATCCCGGGCAGGGCGTAGATGGTGTCGATGCCGTTCAGCTTGAGCGCGTCGATTACGAGCTGAAAGCCGTCGGCCATTTCCTGGGATTGCGTGCCGGGTGCCAGTGCCTGTGCAGTGGTGTTCATGGTGAGATGCCTCGCGTGCTCGCCGCTATGTGAACCAGAGATTTTCCATTCGATATCCGCCGCGGAAGGTAACAGCGCAGGGCGTCCTCGATTCACGCCGGATACAGGCCGCCGGATGCGGCCGATTTACTGACGCGTATCATAGGGCGCGGACCGCTTCCGCGTCTTGACCGCGATCAAGATTTCTATGGGCATGACGCGCGAATCCAGAGATTTTTCCTGCAAGTTCTGTGGGTTACGCCTCAAATTGGCTATACTTGCAGGTTGCGGCAGACAGCCGCGAAGGTCACCATGCCCCTGCTCGCAGTCCATCCCGAAGCCGCCATCGTCCGCGTCCAGCTGCGACAGAACCTGGTGCTGCGGCATCTCACCGAGGGGCAGTGGCGCGAGCTGGAGCCGCTGATCGAAGTCACCGACTACCCCAAGGGCGAGGCGCTCGAGCACCAGGGCGACCACTCGATGGAGCAGTACTTCATCATCGACGGCATTCTGAAACGCGTGGTGTCCAACGCCCAGGGGAAGGAAATGATCCTGCGCTTCGCGGCCGAAAGCGACATCGACACCAGTTACGCGGCATGGCGGCTGAAGAAGCCGATCCCGTATTCGATACGCGCCGTGACCAAGGTGCGCGCGGCCCGGCTTTCGATGCAGCAGTGGGCGAATTTCATGGAGCGTCATGCCGGCGTCAAGAGCGAGTTCGAATTCGAGATCATGAAGCTGATGAGCGAAGTCATGGCGCACACCATCACGCTGCACCTGCTGAACGCGCCGGGACGGGTGCAGCGCTTCATGCGCAAGCACACGGCGCTCTCCGAGCGGCTGCCAAAAAAGGAACTCGCCTCCTACCTCAACCTCTCACCCGAAACGCTGAGCCGCCTCAAGCGCCGCGGCAAGATCTGATCGTCAGACCCACCCCCATCCCGACCTTCCCCCTGAAGGGGAAGGAGACAAGCGTCGCGGATCCCGAAAAAGCATCTCCTCCCCTTCAAGGGGGAGGCTGGGAGGGGATGGGGTGATTACCTTCCTCCTGCGCCCTGCGCCGCGAGTGACGCCCGCAGCTTCCCGAGCCCCTTCGTGATCAGCGGCCAGAACAGCATCACCACGCCGAGCGCCATGACGCTTCCCACCAGCCAGTTGGAGAAGAAAATGTGAAGCGAGCCCTGCGAGATCAACATCGACTGGCGGAACGCGCTTTCCGCCTGATCGCCCAGCACGAGCGCCAGCACCAGCGGCGCGAGCGGATAGTTGAGTTTCTTGAACGCGTAGCCCGCCACGCCGAAGAGCAGCATGATCCAGATATCGAGCATTGCGTTGTGCACGGTGTAAGCTCCCACCGAGCAGATGACGATGATGACCGGCGCGATGATCGAGAACGGCACGCGCAGGATGGCCGCGAAAACCGGCACGCAGGTGAGCACCATGATGAGGCCGGCGATGTTGCCGAGGTACATGCTGGCGATGAGGCCCCACACGAAGTCCTTCTGCTCGACGAACAGCAGCGGGCCGGGCTGCAGGCCCCAGATCAGCAGACCGCCCAGCAGCACCGCCGCCGTGGGCGAGCCCGGTATGCCGAGCGAAATCATGGGCAGCAGCGCGGATGTGCCCGCAGCGTGCGCGGCGGTTTCCGGCGCGACCACGCCTTCGAGCTGACCGGTTCCGAACTTGGCGCCGTCGCGCGACATGCGTTTTGCCACGCCGTAGCTCATGAAGGAAGCCGGTGTCGCGCCACCCGGCGTGATGCCGAGCCAGCAGCCGATCAGGCAGCTTCTGAGCGAAGTGATCCAGAAGCGCGGCAGCTTGCGCCACGTCTCCATGACGATCCGCGGATCGATCTTCGCCGTGCGTCCGGAGAACGAAAGCCCCTCCTCCATCGACAGCAGGATCTCGCCGATGCCGAAGAGCCCGATCACCGCGATCAGGAAATCGAAACCCCGCATCAGTTCATGCCAGCCGAAGATCAGGCGCAATTGCCCTGTCACGGTGTCGATCCCGACCGCGGCCAGTGCAAATCCGAGCATCATGGACGCCAGAATCTTGAACGGCGGTTCCTTGCCCATGCCGATGACGCTGCAGAACGTCAGGAAGAAGACCGAGAAGAACTCGGGCGGACCGAACTCCAGCGCGAAATCGGCAACCAGCGGCGCGAGGAAGGTGATCATGATCACCGCGAACAGCGCGCCGATGAAGGACGAGGTGAACGCGCCGGTCAATGCTTCGCCGGCCCGCCCTTGCTGCGCCATCGGATAACCGTCGAAGGTGGTGGCAACCGACCACGGCTCGCCCGGGATATTGAACAGGATGGAAGTGATGGCACCGCCGAACAGCGCGCCCCAGTAGATGCATGACAGCATGATCACCGCCGAGGTCGGCGGCATGGCAAACGTGAGGGGCAGCAGAATGGCGATGCCGTTCGCGCCGCCCAGGCCCGGCAGCACGCCGATGATCACGCCCAGCGTGACCCCGATGAACATCAGCAGCAGATTGAACGGCGTCAGCGCGACGGAAAACCCGTGAAACAGGGCGTTGATCTCTTCCAACTTGGGCGCTCCTCTCCCTGGTTTACCTATGCCTGTTTGCCGTTCTGCCTCAGTAACCGAGGAAGCCGAGGGGATTGAACGCGCCCTTGTAGAGCGGAACCTTGAACCAGACCTCGAACATGAGGAACATGGCGGCGCTCACCGAAAAACCCACGATGATGCTCTTCAGCCACTTGTAGTTCCCGAGCCATACCATGAACACGGCGATGTAGGCGGCGCCGGACACGTAGATGCCGAGAAGTTCGACACCCAGCACGTACAGCCCCGCGGGGATGAGGACGGACAGCACCTGCCTGAGCGGGGCCCACTCGACGAATATGGCGCGGCCCCGGGCTGCGCGACCGAAGATGGCCTGGGCGAGCGTCACCAGGCTTGCGATGCAGATGACGGCGCCGATGTAGAACGGGAAATAACCCGCCTCGGGACCGTCGCCTAACCAGCGTATCCCGAGCCGCAGGCTGTCGTACACCACCAGGCTGCCGAGCGCGAGGAATACCAGCGCAACGGCGATTTCCATTACCTGAGTGGGAATGCCGCCCGGGCTGGTTGGGCGTGGACCTGTGTCCTTCTCCATCTGGCGGATCGCTTATCGAATTGTTGGTCTGGCGCGCGGCGCAACGACGGCAAGCGGAAGATCGCGGGCAGGCACTGCGCCGGTGCCTGCCCGCATGGCGATGCTAGGGCTTCGCGAGGAAGCCGGCTTCCTTCATGAGATCGCGATGCGATGCCTCCGCTTTCGCTACCCAGTCCGCATACTGCTTGCCGGTCATGAACGTCTGGTTGAACGCGCCGTCCGCCATGAATTTTTTCCATTCCGGCGTCTCGCGCACTTTCTTGAAGAGATCGACGTAGTAATCGACCGCATCCTTGGGCACGCCTGCCGGCATGAAAATGCCGCGGAGCATGGTGTACTCCATCGGGATGCCGGCTTCCTTGCACGTCGGGACGTCGTTCCAGGACTGCGCGTCGGTCACCTTCTCCTTGTAGGGCATGCGCTCGCCGTCGAATACGCACAGCGCGCGCAGCTTGCCGGCCCGCCAATGGGCCACCGCCTCGATCGGGTTGTTGACGGTGGAATCGACATGCTTGCCGACCAGCTGCGTCGCGACTGTGCCGCCGCCCTTGAACGGCACATAGGTGAACTTCACGCCCGCGGCCTTTTCAACCGCCACGGTTATGATCTGGTCTTCCTGCTTCGAGCCCGTGCCGCCCATCTTGTACTTGTTGGGGCCGCCTTTCTTCACCGCTTCGAGATACTCCTTCGGCGTCTTGTACGGCGTTTCGGCGTTCACCCACAGCACGAAGTTGTCGAGCGACAGCATCGCAACGGGCGTCAGGTCCTTCCAGTTGAACGGCACGCCGGTCGCGAGCGGAGTGGTGAAGAGATTGGAGAGGGTGATGATGATCTTGTGCGGATCGCCTTTGGCGCCTTTCACCTCGAGAAAGCCTTCGGCGCCCGCCCCGCCCGATTTGTTGATCGGGATGAGAGACTGCTTCATCAGATTGTGCTTGGCGACGATACCCTGGATCAGCCGCGCCATCTGGTCCGCGCCGCCGCCCGTTCCGGCCGGGATGATGAATTCGACGGGCTTGGTGGGTTCCCATGCCATCGCCGGGCCGGTAAGCCCGCTTGCGAGGGCTATCGCACTGCACGCTACAAAACGCTGGATACGCATGGTGCTCCTCCTCTTATGTAAACAGGACGCGCGGACGGACGACTGCCTGTTCGCGCACTACGGCGGAATGATGCCCGCTCAGGGTGCCCAATAAATTGATCGCAGTCAATTTTTTGCTTCTGTGCAAATCTATTGCGTTGCAACACCGAGCGCCGAACGCCTTGTCCACCCCTGACCCTGCTCTAGCGGTGCACCAGCACCGGCACCTTGGACTGAGCGAGCACCTTCTGCGTCTGGCTGCCGAGCATGGAAGCGCGAAAGCCGCTCCGCCCGTGGGAGGGCATGAAGATGAGATCGCATTTGTGGCGCTTCGCCGCCCTCACGATGGCATCGGCCGGAAAGTCATCGGTCTTGTACTCGACCTTGCAGCGCACGCCGGCGGCCTTCGCCGCTTTTTCTATCACCGCCAGGTGCTGGCTCGCCGCCTTTTCGATCGCCCGCGCGCGGTCCACCGGCTCGTCGTAGCCCACCGGAAACATCCCCTTGTATTCGAGCGGCGTGGCGGGCGGGGCGGCATAAAAGCCCGTCACGCGGGCGCCGAGCTTGGCCGCGAGCTTCATACCGACCTCGATCGCCTTGCGCGCCAGCGGTGAGCCATCGGTCGGAATCAGGATATGCTTGTACATTGCCGCGCTCCTTCTATTTGACGTAGGGCATGACCCAGATCAGCATGCCCAGGATGTAGCACACGACGGAGCAGACCAGGGTAAACGGCACGCTCCAGGCCAGAAACTCGCGCAGCGAGACTTTCCGGCCCTCTTCCTTCTCGCCCAGTGTGAGGGCGACGTACAAAGCCGGCGCCCCGGCAACGGTAAGATTGCTTCCCAGGGTTCCCGACCACAGCAGCATCCACCACAGCGGCCACGGCTCGATCCCGCCCTGCGCCATGTCCTTGATGGTGTGCAGGAAGGTCAGAATGTAGGCATCGTGTTCGACGATGCCCACGATCGGGATCGTCACCCAGTAGAGCAGCGTCGCCCCCAGGGCGTAGTTCTCGGCGAAAATCGGCCGCAGCGCGTTCGCCAGCATATCGAGGATGTGACTTTTCTCCAGCCCGCCGACCAGGGCGAAGAGCGCGATGTAGAAGAAGATCGCCCGCCAGTCGAGTTCCTGCAGTGACTCTTCGAAGCTCGAAGCACCTTTCACGCGATCGCCCAGCAGCGCCAGCACCAGCACCAGCGAGATCGCCCCGGTCATGGCGATGAAGCCCAATTGCACCCCGATGTGCTCGCGCATCGACATCGCAATCACCGTGCCGACGAACCACACCACCACGATCGTGGCAAACAGCGGATTGGGAATGCTCGCCTGCACATCCAGCGTCCCCAGGTCGGTCACCCGCTTGTACCCGCGGAAGCCGTAAACCCACATCGCGCCCAGCGTGATGATGAAGGTCACCATCAGGATCGGAAACGAAGAAGGCCGGCCGAACTGCCAGATGAAGTCGAAGAATTCCGCGCCCGCCACGCTGTGCAGCATCTGCGGCGGCAGGTCGCCAATGATCAGCGCGGTGCCCATGAAGTTCGCGCCGAAGCCGATCATCAGGATCACCGGCACCGGCGAGAGCTTGAGCGCGCGCGCCAGCGGCAACGCAACGGGCGCCATCATGAGTATCGTCACCACGTTGTCCACGAACATCGAGATGCAGCCGGCGAGAAAGGTCAGGATGATGACCAGCAGCCCCGGACGCCCGCCCGACAACTTCAACGCCTGGATCGACAGCCAACTGGGCACCCCCGACTTGCCGAAATACCCCGCAATGATCCAGATCCCCACCAGGATCGCCATCACGTTCCAGTCGACATAGTTGAAAGCGTCGGTCTCGCTCATGATCCCCAGCCAGCACATGACCGCCACACCAATCAGTGCGGCGAGCGTGCTGTCGATCACGTTGGTGATGACCACTATGATCGTCACCGCAAACACGATCAGCGTTAACCATTGCATCGCTTCCATGAAATTTTCTCTTCAGTTGGGTTGTTATGAACTGAACACGCGAGGTGACACGAGCTACCGCACCGGCGTGATCGCGACCGCCGGGGCCGCGCCGCCCGGCGTGCTCGCCGCCGGCGGAGTGGTGGACGGATCGCCGCGCTTGGGCGTCGGATGCCAACCGACGATCGCGAGGAACACGAAAAAGCCGATCACGTACGCCACCGCGATGTGCCAGCCGTGGTAGAGCCAGCGGCCCACATTCTTCGCTTCGGGATACATGTTGGACAGCGCAACACCCGCCGAGGAGCCGAACCAGATCATCGAGCCGCCGAAACCCACGGTGTAGGCGAGCATGCCCCAGTCGTAACCGCTCTGCTTCAGCGCCAGCGCCGTCAACGGAATGTTGTCGAAGACCGCCGAGACGAAGCCCAGCCCGAATGCCGTCTGCCACGATGCGGCGGGCAGCTTCTCGACCGGCATCAGCGAAGCGCACGTCACCAGCGCGAGCAGGAAGACGGTGCCCTTGAACGCCTCCGGCACCAGCCTCCAGTCCGGATTACGCAGCGGCGCGCACGCGAGCAGCACCACCCACACCGAGACGCCGATGAACGGAAAATAATCGGCGAGGTCCTTGAACCGAAGATTCACGATCACGTTGGTGAGAATCGCGACGATCAGGATCGCGGCGACGATGCCGATGCGCGTCCAGTCCACCGGTTCGTGCTGCTGCTCGTCCTTGACGATCGGTGCATAACGCTGCTGCTGGATTGCCGCCGGAATACCGAAGATCACCAGCGCCACTACCGCCGCCACATAAGCGTCGAGCACGTAGAGCGGGCTCACGCCGTCGAGCCACATCATGGTCGTCGTCGTATCGCCAACGACGCTGCCCGAGCCGCCCGCGTTCGACGCTGCGACAATGGCGGCGAGATAACCGATATGGACCTTGCGCCGAAACACGGTTGCCGCGATGGCACCGCCGATCAATGCCGCGGCGATGTTGTCCAGAAAGCTCGACAGCACGAACACGATCACGAGCAGTGCGAAGCAGCCCTTCCAGTCGTCGGGCAGGAAGCGCGGCAGGACGTCGGGCGCGCGGCTTTTCTCGAAGTGGTTCGACAGCAGCGCAAAGCCCACCAGCAGGCACAGCAGATTGGTGAGGATCACCCACTCGTGCTGCATGTGCAGCCCGAGTCCCGCCAGCCCCGGTCCGGTCTTGAAGCCGGTGAAGACGAGCTTGTATACCGTGATCGTCGCAAGACCTATCAGCGCGACGCGTAGCGTATGGTGATGGAACACCGCAACGCCGATCAACGTCAGGGCGAACAGAATGAAATCGACCGGAATCCCGAACAGGGCCGGCGGCTCGGGCGCCGCCACCGCGATTCCCGGGACGGCCATCATCAAGAGGACGGCGCCGGCGGCGCACAATGACGCGCGCGGCGGCCGGCGCGAAAGCCGCTTTCCGTAGTCTCCCCGGTGATGCTGGTGCATGCGTTCTCCTGTTATATGGACTTCTCGGGACCGCGTGCTCGGAATAAATCCGTCGCAATGCGGCCTTCACCTCGAATGACATCCGCGCGCAAAGCGCGACGTCCACTCAGGCAAAGGTCTCGCATGCAATGCTGAGATTGCCGGCGCAGCCGGAGAAGCGGATCGCCTCTCGTGATGACGGCCACACCGCGGCGGCGTCTCTTACGCCGCCGTAGCTACTCCCCTTTGGAGGGCGCGTCCTGTCTGCCGAACGCGCTGTGCTTTTTACCACGGCCCCTTTCGGGGCGTCAATCAAAAACCGGCTCAGAAAAGCCCGACGACCTTGCCTTCTTCGGTGAGATCGATCTTTTCCGCCGACGGAACTTTGGGCAATCCCGGCATGGTCATGATGTCGCCGCACACCATCACCACGAACTCCGCGCCGGCCGCGAGCCGCACCTCGCGCACGTTGATGACGTGCCCCGACGGCGCCGCGCGCAGTTGCGGATCGGTGGAAAACGAGTACTGCGTCTTCGCGACGCAAACCGGGTAATGCCCGTAACCGTCTTCCTGCAGTTTCCTGATCTGCGAGCGCACCTTGCCGTCGGCCGTCACTTCGCTCGCGCCGTAGATCCTGGTGGCGATCGCCTTGATCTTGTCCCACAGCGGCAGCGCGTCTTCGTACACGTACTTGAAGTTCGACGGCACCTTCTCGATGAGCTGGACCACGGCTTTTGCGACATCGGCCGCGCCGGCGCCGCCGTCGGCCCAGTGCGTCGCCAGGATCACCGGCGCTTCGTGGTGCGCCATCTTTTTCTTGAGCAGCTCGATCTCCGCGTCGGTGTCGAAAGTGAAGCGATTGATCGACACGACGCACGGCAGCCCGTAGTGATTGCGCACGTTGTTGACGTGCCGCTCGAGGTTGGTAATGCCTTTCTCGAGCGCGGCGAGGTTCTCCTTGTTCACTTCCTTGAGATCCACGCCGCCGTGGTATTTCAGCGCGCGTATCGTGGCGACGATCACCACCGCGTCCGGCCTCAAACCCGACTTCCGGCA
>JBQTHU010000101.1:0-2224 GCA_052389535.1 Betaproteobacteria bacterium | reverse complement strand
GTAGAGCACGCGCCAGCTCTCCGGCAGCAGATCGCCGTCGGGCGGCGCGAGCCACAGGCGGAACAGCAGCCGCTTTTTCGCCGCGTCCTCGTGATCGACGAAATCCGTGCGGGAATGCAGCGTGACGTGGCTGTTGATGATCTGCAGATCGCCCGGTTCGAGCCACATGGTGTGCGCGAGATCGGAACGCCGCACCAGGGCGTCGAATTTCTCCAGCGCCTCACGATGCGGCGGCGAGATGCGCGGCACGCCGTCGAGCTTCTGCGCCGAGTTGACGCGATTCCAGTTCCACTTGCTGAAGCGCTTGCCGTCCGCTTCGTCGAAGATGGGATGCGGATAGGACGGCGCTTCGTCCGGCGCCTCTTCGCCTTGCCTGCTGAAATGGACCGGTTGGTGCAGCCAATCCACGAGCGCCGGGTGCTCGCGTTTCATCGTCTCGTACGCCGCGAGCGAGCTTGTGGTGATGCTCATGCCGCCGGAAGCGGCCTTGTTGTAGCAGCTCAGCGCCACGATGTCGGCGGAATCGGTATGAAAGTCGAGCTCCGCATTGGACGAATAGCCGCGGCCGGTCCCCGTCCTATAGCTGGTGCCGATGTCGCGGACCGCAGAAATATAGTGGCTCGCTTTGCCCTGCGGCCGCGCGACGCCCGCGTGCAAGCCGATGCCCCAGGTCAGGAGCTTGAAGCTCTCTTCGTCCATGCCTGCGCGCGGCAGTCCGCGCACCAGCGCGACGCCGCACCCGCGCTTCACTTCTTCGAATGCACGAGCGATGACCGGCGCCGCTGTACCGAGATCGAAATCTTCGCGGCGGTAGTCGAACAGTGTTTTGTGCAGGTCGTGCGCCTTGGCCAGTGCGGCCGCGAGATCGCGGCGGGCATGCTCACCGAGGGTAAACGTCCAGCGGGTCTTGTCGGATTCGAGTTCGGCAGCGTTCCAATATGCAGAAGCTTGCGATGTGGAGGATTTCATATCGGGTAACGCTTGTGCAGGTACCAACTGGGAGGAAACGGCGATATCGCGGGCATTTTAAAGCCTGCCCGCCATAGCGCGATACTCGGCTCGCCGCGCGTGCCCCGTACTGCGGTGCGCGGACGGGAGGTGCATAATAGGCCGAAAGCAAGGAGCCCGCCCATGAGCATCACCATCTATCCCGTCACGCTCGATTTCGCCGCCGAGATCGGCGACGTCGATCTGTCGCAGCCGCTATCCGACGAAACCTTCGCCGAGGTCCAGGCCGCGTTCTGGAAATACTCGGTGCTGGTGTTTCCGCAGCAGGATCTCACGTCCGAGCAGCACCTCGCGTTCTCGGCGCGCTTCGGTCCCGTGGAGAACGAGCGCACGCTCGACCCGAAGGCCACGCCGACCCGCTATCTGGCCGAGTTCGCCGACATCTCGAATCTGGACGCCGAAGGCAGGATCTGGGGCGAAAACAGCCGGCAGCGCATGTTCAAGGCGGGGAACAAGCTCTGGCATACCGACAGCTCCTTCAAGCGCCTCCCGGCGCTGTGCTCGCTGCTTTACTCGCACACCATCGCGCCGATCGGCGGCCACACCGAATTCGCCGACCAGCGCGCCGCCTACGACGCGCTGCCTGAGGCGACGAAGCAGAAACTGCACGGGCTGGTGGCCGAGCACTGCATTGCGCATTCTCGCTTACGCAACGGCTTCACCGAGTTCAACGAGGACGAGAAACGCCGGTTGCCGCCGGTTCCGCAGGTGCGGGTGCGCACGCTCCCGCAGAACGGCCGCAAGTCGCTGTACGTCGCCTCACACGCGGGGCGCATTTTCGGGATGCCGGATGCCGAAGGCCGCGCGCTGATCGACGAACTCATCCGTCATACGACGCAGCGTCAGTTCGTCTATACCCACCGCTGGCGCGCGGGCGAACTCGTCATGTGGGACAACCGCTGCACCATGCACCGCGGCACGGATTACGACGACCTGCGCGTGGTGAGGGACATGCAGCGCGTGACGATCAGCGACATCGCGAACTCCTGCGAGCAGGAAGGCATCGCCGTCGCGGCGTGATGCGCGAGCATCGCGGCCGCTCGCCGGCGGCACTCGCTTAGCTGCGGTTGCCCAGCTCCGCGCAGATTTTTTCCAATCGCGCTTTGAGCTCGCTCACTTCGCTTTGAAGGCTGGCGACGCTGGCTCTCAGTTCGGCGAGTTCCGAGGACGCGCCGCTCGCCTCGCTCGGCGCTGACGTCGTTGCGGCAACATTTGG
>JBQTHU010000100.1:0-7083 GCA_052389535.1 Betaproteobacteria bacterium | reverse complement strand
CTGGACAACTGGAAGAAATACGAGGACGCGGGGGTCAACATGACGATCGGCTCGGACACCTATCCGCGCGACATGGTGATGAACATGCGCACCGCGTCGTACATGGGCAAGCTCATGAGCCATTCGTCTTTTGCGGCGAGCGCGGGCGACGTGTTCTGCGCGGCGACACTCGGCGGCGCGATCTCGGTCGGGCGCGACGATCTCGGAAGGCTTGCACCGGGCGCGCTCGCCGACATCATCCTGATCGATCTCACCGGCCGCGGCACGCTGCGCTACGGTCCGGTGCGCGACCCGGTGAAGAGCGTAGTGGAATGCGGCGTCGGCGACGACGTGGACACCGTGATCGTGGACGGAAAAATCTGCATGGAGGGCGGCGTCATCCCGGGCATCGATTTCGCCAGGCTGCGCGAGGAAACGCAGGCGGCCGGCGAACAGGTATGGGACACGCTCGCGGAGTGGGATCCGCTCGGGCGCAGCGCCGAGGAGGCGTCGCCGTGGAGCTATCCGGTGGTATCATAGTTAGTATCATGTGCACACCGCGGTCGGCGTCGTTCATTGAGACGCCTCCACCGCCGTCCACGTCGGCTCCGAACCGAAAACAAACCAGCATCCGATGGGTGAACTGAGCCTCAAACCCGAGATCGCCGACAAGAAGGCGCGCGAAAGCGCCGTGCGGCGTCTGCGCGAGCTGCGGGTCACGCTGCCCACGCTTTCCGAGCTGGCCGATCCGTCTCGTATCGCGGTCGCGCAGCAGGTGACGCTGTCCGGCATCGATCCCGACGAGCCGCTCGCCGCCAATCTGTGGCGCGTGCACTGGTTCAACGACGAAGCGCGCACCGGCCGTGCCAACGTCCCCGGTTATGTCGTGCTGCCCGAGGCGCTCACCGGCGTGAAGGCGAAGATCGTCGTCGCGCTGGGCGACCGCTTTCCGATGATCGGCGCGCACAAGGTGCTCGCGGCATACGGCTGCCTCGTGCCGCGGCTCGTGACCGGCCGCTTCGACCCTGCGGCCGACAAGGCGATCTGGCCCTCCACCGGCAACTACTGCCGCGGCGGGGTTGCGATCTCGCGCACGCTGGGCTGTCGCGGCGTGGCCGTGCTGCCCGCAGGCATGAGCAGGGAACGCTTCGCCTGGCTCGAGCGCTGGGTGAGCGACCCGTCCGACATCGTGCGCACGCCGGGCACCGAGAGCAACGTCAAGGAGATCTACGACAAGTGCGCGGAGCTCGAGCGCGATCCGCAGAACGTCATCGTCAACCAGTTCTCCGAATTCGGAAATTATCTGGTGCACTATGCGTGCACCGGGCGGGCGCTGTCGAAGATCTACGAAAGCCTGTGCAGTCGCGAGCCCGCGCTGCGCCTGACCGCATTCGTCTCGGCGACCGGCTCGGCGGGGACGATCGGGGCCGGCGATTACCTCAAGTCGAAGCACGGCACCCGCATCGCGGCGGTGGAGGCGATCGAATGCCCGACGATGCTCTGCAACGGCTACGGCGAGCACAATATCCAGGGCATCGGCGACAAGCACATTCCGCTGATCCACAACGTCATGAATACCGACTTCGTGGTCGGCGTATCGGACCGCAGCTCGGACTCGCTCAACGTGCTGTTCAACGAGGGCGTGGGCCAGGACTACCTCAAGAAGCGCCGCAAAATCGACCCTGCGGTGCTGAAGCAGTTCGCGCACATCGGGCTTTCGGGCTACGCCAACGTCGTCGCGGCGATCAAGCTCGCGAAGCATCTCGATCTCACGGCGGCCGATGCGATCGTCACCATCGCGACCGACAGCGCCGCGCTCTATCACAGCGAGGGCGCGAGCTTCCTCAAGCGCCATTACGGAAGCGGTTTCGACGCGGTGAACGCGGGTGAGATTTTCGGCCGCGACCTGCAGGGTCTTGCCGACGACCATCTGATCGAGCTGACCTATGTCGATCGCAAACGCGTCTTCAACCTCGGCTATTACACCTGGGTCGAGCAGCAGGGCGTATCGGTCGAGGACTTCGACCGGCGCAAGGATCTCTCCTTCTGGAAAGGCCTGCAGGATTCCATCGCGGACTGGGACAGGCTGATCGAGCAATTCAATGCCGACACCGGCGCACAACATGCGCGTTGACCTGCGGAGGCCACGGTGAGCGACGCCTATCTCGAGCTGCGCCGCCGGCTCGCCGAGCGCGATCGCAGCCTGCACGAGAAAGTGATGTCGCTCGAGGAGGCGGCCGCGCTGGTCAAGGACGGCGAGACGGTCGGCATCGGCGGCAGCACGCTCTCGCGCACCCCGATGGCGCTGGTATGGGCGCTCATCCGCGCCCGGCGCAGGCAGCTTACCTTCGCGCGCGGCATCACCTCCAGCGAGGGCGACTGGCTGCTCGGCTCCGGTGCCTCGGCACACGTCATCACGAGCTGGTTCAGCCAGGGCATCGTGTGGGGCATCTCCAGGGTGATGCGTCATTACGTCGAAAAGGGACTCGCGCGCTTCGACGAGTGGAGCCACATGGCGATGGGCCTGCGCTTCCGGGCGGGCGCAATGGGCGTGCCGTTTCTGCCCATGCGCTCGATGCTGGGCTCGGACGTGCTGCGGCAGCGCCCCGAAGTGCGGGAGATCGAGTGTCCGTACACCGGCGAGCGGCTGCTACTGGTGCCGGCGCTCAATCCCGACGTCGCGCTGATCCACGTCCAGCGCTGCGACCCGTACGGCAACGCCCAGATCGACGGCCTGCAGTTTCTCGATATCGATCTCGCGCTGGCGGCGAACCGCGTCATCCTGACCACGGAGCGCATCGTCTCCAACGACCAGATCCGGCGCATGCCTGATCGCACCAAGATTCCGTTCTTCGCGGTGGAAGCCGTGGTCGAAGTCCCGTTCGGCTGCGCGCCGCACGAGTGCAGCAATACGTACGAGCCGTTTTTCAAGCACATGGACTCCTACACCGCGCTCGTGAACGGCGACCCGGTCAAGGGCATGAGCGAGTACCTCGACCGCTACGTCTACGGACCCAGGAACTGGACGGAATACCTCAACCTGCTGGGCCTCGAACATCTCTTGACAGCGGCGCGCGGCGGCAGGAGCGTCTCCAATGCCTGAGCGCAACTACACCGCCAGCGAACTGCTGGCGGTCATGAGCTCGCGGCTCTTGAAGGACGGACAGGTTGTCTTCGCCGGCGTGGGCATTCCGTTGCTCGCCGCGACGCTGGCGCAGGGCCTGCACTGCCCGGGGCTCACGATCCTGTTCGAAGGCGGCGTGATCGGGCCGATGATCGAGCCCGGGAAGCTTCCGCCCTCCACCAACGAACAGCGCTGCACCGTGCGCGCGAACATGGTGCTGAGCAGCACCGACGTGCTGCTCCTCCTGCAGCGTGGCTACATCGACGTCGGTTTCATGGGCGGCGCGCAGATCGATCGATACGGCAACCTCAATTCATCGTTCATCGGTGATCCCGCGCGCCCGAAGACCCGGCTTCCCGGCACCGGCGGCGGCAACGACATCGCGAGCCTCGCACAGATGATCGTCTCCATGAAGCACGAGAAGCGGCGCTTCGTCGAGAAAGTGGACTTCGTGACGAGTCCGGGTTTCCTGCACGGCGGCACGAGCCGCCGGGACAGCGGCCTTACCGCCGGTGGCATGTACCGCGTCGTGACGGATCTCGGGGTCTTCGGATTCGACGACGAATCGAAGCGCATGAAGATTATCGCGTTGCATCCCGGCGTCACCGTGTCGCAGGTGCAGGAAAACACGGGATTCGAGATGGCGGTCAACGGCGACGTGAGGATCACCGAGCCGCCGACCGCTGCAGAGCTTGCAGCGCTGCGCAAGCTCGATCCGGAGCGGCTTTACACCGCGTAATCTGAGTTGAATGGACCGGCTTTGCGCCGGTGAGACGAATTCCAAGGAGAGGTTTGCATGTCCGGTTTGCACAATACGTTCGGCATCGCCGCCCGCAATTTCACCGCCTACCCGGAAATGCCCGATGCGCGCGCGCTGGTGGATTACGGCGTCAGGATGGAAGAGATGGGCTTCGACTCGCTGTGGGTGTGGGACCACATCCTGCTCGGGGTGGAACCGAGCTTTCCCATCATCGATTCGCTGACACTGCTGACTGCGATCGCCGCACGAACGAGAAAGATCAAGCTTTCCACCGGCATTCTGGTGCTGCCGCTGCGCAATCCCGTGGTGCTGGCGAAGCAGCTCTCGAGCATGGATCAGCTTTCCAATGGCCGGCTCCTGCTCGCCATGGCCGCGGGCTGGTACAAGCGCGAGTTCGACGCGGTCGGCGTGCCGTTCGAGCAGCGCGGCCGGATCATGGACGAGAACCTCGACATCCTGAAGCGCTTCTGGACCGAGGACATGGTGAAAGGCGAGTGGACGCACCACAAGATCCCCGCCGGCGTCATGTTTCCGAAGCCGGTGCAGCGGCCACGCCCGCCGATTCTCATCGGCGGCTATGTCGATCGCGTGCTGAAGCGGGCCGCGACCGCCGGCGACGGCTGGCTCACGTACTTCTACCGTCCGGAGAGCTTCGCCAGGTCGTGGGCCAAGGTGCGCGCTTTTGCGCAGGAGGCCGGCAAGGATCCCGATACGCTGCTGAACGGCGCGCAGCTTCCGATCATGATCGGCAAGTCGCGCGCCGACGTCGAGAGCCGGATGATGGAGTGGCTGGGCAAGGAATGGGATTACGCCTCGTGGAGCGACTCGACCAAGGACAGCGCCATCATGGGCACGGTGGACGAGTGCATCGCGCAACTGAAGGAACATCTCGCGGCGGGGGTGCAGAAGATCATCTTCGTCCCCTACAAGTACGAGATGGAGCAGATCGAGACCATCGCCACGAGGATCATCCCGCAACTCAAGGCGTTTCGCCCATGACCATGGACACGAAAAACGAGACCTTCCGCGAGTTCCTGGAACGCCTGCGGCAGGAAACCGAACTGACCGACATCAAGCGCGCGGTGGATATCCGACACATCGCCACGCTGGTGGATCAGTCCGACAAGGCGCTGCTCTTCCACAACGTCATCGGCTACGGCACCCCCGTCGTCTCGGGCATCTTTCGCAACCAGCGCCGCACCGCGCTCGGCATGGGCTGCAGCCAGTTTTCCGGGATCGAGGAGAAACTCAAGCGCGCGATCGAGCAGCCGATCGCGCCGGCCTACGTCAAGAGTGCCCCACACAAGGAAGTGATCGCGAGCGGCGACGATGTCGATCTCTTCAAGCTGCCGGTGCCGGTATGTTCGGTCTACGACGGCGGGCCCATGATCACAGCGGGTGTGGTGATCGCGCGAGACCCCGAGTACGGCCTCAACGCGGGTGTCTACCGCTTCCTCGTCAAGGAGCGCAACCTCACCGGCATCGACATCAATACGCCGAACAATCTCCGGCTCTTCGCGCAACGCGCGCTGGAGCGCAACGAGCCCTGCCCCATCTCGATCTCGATCGGGACGCATCCCTTCGACATCATGGGGGCCGGCTACCGCGCGCCGCTCGGCACGGACGAAATGGGTCTCGCAGGCGGGCTGCGCGGCGCGCCGGCGCAGCTCGCGCCGTGCGAGACCATCGACGTGCCCTGCGTCGCCGATGCCGAAATCGTGCTCGAAGCCGAGATTCTTCCGACCGGGTGGGTGTGGCCGGAAGGACGCTTCGGCGAGTTCACGCGACTGATGGGCGGGCTCCACTGGAACCCGCTGGTGCGCGTCAAGGCGGTCACGCAGCGGCGCGACATGATCTATTACTCGCTCCACATGCCGTGGGAGAACACGTGGCTGGGTGCACCGACCCGCTATGCCGCAATCCGCGCGGCGCTGAAGACTGCAGGCGTGCAGGTGAAGGACATCAACGTCACCATCGGCGGCTGCGCCATGTGGCATGCCGTCATCTCCGTCAGAAAGCAGGCGGGCGAAGGCAAGAACGCGGCGCTTGCGGCGCTTTCGGTCATGGACATGAAGCACGTCGTGGTGGTGGACGACGACATCGACGTCTACAACCCGATGGACGTCGAGTGGGCCATCGCCACCCGGGTTCAGGGCGACCGCGACGTGTTCGTCATTCCGGGCGCGCGTGCAAAGCCGCTCGACCCGAGCCTGCCGGTAGTGCCGCCCGGCACGGTGCCGACCGGCGCCAAGGTCGGCATCGATGCCACCATCGGGGAAGGCATCCCGCGCGAGCGCTACGAGCGCATCTCGTACGCCCACGCGGATCGTGCCCGGCTGGACGACTATCTGGCAGGGAAGGACGACAAGTCGCCAGCGATACTCAACGCTTCGAGCGACCAGATCGCGCAGCTCGCGCAGAAGATCGTCGCGTTGATCGAGAAAACGCCGCTCTACTACTCCGAAGTCGCGGAGCGCTGCTCCGACTTCGACTTCCAATCGATCACGCGCGCGCTCGGCAAGCTGCACGCCGACGAAATGCTCTGGCAGGACCCGCGCGGACGGTTATGCCTGCGCGGCTCGGCCGCGGCCGCAAAACCGCCGCTGCGAAGTTAACGCGACCGCCCGCCGTTCGCTTGAGTCCCTCGACGTCGCATGGGACAACCTCGTAGATGTGGCGTTGAACCCGACCGTTCGTCCTGAGCGGAGCGAACGCGGAGTCGAAGGATGAACCGTGATGCTGGAGCAGCAATGATTTTCAGCGTTCGCTGAGACGATAGCCTCATGCCGAGCCTCGAAGTGCTGATCTTCGCCCCGCTCATCGTGCTGGCGGCGAACATCATCTTCAGCATCTCCGGATTCGGGCTGACGCTGATCGCGATCCCGCTGCTGGCGCACCTCTATCCGATAAAGTTCGTGATCCCGATGATCGTGCTGCTCGACGTCGTCGCATCGCTGCGCCAGGCCACCAAGCTGCGCGGCGGCGTCTATAGGGAAGAACTGATTCCGCTGCTGCCTTTCATGCTGGCCGGCATGGTCGCCGGCGCGTTTTTGCTGGTGCGGTTGCCGGCCGAGGTGCTTCTGCTTGCGCTCGGCGTGTTCGTGCTGGTGTACGGGGTCTATTACGCGCTGCGCCGCGGGTCCTCATTCGGGCTCGCGCGCTGGACCGTCGCGCCGATCGGGCTCTTCGGCGGCACCACGTCGGCGGTTTTCGGCGTCGG
>JBQTHU010000099.1:0-14423 GCA_052389535.1 Betaproteobacteria bacterium | reverse complement strand
GCACGCTGCCTGCGTGATAGAGCGGCTTGGCCTTCGAGTCGATGCGGATCACGTGGCCGCCGATCCGGCCGAACGCCGGTTCGAGAACCGCAAGCGCCGCCGCATCACCCTCGGTTGCGCACCAAGTGCCCGCGAAGCTGGACACGGCCATCTCCGGTTCTGCAAAACTCTTGAGCGGATGCACGCTTGCAACATGGGCGCCGCATCGGGCAGCGGATTCGAGTTCCACGGACGACAGCGCGCCGCTGCAGTGGAAAACGATATTTCCCTTGCGAAGGGCGCCGCTCTCGGACAGCATGCGGGCGCAGTCAGCGATCTTGTCATCGGGCGTCGCCACTATCCAGACGTCCGCGGCAGACGCATGGTCGAGGCGTGCCAGCGGATTACCCCCACCGATGAAGACGACCGCGTCGCGAGCACGGGTTTCCGAAGTCGCGATCACGTCCTGAATCGCGAAGACGCCGGTGCGCTTCCACAGCGCGCCCAGTGTGCGGCCCACTCTGCCCGCGCCGACGATGTTGAGATGTTTCATGGACGACAAGAGTATAGAGGAATGACGAGCTTTTCGACTTGACAGTCAGACTCGCCCTGATCACACTGCGTGATCACAAAAACTCTCGTACACGTTTCGCATCCCGTGAGCAGCATCACCTCCATAGCCACCGTGCTGGTCCAGCTTCCCACGCGACGCGAGCACAGGTGGACCGGACTCACCGAGCCCATCGGACGCTACATGCTCGTGAAGATGACCGACAGCGATGGGCGCATCGGCTGGGGCGAAGCCGCAGCACTCAAGGACTGGGGCGGGGAATACGGGCGCTACTTCGGCGAGTCCGCAAGCATCGTCGCCCATGTGATCGAGCGCTATCTGGCGCCGGCAGCGCAGGGCCTCGACACCGCAAACATCGTCGAGCTGCATGCGCGCATGGACGCGGTGATCAAAGGCTATCCGTATGCGAAGGCCGCCGTCGAATTCGCGGCGTACGATGTCGCGGGGAAACGTCTCGGCGTGCCGGTCCACGTACTGCTCGGCGGGCGGGCGCGGGAACGGGTGCCCGTGACGCATTCCATAGGCCTCATCCCGATTGAGGACGCGGAACGCGAGGCGGCGCAAGTCGCCGCCGAAGGCATACGTACCATCAAGATCAAGATCGGCGTGGACGCCAAGCGCGATGTGGAGGTGGTTCGCGCGGTGAGGAACGCGGCCGGGCCGGGCATGGACATCTGCGTGGACGCCAACGAAGGCTACGGCACGCCCGGCGAAGCGGTCGTCGTGCTGCGCGAAATGGAGAAGTATCGCCTCAAGTATGCCGAGCAGCCGTGCATGGGCATCGCCCGCATTGCCGAAGTCGCGCGCGCGCTCGACACACCGGTCATGGCCGACGAGTCGGCGTGGAACGCGCACGATGCGCTGCAGATCGCCGAGCAGCACGCGATCGACATCGTCTCCATCTACACCACCAAGCCTGGCGGGCTATATAAAGCGATGGAGGTGGCGGCGGTGTGTCGTGCCGCCGGCATTGCGTGCAATGTCAACGGCTCCATCGAGACCGGCGTCGGCAATCTCGCAAACGTGCAGCTTGCCGCGGCCGCGCCCGCGGTCACCCTGTCGTGTGTCGTGCCGGTATCGACGCCCGCCCAGCACCAGAAGGGCCAGATTGCCGGCATCTACTATAAGGACGACCTCATTCGCGCGCCGATGAAACTCGTGGCGGGCGCCATCGAAGTGCCGAGTGCCGCGGGTATGGGCATCGATGTCGATGAGGCCAAGATCGAAAAGTACCGTGTTCGCGCGTAAGGCCCGCGAGAGGATGTGATGCGCAGGGAAATCGTCGCTCGCCAGGTGAGCGCCATGCGGGAAATCGGGCTGGATGCCATGATCTCCTGCTCGCCTGAAAACTTCGCATATCTCACGGGCTTTGTCGTGCCCTCGCAGCCGCTGATCCGGCACCGTCACGCCATGGTGATCCTCACCGCCGACGCACGCGCCGCGATTCTCGGCGTCGACATGGAGGCGACCACCATCCGGCGGCGCGAACCCGATACGCCGGCGCGGATCTGGGCGGAGTTCACCGACAGCGCCATGGCCGTGCTCGCCGATCAGCTGCGCGAAATGGGGCTCGCCTCGGCACGCATCGGCATCGAGATGGATTACCTGCCCGCGGGTGACTACGCGCGCCTGCAGCGGGCGCTGCCGCAGGCGAAGTTCGAGCCGGATGAAGCGATCCTCGCGCGCCTGCGCCAGATCAAGACGAAGGACGAAATCGAGCTGCTGCGACGGCTGTCCCGTATCGCCGATCGATCGATCACCGATGCGCTGGCCGCGGTGCGCGCGGGCGATACGGAAATGGACATCGCGGCGCACATGACGCGCAACATCTACACGCTCGGCGCGGAACACTTCAAGCTCATGATCGTCGCGACCGGCGAGCGCAGCCAGCTTCCAAACGTCGGGCCGTCGGAGCGGCGCCTGCAGCCGCTCGATGTCTGCCGCGTGGAAATCTTTTCCGTCGTCGCCGGCTATCAGGCGGGCGTGTGCCGTACGGCCGTGGTGCAGCGGGCGCCGCCCCACGCGGAAAGAATCTGGACCAACCTGGTGGAGTGCAAGCACCTCATCATGGACATGATCAAGCCGGGCGCGAGCTGCCGGGCGATCTACGAAGCGTTCCTGCGCAAACTGTCGGAACTGAACCTGCCGCCGATTTCCTTCGTCGGGCACGGCATCGGGCTGCACCTGCACGAGGATCCCTACATCGGCACAACGCCGGTGATCGGCAGCAGCGGCGACGCGAGTCTGGAAGCCGGCATGGTGCTCGGCGTGGAGCCGCTGTGCTACCAGACCGGTCACGGCTACGGCATGCAGAACAAGGACATGATGCTCGTGACCGAGAGCGGCTGCGAGCTGCTGTCGGACTACGCCGATACCGACCGGCTGCTCGTCGTCGCCTGAGCCCGCCATGCGCACTCTGATAGAAAACCTCGAGTTCGTCCTCACCGCCGATCGTGAAGACCAAGTGCTTCAGCGCGCCTCAGTAGTCGTTGAAAACGACCGCATTGCCGACGTGGGACCGGCGGCGGAGGTCGCACGGCGCAATCCTCGCGCTTCGTTCGACGAGACGCTGGACGGCAGCCACTACGGGATGACGCCCGGCTTCATCGATTCGCACGTCCACCTTTCCGAAACCCTGTCGCGCGCCGTGTTTCCGGACAACCTCGCGACCCGCGCCTGGGTGTTCCATTGGGCGAAACCGTTTTACGCCAACGTCGATGCGCGCGACGAGCTGGTCGGCGCGACGATCGGCATGGCGGAGATGCTCCGCTGCGGCACGACCTGCTTCCTCGACATGGGTGCGCAAAACGACGTTGCCGGCGTGGTGCGGGCCATCGAGCAGAGTGGCATGCGCGGCATAACCGGACGGCACGCCGCGGATGTCCGGCCTGACACAATTCCCGAGGGCTGGACGGAAGAGATGATGGCCCATCACTTCTTCCCCGACGTCCGGGTCGCCCTGAAAGAGCTGGAAGCGACGGTGAAGGCGCATCACGGCGCTGCGAGCGGCCGCGTGCGCTGCTGGGTCAACATCGAGGGAAAAGAGCCGTGCAGCCTCGAACTGCACGTCGGTTCCCGCGCGCTCGCGGAAAAACTCGGCGTCGGGACCACGTACCATCTCGCGACCAGCATCGAAGAAGCGCGCGTCTCGGAAAAGAGGCACGGCGTGTGGCCGATCTCGCGCATCGCCAACGCCGGCGGGCTCGGACCCAACCTCGTCATCGCACACTGTGTCGCGGTCACCGATGAAGAGATCGAGCGCATGGCGAAGGCCGGAACGATGGTCGCGTTCTGCCCGGCAACATCGGTCAAGCTCGCCAAGGGTGCAGCGAAGATCGGCAAGTATCCGGAGATGATCGAGGCCGGCATCCGGATCGGCATCGGGACGGACGGCGTGTCCGCGGGCGGTAACCTTAATCTCATGCGCCAGATGTATCTCGTGGCCGGCATGTTCAAGGACGCGCGCATGGATTCGACGCTGGTCGGCGCACGAAAAGCGCTGCGCATGGCGACGATCGAGGGCGCGCAGCTTCTCGGATGGGACGATGAGATCGGTTCGATAGAGCGCGGCAAGAAGGCCGATTTCGTGCTGTTCGATCTCGACCACTACGAGTGGGTCCCCTACGGCGACCCGCTGCAGGCGGTGGTCTATTCCGCGAGCCCCGCCTCCATCGCGCAGACCTGGGTGGACGGGAAGGCGCTGTTCAGAGACGGAAGGGTTGCCACCATAGACGAACGCGCGCTGCGCGAAGAAGCGCGCGCGCGCGCGGCCGCGGTGGTAAAGCGCGCGGGGCTGTCGCTCGCCCACACCCCGACCGTCACCACCACCTACGACTGAAGCGCCAGCGTCTCGCCCAGCACCTGCCGCAGCGAAGTCTCGACTGCGGTGCGTGTCAGGTCGCGTGTAATGAAAACGATGCGGGTGCCGCGGTCCTCGTCGGGCCACGCCGCGAGTTCCGCCGGCGGATAGAACATGTGCTGAACGCCCTGAATCACCACCGGGCGCGGACTTCCGGCGAGGTTGACGATGCCTTTCACCCGCAGCAGGTTTTCGCCGCGGCTCGCCAGCAGCAGTTCCAGCCACTCCAGAAAGCGCCTGCGTTCCAGCGGTTGGGCTATGCGCACGCAGAACGCCGACACGCGCTCGTCGTGCGCGCGCGGATCCGCACGTCGATACGCTCCCTCGTTCAGCCAGTTTCGCACCGCCCCCGCCCGGGAATGGACATCGAATTCCTCGCTGCAGAACAGTCGCTCGGGCCCGGGATGACGGGCAGGAGCGGAAGTGAGTAGCGCCGCCGCAGGATTCAACGTCCTCAGCCGCCGACACAGGCTCTCGATGGCCGGCGCCGGCGCGAGATCGGTCTTGGTCAGCACCAGGCGGTCGGCGATCGCCGCCTGCTTCACCGATTCGGGATGCGCATCGAGTTCGGCGCTTCCGAACACGGCATCGACCGTCGTCACCAGGCCGGCAAGCCGCCAGCGTTCCTGCAGGCTGCGCTCCCCGATCAGGGTCTGAACGAGCGGCGCGGGGTCAGCAAGCCCCGTGGTCTCCACGACCACGCGCGCGTACTGCGGCACGGACCCGGCCTGTCTCAGCGCGGCAAGATCGTCCAGCGCGGACACGAGATCGTCCCGCATGGAGCAGCAGATGCAGCCCGAATTGAGCAGCACCACCTCTTCGGTCACCTCGCGTACGAGGAGATGATCGAGCCCCACCTCTCCGAGTTCGTTCACCACCACCGCGGTGTCGCGCATGCCGGGATGCGCGAGCAGGAATTTCAGCAGCGTGGTCTTGCCGCTGCCGAGAAAGCCGGTAAGCACGAATACCGGAATCACGCCCAATGCGCTCATCGCGTAGCGCGGCGAAGCCGCGCGCCCCGTCAGGCTTCGGAACGCAACTCGCCGCGCAGCGTGGCAAGCGGCCCGGAGGTCCCGCGAAAAGCCGAGGACTTGAGCAGGAACGCGGCGGTGTTGCGGATGTCGCGCTCGATGGCCCGGCGCGCCGCAACCGGGTCTTTCCTGGCGAGCGCCTGCAGCACGTCGCTGTGCGCGCTGGCGTCCCACGGCATATCCGGCGATATCAGGGAAAAATACATGAACGGGCCCGCCTGCAGCCACAGCGGCTCGATGAGGGGCAGCAGCACCTCCGATCGCGCCGCCTCGTAGAGCGTGAAGTGGAATTCCCGGTTGCGCGTAAGACAGCCCACGATGTCGCGGGCGCTGATGGCGTACAGGAGATCGGCGTTCAGCTTCTCCAGCCGCTTCACGAGTTGAGGCGTCGCATTGCGGCACGCGTTTTCGGCGGCCATGCCTTCGAGCGCCTGGCGTACGCGCGCCAGCTCTTCGAATTTAGCCCGCGTCATGCGCGGCACGCACACCGTGCGGTTGGGCAGCATCTCGAGCACATTCGCCGCGGTGAGCTGATTGATGGCTTCACGCACCGGCATGGCGCTGGTTCCGAGGTCTTCAGCAAGCCGGCGCAGCGATATGGTCTGCCCGGGAACGAACGCACCGACCATCAACGCCCGGCGCAGCTCATCGACGACGCGATCCTGGACTTCCCCGCGACGGCGTGCTGCAGCGCGCGGCGCGGCCTTCGTGCCGCCCGCTTTCACCAGGTGCTGCGCGCGCATTGCAACCTTCCTCGAACCCTCAGACGACGCCCAGAGGTGCGCCGTGTTACGCCTGTGTTCTTGACAAGCACCGGAGCTGTGATCATATTATGTGATCATAACACGCACCATCGCGATGCTTCAGCGGCGCGACGAGGCGTGCCGACTGACTTCACCCCTTGCCCCGAGCGCGTCCATCCCGGCTTAACAGTTACGCATGCGAGTAACGGTAATCGGTGCCGGCGCGGGAGGCGCAGCCGCAGCAGTGGACCTGACCCAGCGCGGGCACGATGTCACCCTCTGGGGCCGCTCCGCGCAGAGCGTGGAACGCTTCCGGAAGGCGGGGGGCATCGAGCACGAGGGCGCGCTCGGAGAAGGCCTCACCGAGCCCGCCCTCATCACCAGCGACGTACGCCGGGCGTTGCGCGATTGCGAGGCGATTGTCTGCGCGGTGCCCACATTTTCGCACGCGGCGGTGGCGCGCATGCTCGTGGAACAGGACGTATCCTCCGATACTCCGGTGGTCCTCAACCCCGGTCACACCGGGGGCGCGCTCGAATTCAGCGCCGTGTACCGGCGCACGGGCCGGCCAGTGCCGCCGATCGCCGAGCTGGCGACGCTGACCTACGTGGCGCGGAACTATCAGCCGCAACGCGTGACCATCAGCGGCAAGGCGAAACAGGTGAAGGCCGCGTCGCTCCCGGGCGGAGCGCATGCGCTCGAAGTGGCGCAGGCGCTGTTCGCATGCGCGAGCCCGGTGCAGGATGTTCTCGCCGCGGACCTCTCCAACGTCAACATGGTGCTGCATCCGCCCGGCGCGGTGCTCGGCGCAAGCTGGATCGAAGCGACGGACGGCGACTTCACGTTCTACGTCGAAGGCATGACCCCGGGTGTTGCGCGGGTGATGCGCGCGCTGGATGACGAACGTCGTGCAGTCGCCCACGCGTTCGGACACGCGCTGCCCAGCCTCATCGTCGAAATGCAGCAGATCGGCACCGTGGAGCCGGATATCGGTGATACCGACGACTACGCCGCCGCCATCTCGGGCGGCGCGGCAAACCGCCGCATCAAGGCACCCCATTCCCTCTCCCATCGTTATTATCTGGAAGACTTCGGGCACGGGTTGCTGCCTTTCATGGCCTTCGCGGCCATTGCCGGTGTCAGCGTGCCGGTCGCGAGCGCGCTCTTCGATCTCGCCGAAACGCTGGTGGGCACGAGTTACCGCGCCAACGGCCGCACCGCCGAGTCGATGGATATCGCCGGACTGGACCGCGAAGCGCTGGTCGCGCGGGTGAGGCACTGAGGTGGAGTGGAAAGATCTCGTAATCGCCATCGTGGCCGGTGACCGCCGCGAGCAGGAGATCGCGCGCCTTGCCGCAGCCACCGGCGCGGAGGTGCGCGCCTGCGGTTTCCCCTGGCCGGATAACGGTATTTCCGGCGTGAAGCGCATGGACAATGCCCCGATCGCGCTCTCCGGCGCGGATATCGCGCTCTTTCCCATTCCCGGTATCGCCGCCGACGGGGCGTTGTTCGCCCCGCAGTGCCCGGCGCGCATCATCCCCGACCGCGAGATGCTCGGCGGCATGCGCAAGCCGGCGCACATCATTCTGGGCTGGGCCGATGAGAACCTGAAGCGGCACGGTGCGGCGCTCGGCATCACCTTCCACGAGTACGAGCACGACGTCGATCTCATGCTGCTCCGCGGGCCGGCCATCGTCGAGGGCCTGCTCAAGGTGATGATCGAGAATACGGACATCACGCTGCACAAGTCGCGCGTGTGCGTGGTCGGGCAGGGCACGATCGGTTTTCTCGTCACCCGCTGTCTCGTGGCGCTGGGCGCGTATACTCACGTCGCGGCCCGCAACAAGGTGCAGCGCGCCGCGGCGCACGCCGCCGGGGCGGAAAGCCACGCGCTCGGCGAGCTGGAGGCGCTTGCCCCTGCGCTGGATGCAGTGGTGTCCACCGTCCCGGCTCCGGTGGTGGGCCGCGGTGTGATCGCGCGTCTTCCGCATCATGCCCTGCTCGTGGATCTTGCGGCGCCGCCTGGCGGCATCGATCGCGACGCGGCGGCGCAGCGCGGCATCAAGTTCGTGTGGGCGCGCGGCATGGGCATGCGGGCGCCGGTCACGGTGGGCCAGAGCCAGTGGAGCGGCATCCGCCCGCGCATCGAGGCCATCCTGAGCGAGCGCAAATGAAAGCAGACCTGGTAGTGCGTAACGCCCGCGTCGTCACCCACGACGGCGAATTCATGGGAGGGGTCGCCGTCAACGGCGGCTGCATCGCGGTGACCGGCACGAACGACGCATTGCCGGACGCGAAACGGGTAATCGATGCCGCGGGTCGCGCGCTGCTGCCGGGCGTGATCGATCCCCACTGTCACCTCGGAGTCAACTATCCCTATGATCAGGACATGCGCACCGAGACCGCCGCGGCGGCCTCCGGCGGCGTCACGACGATCCTGCTCTACATTCGCAACAAGGCGGGCCCGTACACGCCGTTCTACAGGGAGCGGCGCGCGGTGGGCGAGCAGAACGCCCTTATCGACTTCGGTTTTCACTTCGGCATACAGCGCGAAGACCACATCAACGACATACCGAACGTCGTGCGCGACACCGGCGTGCGCTCGTTCAAGTGTTACTTCGGCTACGAGCCGGACAACCCGATCGGCATCGTTCCGGCTACGGACGGCTGGGTCTACGCCGCCATGCGCCATCTCGTGAAAATTCCGGGTGGCGTGATCAGCGTGCACTGCGAGAATACCGGCATCGCCTCGTGGCTCAAGGACGAGCTGAAGGCGACGGGTCGCCAGGATCTCGGCGCCTATACCGAATCGCGGCCGTCGTTCTGCGAAGAGGAAACGATCAAGCGCATGCTGTTCCTCGCCGAACGCACGCGCTGCCCGCTGCATATCGTGCACACTTCGGTCGGCAAAGGCCCGGTCCTCGCAGCGGAAGCGCGCGGGCGCGGCATCGACGTCACGGTGGAGACGTGCCCGCATTACCTCACCCGCACCTGTTACGATCCGGACCTCGACATGCGGGCGAAAATCTCGCCCCCGCTGCGGCCCAGGGAGGATCTCGACGGGCTGTGGGAAGGCGTGCAGAACGGCAGCGTCTACAGCCTCGGCACGGATCACGTGCCCTTCTATCCGAAAAAAGGCGAAGACCTGTGGAAGGAGGTCCCCGGCGTCGTGACCTTTCCATGGGAACTCGCACTGATGCTGAACTTTGGCGTGCACCAGCGCGGCCTTCCGCTGTCGCGGCTGGTGCAGCTCAATTCCTATCATCCGGCACGGCGATTCGGTCTCTGGCCGCGCAAAGGCTCGTTGCAGGCCGGCGCGGATGCGGATCTGGTGCTGGTCGACCTCGATGAGGAACGCGCGGTAAAGCACACCGGTCACGGACATTGCATCTATGAAGGCTGGAAGCTCAAGGGCTGGCCGGTTCTCACCATCGCGCGCGGCGAGGTTGTCTACGAGAACGGGGCGGTCAACGACACACGGCACGGCCGCGGCCGCTGCATGATCCGTCCGGCGGGAGAAGCAACAACCGCATGAGCACACCGGCCGGAATCACGATCGATCTCGAGAGCTGGCGGACGTGCGGCTGGACCACGCTCCCGCACGCGCTCTTTTCCGAACTGGCAGTTCCCATCGCACAAGCGGCGCAGATACTGGCCGCGCGGCGTCCGCACGCGGCGCAGCTTTCGGGGGCACACAATCCGTTCGGCCGGGCTGCGGCGCTGTTCGATGCGTGGAAGTTTCTCGAGTTATGCGAGAACCCGGTGCTGCTCGATGCCGTGGAAGCGTTGATGGGGCCGGACGTGGTGCTATGGGATAGCGAGCTTTATCTCGATGGGGATTCGTGGGCCGCAGCGCGCGCAACCGAGGGGCGCTATTGGCCTGTGGATCCGCTGGCCGGTTTGATCGCCGATATTTCCCTGGCGGGTGGCGCGCACGTGTTGTGGAACGTTACGGCGGCGCATCCCGCGCCGCCGACTTTCCCGGGCGCGCATTACGTGATCCGCTACATGCCGGCGACCTCCCGTTACAACCGCGACCCGCGCCATCCCGCAAACCGGATCGCCATGGAAGAGCGGCCGCTCGTGAATTATCTGAACCGCCCGATCTGGCTCGCGCGCGGCGAAGATCGCTGCGGCAGCGACTTCGCAACCGGATTCGCGCCCGCGACGCCGGCGTGGGCGGCTGACTTACCGAAAGCGGAGGTGTGAGATGCCCGTAGTGACAGTACAGATGTGGACAGGACGCAGCGTCGAGCAGAAGCGCAGGCTCGTCGCCGCCATCACCGAGGCGATGGTGCAGCACGCAGGATGCAAGCCCGATCACCTGCACGTCATCATCCAGGACGTCCCGAAGGATAGCTGGGGCCGGGACGGCAGGCTCGGCAGCGATCTCGAGCCGGAGCAGAAATGATGGCACTCGATGCGCTGGATCTCGGCACGAGCGCGCTGGTCGTAATCGACATGCAGAACGCTTTCGTGCACGAAAAAGGCACGCTGGGCGTCTCCGGCGTCAACACGCGGCGGCTCGCCGCCATCGTCCCCACGCTCAAGTCGCTGATCGAGCGCTGCCAGGCCGCCGGCATGCCGGTGATCTGGACGGTGCAGGAACACTTCGAACAGGACGCGGTGCGGGCGAAAAAGAAGATCGCTGCGCACACCGCCAAGCGTAAACAGGTCTCGGCGCTGGCCGGCAGCTGGGATGCCGGGATCATCGACGAACTGAAGGAACTGGCCGCCGCCGATCCGGCGCTGGTGGTGAACAAGCACCGCTTTGGCGCCTTCTATGCGACGCGCCTGGAGCAGGTGCTGCGCATGCTGGGCACGCAGACGCTCTTCATCACCGGGACCACCACCAACGCCTGCGTCGAGACCACCATCCGCGAGGCGTATCTGCGCGACTACGACGTGGTGGCGCTGACCGACTGCCTCTCCGGCGTCAACGAAGAGTGGGAGCAGATCGCGCTGAAGGTGTGGGCCCAGTACTTCTGCGTGCTGTCGGATTCGAACGATATGGCCGCCTGGCTGGACGCGCAGCGGAAGCCGCGCGCGCTCGGCTTCGCACACATGCTGCTGCAGGTCGCGGATCTCGAAGCGTCGCGGCGCTTTTACATCGACCTGCTCGGCTTCACGGAACGTCAGGCGAAACCGCTTGCCGACGGGCGCCCGTTCGTGCCGTTTCACCAGGGCATCGCGCTTACCACGGGCGGCCCGGGCAGGCCGCTGCAGATCGATCACATGGCCTTCCGCGTCCACGACGTCGCTGGCCTGGCCGTGCGCCTGAAGGCCGCCAAGGTGAGATTCTTCCAGGATCTGCACAACGGCATTTACGGCCGCACGGTGTATGTCGCGGATCCTGACGGAAACAAGGTCGAGCTTTACGAAGAACCCTCAGCGGCGAAACCGGCCGCCGCGAAGTCGTGACCCGCCGGTCGCCTTGACACTGCAATGCACGCCGATCACACTGTGTGATCACAAAACCCGAGGAGGAATGCCCCTATGAACACCGCGCGTATGCCGCTTACCGGATTCATGGCCGCGCTGGCCATCGTGCTGGGCCTCTCCGGCGCCGAAGCGCTGGCGCAGGCCGCCAAACCCGCCGCCAAGGAAAAAGTGCTCGTCCGCTTCACGTGGAAACTGAAAGGCGAATACGCACCGCTCTTCGTCGCGCTCGACAAAGGGTACTTCGCGGCGGAAGGGCTCGACGTCGAGCTGGCGGAGGGTCAGGGCGCGCAGACGGTGCTACGGCTGATCGCCGCCGGAACGGAGGCCATCGGCTATGGACCGGCGGTCGCGGCGGCGCAGGCGGTGAGCCAGGGCATGCCGGTCAAGGTCGGCGCGCTCTATCAGACTAAGGCGCCGATGGGCGTGATCTCTTTCCCGGAGGTGCCGCTCAAAGGACCGAAAGACCTCGAAGGCAAGCGCATCGGCATTTCGGTCGGCGAAACCTTCACTGACATGATTGAGCCCTTCACCAAGATCAACAAGATCGATCTCTCCAAGATCGTACGCATCCAGATGGACAATTCGGCGCGCACCTCGCAGTTTCTCAACCGCAAGGTGGACGTGATGTCGGTATATCTAAGCAATGAATTGCCGGTGCTGGAGCAGCGCACCGGCGTCAAGTTCAACGTCATGAGAGTAGCGGACTACGGGCTGAATCTAGTGGGCGCCTCGTACTACGTCAGCACCGACTACGCCGGCAAGAATCCGCAGGCGGTCACGAAGCTGATGCGCGCCACCGCGCGCGGCTACGCGGACGCGATGAAGGATCCCAAGGGCGCCGCGGAGATCATGAACAAGTACATGAAGGTCAAGGAGAACGCTGACGTCCTGCTGGCGCAGGTGAAAGCGACGGTAGACTCCACCAACGCGCCCGCCGGCAGGCCGATCGGCTGGCAGAGCGAAAAGGACTGGAATGCGACGCTCGATCTGCTGCAAAGCACCGGCGCGATCAAGGAACGCAAGGATCTCAGCCTTTACTACACGAACGAGTTTCTGAAGTAAGCCACTGCCGGGCCGGTCGCCGGCCGCACCCGGTGCTGCCGGCAACGAGAAAAACCCACCGCCAGGGCGGCCGCGTGGCACTGCGGTCGCGCGCGCCTCGCCCGCGAAGGAGTAAGCCATGCCCACAGCAGCCGCCATCAATCTGGAGCCTTCGCTAGCCGGCCGCGCGTGGGGCTGGCTCTCCGAGCAGGGTGCAGCGCTCGGCATTTTGATACTGGTGTTCGTCGCGTGGGAGATCGCCTGCCGCGCACTCACCGTTCCGGTCTACATCCTCCCCAGCCCGTCCGTCATTCTGGTGAAGATCTACCAGGACTGGGCGCTGCTCATGAACAACGCGTGGGCGAGCCTGCAGGAAATCGTCCTCGGTTTCGGGCTGAGCGTGGTGGTCGGCATCCCGCTCGCGGTCGCCATCGTCTACTCGCGCATTTTCGAGCGCGTCGCATTCCCGCTCATGGTCTCCCTGCAGACCGTTCCCAAGGTGGCGCTCGCGCCGATACTGGTGATGTGGTTCGGCTACGGCATCCTGCCCAAGGTGCTCGTCGCTTTCCTGATCTCGTTCTTCCCGATCGTGATCAACACGGTGATCGGCATGCGCTCGGTGGAAAAGGAGATGATCTATCTCGCCGAATCGATGGGCGCGAGCCAGCTCCAGACGTTCGTCAAGATCCGCTTTCCGAAAGCGCTGCCGAGCATTTTCGGCGGGCTCAAGGTCGGGATCGGCCAGGCGGTGATCGGCGCCATCGTCGGGGAATTCATCGCCGCGGAAGAAGGTCTCGGTTACCTGCAATTGATCGCGCAGGTCCGGCTCGACACGCCGCTCCTTTTCTCCGCCGTGGTGATCCTGTCGCTGATGGGCGTCATCCTGTTCAACGTGGTGGCATGGGTCGAGCGCCTGGTGATTCCCTGGCATCGCCAGATTACCGAGCGCGTGGAGTGACCGGCATGGCGGCACAGGGCATCGCGCGCGGCGTGCACGACGTATCAGTCGAGATCGAGCGCGTCACCAAGCACTACCGCACCGCGAAGGGCGGCGCGGTGCACGCGCTCGACGAAGTGTCGCTGACGCTCGGTTCAGGGGAGTTCGTATCGATCGTCGGACCCAGCGGCTGCGGCAAGAGCACGCTGCTCATGCTGCTGTCCGGCCTGATTCCGGTCTCGTCGGGCAGCATCAAAGTGGCGGGCCGGACGGTTGACGGCCCGGTGCACGAGGCGGGCATCGTCTTCCAGCGCGACGTGCTGCTCGACTGGCGCAGCGTGCTCTCCAACGTGTTGCTGCCCGTGGAGATCAGGAGGCTCGACCAGAAGTCGCACCAGAAGAAGGCGCTGGAACTGCTCCATTCGGTGGGACTCTCGGGATTCGAGGAAAAGTATCCCAGCGAACTGTCGGGCGGGATGCGGCAGCGCGTCGCGATCTGTCGCGCGCTGGTGCAGAGCCCCGGACTGCTGCTGATGGACGAGCCATTCGGCGCGCTCGACGCGCTCACGCGCGAGCAGATGAATCTCGACCTGCAGCGCATGTGGCTGCGCGACCGCAACACGGTGCTCTTCATCACCCACAGCATCGAGGAGGCGATCTTTCTTTCCGACCGGGTGGTCGTGATGTCGGCGCGTCCCGGCCGCATCACCGAAGTGCTCGACATCGATCTGCCCCGTCCGCGCGGCGCGCATACCCGCAGCGATCTCAAGTTCGTGGAGTACATCGAACGCGTGCGGCGCGGCTTTCTCGCGCAGGGCAT